>DATBJE010000001.1:0-10490 GCA_036556565.1 Gaiellaceae bacterium
CGACTGCTCGACGATGTCGACGGAGACGATCGTGTCGGGCTTGAGGAAGCGGCCGCTGACGTAGGGCCAGTCGTCCTGATCCGCCTCGGCGACGGTCGTGACGAGGGACTTGGCCTGCTGCTTCGCCCCGGCGAGGTCGGCGAACTCGCCCGCCTCGACGCGCTCGCCGTTCGAGAGGCGAACCGTGACGCGGAAGACGACGCCGTCCGGGGCGGGCTCCTCGGCCGGCGCGAGCGGGGCCTCGGGCTGGGCCGCGGCGGGCGGGTAGGGCATCGGAGCCGGTGGGGCGGGCTCCGGCGAGGGTACGGGCTCGAGCGTCGCGGGCTCGAGGCCTGCGACCGGCTCGACGGGCGGCGCCCGTTCGGGAGTGACGGGCGCCTCGGCAGCGGGGACGGGCTCCGGGACGGGCTCGGGGGCAGGCTCGTCTGCGGGGGAGACGACCCGCTCCTCGGGAGGCTGGACGACCGCCTCGGACACCGGCTCGACGGGCTCCGCCGGGGCCTCGAGCGGCTCGGGGGCGGGCTCGACGGGCTCGGGTGCGACCGGAGGCGCGACCGCGGCCACGGGCTCCGGGGCCGGCTCGGGGGCGGCGACGGGCTCGGGCGCGGCCACGGGCTCGGGCGCCGCGGGAACGGGATCGACGGGAACGGCCTCCGCGGCCGGCTCCGCCGGGAGGGGGGCCGGGGCCGGCAGAGCGGGCTCCTCCGAGCCGGCCGGCTCGGGCGCGGGGGGAACCTCGAGCGCAGGCTCGCCGAGCCCGTTTCCGGAGTGCTCGAGCTCGTCGACGGGGGCGGCCGGAGGCTCGACCGCGGCGACGGGCTCCGGCGCAGGCGCCTCGGCCTCGGCAGACGGGGCCTCTGGCTCGACCTCGAGCGCGGGGAGCGGGGCGGGAAGCTGCTTCGAGTAGACGTCCTCGGCGATCTCGCCCAGCTCGCCGCGGGTCGAGACGACGAACCGCACGTCCTCGCGGCCGAGGGCTTCGCGGATGTTGCGGGTGAGGACGTCGTCGGTGGGATCCGCGATCGCGACGACGGGCACGCCCTCCTCGAAGGTGTACGGAAGGGCGCGGAAGAGGCGGGCCTGCTCCTCGGTGAAGAGCGCGGCGGCGGCCGGGTCGACGATCTGCTCGCGGAGCGTCACGTACTCGAGGCCACGCTGGCCCGCGAGGAGCCGGGCGAGGTCGACCTCCTTGATGAGGCCGCGCTCGGTGAGGATCTCGCCGAGGCGCCTGCCGGTCTTGACGCCCTCCTCGAGCGCGCTCTCGATCGTCTCCGCCGGAAGGAGACCGGCGCGAAAGATGAGGGTGCCGAGCGGGGCGTCAGGGCGCTCGCGGAGGGGCGTGCTCATGGGCACGTCCTCCCGATGCGGACCTGCACCGGGCTCGTCGCCAGGGGGGTGATTTGGTTCCACGTCATCTGCCGCAGGTCGGACTGTCTCGCCCGTTCCTACGTCGGAGTATCGTCCGATCGCGGGGGGCGGTTATCACCCTCCTGAGTGATACGGGCACGTCATACGGCGTTCCTACGCCGGACGCGTCCGGGGAGGGTGTCGAAGGCGCTAGCCGACCAGGAGGCCGGTCGCGTACATGAGCGCGATCCCGGTCAGGAAGCCGCCGACCGCGTGGCCGGACGTGAGCCCACCCGGAGCGCGCCGCGCGACGAACCGGCCCACCTCGACGACCACCTGGAGCGCGGCGCCGGCCGCGAGAGCGAAGAAGAGGACGCCGAGCACGTCGTTCGTGAGGTAGCCGCCCAGCCAGGCGCCCACGATCGTCGGCGCCCCCGCGGCCAGCGTCAGCGCCGCGAGCCTCGCGAGGCTCGCCCGGCGTCCCTCCGCGAGGGGCGCGGCGATGCCGAGGCCCTCGGTGACGTTGTGGAGCATGAAGCCGATGACGAGGAACGTCCCCAGCGTGAGCTCCCCGAGCGCGAAGGACGTCCCGACGGCGAGCCCCTCGCCCAGGTTGTGGACGCCGATCCCGATCGCGACGAGCGTGGCGAGGGCGAGCCCCCCGAGCACGCCGCCCTTCTCGACCGCGCCTCTCCCCAGGCGCCGGGAGAGGAACGTCAGCGCGAGATAGCTCGACGCGACGCCGAGCAGCACGAGGCCGGTGCCGCCCAGCGCGCCGGGAAGGCCCGCCTGGAGCTCGAGCGCCTCCGCGAGCGCCTCCAGCGCGAGGAAGGTGAGGAGGCCTCCGGTCAGCGCCATGAAGGCGGCGAGCCACTGCGGCGAGGCCCGGCGCAGGGACGGGAGCCAGAGGAGCCCGAGGGCGATCGGGACGATGCCGACGAGCGTCCCGAGGATCGCGTAGCCGAGAAAGCCCTCACCGCTCGGCCCGGGCGTCTCGACGGCGGCGGCGATCTCCTCGGTGGTCTGGATCCCGGTCGAGCTCGTGATGCCGACTGCGATCGGCTCGTCCTCGACCCAGTCGTACGGGATCACGATCGTGGCCGAGCGCAGGCGCCCGAGCGTCGTGGGCCCGTCGACCTCGTAGGGGACGATCGCGTCGTCCACGGTGACCGTCGCGATGGTGAGGTCGTCGCGCTGCGGGTTCGTCACCCGGACGCGGATCTCCCCGGGGGAGAACTCGACGCGGCGGACGTCGAACTCGTCGGGCGGCGGCGGGTTGCGGCCCACGAGCTCGAGGAGCGAGCCTCCCCGCGCCGAGAAGAGCGAGACGACGGCGACGAGGAGGAGGATCGGGACGAGGACCCACAGCCGCCGACCGCGGTTCGGCACGTTCTCGGCGGCCGACCGCGCTTCCATGTCTAGTCGACCACCTCGAAGAAGCCCATCCAGCCCAGCTCGGCGAACTCGGACTGGTGCGCGTGGAACATGAAGTGGCCAGTGTTGGCGAAGTCGATCTCGATGATCCCGCGCTCGCCCTGGCAGAGCATGACCGTGTCCGTGTACTCGACGTGCTCGCTGCGGCCGGTCGCGTAGTAGCGGAAGAAGTCGCCGTGGAGGTGGAAGGAGTTGACGAGGTCGAACTCGGTGAGGTTGGCGAGGTAGATGCGGACGGTCTGCGAGCGCCGGACGCGGATCGGGTAGCGCGCGTAGTAGAACGCCGGGCCGTTGACCGCGTAGAAGTTGTTCTCGCCGTCGCCGTCGGTGTCGAAGGCGTTCATCACCATGACGAGCTCCTGCGCGGGCGGGCGCGGCTCGGGCGGGTCGATGATGAACGCGCCGTACAGGCCCTTGTGGATGTGCTTCTTGAGGGGCGTCGCGTGGCAGTGGTAGAGGTGCATGCCGTACGGGCGGGCCGGGAACTCGTAGGTGAACGTCTCGCCCGGGTTCACGATCTCGAAGACGCCGTCCATGTTCGCCGGGTGGATGCCGTGGAAGTGGATGGTGTGCGGGTGCGAGCCGCCGTTCGCGAAGTGGACGCGGAGGAGGTCGTCCTCCGTCGCGCGGATGACCGGCCCGGGGACGGTGCCGTTGTACGTCCACGCCGGGAACGTCACGCCCTTCGCCACCTCGATGTCGAGGTCGTGTGCCGTGAGGGTGTACGCGCGCACGCGGCCGGGCTGGTGCGGAAGCGCCGGCGGCGGGTACGTCAGCTCGTCGAGGTCGGTCGGACCGCCCGGAGCAGGAACCTGCTCGCCGATCATCGCGGCGTGGCCGGTGTGGGTCTCGCCGTGGACGTGGGTCGCCTCGGTCTGCGACCGGCCGGCGAACGCGAGCCCGGCGAAGGGCGCGGCGGCCACGACCGGCGCCGCCCCGACGATCAGCTGGCGCCGGGTGACTGCACGAGAGTTAGACACGTCTAAACTATAGTTTTGGGGGACATGGGTTGGCAACCTCATTCCCCCGAAATATCGCTCCCCCGCTCGCCGGGGCCTGCCGTCGGCGACGTCCTCCCGGGCGAGGAGGCGACCCTGCGCGCCGCCCATGCGAGCCTCGCCGGCGAGCGCCACGGCCTCCGTGCGCTCTGGCCGTTCCTGGGCCCCGCCTTCGTGGCCGCCGTCGCCTACATCGACCCGGGCAACTTCGCCACGAACGTCGCCGCCGGCGCGGAATTCGGCTACCTGCTCCTCTGGGTCGTCCTCGCGGCGAACCTCATGGCGATGGTCGTGCAGACCCTCTCGGCGAAGCTGGGGATCGCCACCGGGAAGAACCTCCCGGAGATGTGCCGGGACACGTTCCGGCGCCCGGTCTCGTTCGCCCTGTGGATCCAGGCCGAGCTCATCGCCATGGCCACCGATCTCGCCGAGGTGCTCGGGGCCGCGCTCGGGCTCCACCTGCTCTTCGGCATCCCCCTGTTCCCGGCGGGCCTCCTGGCGGGCTCGGGGGCGTTCGCCATCCTCGCGCTCCAGCGTTACGGGTTCCGGCGCCTCGAGGCGGTGATCGCGGCCCTGGTCGGAGTGGTCGTCGCGGCCTTCGCGCTCGAGGCGCTGATGGCGCGCCCGGACCCGGGCCAGGTCGCGCGCCACCTCGTCGTCCCGGGCTTCGACGGCGCGGAGTCGCTGCTCCTCGCGGCCGGGATCCTCGGAGCGACGGTCATGCCGCACGTCGTCTACCTGCACTCGGCGCTCACGCAGAGCCGGATCCAGGGCCGCTTCCCGGCGGAGCGCAGGCGCATCCAGCGCTTCGAGCGCATCGACGTCATCATCGCCATGTCGATCGCGGGGATCGTGAACATGACCATGCTGGCGGTCGCGGCGGCGGTCTTCTTCGGGCTCGGGATCGACAGCATCGAGCGCGCCTACGCGGCCTTCGACGACGAGCTCGGCGGCAACGCTGCCGCCCTCTTCGGCATCGCGCTCCTCGCGTCCGGGTTCTCCTCCTCGTCCGTGGGCACGATGGCGGGCCAGGTGGTGATGCAGGGCTTCGTGAACCGGCGGATCCCGCTCTTCCTCCGCCGCGCCGTCACGCTCGTCCCGGCGCTCGTCGTCCTCGCGGTCGGCGTCGACCCCAGCCGCGCGCTCGTCCTCAGCCAGGTCGTGCTGTCGTTCGGGATCCCGTTCGCGCTCGTACCGCTCGTCATGTTCACGCGGCGGCGGGACCTCATGGGCGATCTCGTGAACACGAGGCTGACGACCGCCGTCGCCGTCGCGATCGCCGCGCTGATCGTCAGCCTGAACGTCTTCCTGGTCTACGAGATCCTGCTCGCCGGATGACCGTGCACTTCAGCGAGGCGGCCGGCGTCGGCGTGAGCTGGATCGCCTCGGAGCCCCCGCTCCTCGAACGCGCCTCGCACGCGCTCGCCGCCGGCGGCCGGGTGTGGCTCGTCGATCCCGTCGACGCGCCGGGCGTCGAGGAGCGGGTGCGCGGCCTGGGGGCGCCGGCCGGGGTCATCCAGCTCGTCGACCGCCACCCGCGCGACTGCGCCGCCCTTGCGCGCCGGCTCGGCGTGCCCCAGCTGCGCCTCCCGTTCGCGGGCGTTCCCGGCTCGCCGTTCGCGGCGGTCCCGATCCTGGACGTGCCGGGCTGGCGCGAGGTCGCGCTCTGGTGGCCGGCCCCGAACGTCGTCGTCTGCGGGGAGGCGCTCGGGACGGCGCCGTACTTCACGGCCGCCGGCGAGCGGCTCGGCGTGCACCCCGTCCTGCGCATCCACCCGCCGCGCGGGCTGCGGGCGCTCGCGGAGACGCTCGCGCCGGAGCACGTCCTTGTCGGCCACGGCGACGCCGTGCACGGGCCGGAGGCGGCTCCGGCGCTCGCCGACGCACTTCGGGGCGCTCGTCGACGCGGCCCGAGCTGGCTTGGCCACCAGCTTTCGGGGAGGCAGCGGGGCCGCCGCGGATAGCCTGGACCACCCGCTTGTCGGAGTCCACACCACGACCCACAGGGTTGTCCCCAGGACCAGCCAGTCGAGAAGTGGTGGAAACTCGGTGAAGCTCGTCCGGTTTCCACACTTAAGTCTAGGTCCGGGGCCTTTACTTCTTTCGGGGGATCCTGTAAACCCATCTCAGCGGCATCTCAGCGGCAAACCCTCGATTCGAAAGGCGGCCCTTTCGATGAGTATCTCTCTAGACCGGCGGACGGCTGTCCTCGTCGACCAGCACCCTCTTTGGCTGGAGACGGTCCAGCAAGTCGTCTCGCGAGTCGGCGTCGACGTCGTCGCCAAGGCGACCTCGGCGACCGAGGCCCTCGACATCCTGGACGAGGCGCGGCCTGATCTCCTGATCACGGGGATCAAAATGAACGACGGGGAGGTGGACGGGATCACGCTCCTCCGCCAGGCGCGGGAGCGCAACCCCGGCCTGCGCGTGATCGTCCTCTCCATGTACGAGGACCCGCAGCACATCGAGGCGGCGTTCGCCGCCGGCGCGGTCGCGTACGTCCTCAAGACGGCGCACCCGGACGACCTCACCTCTGCGATCCGGCAGGCGTTCGACCACTCCATCTACCTCTCGGGCGCGCATGCCACCGCGTCGCCGCCGCCGGCCCAGGTCGAGGACTCGCCCGGCCTGACGCGCCGCGAGCTGGAGATCCTCCAGCGCGGCGCCGAGGGCCACTCGAACGCCGAGCTCGCTCGGATGCTGTGGGTGACCGAGCAGACGGTCAAGTTCCACCTCTCGAACATCTACCGGAAGCTCGGCGTGTCCAACCGGACGGAGGCGAGCAGGTGGGCGCAGCTCAGAGGGCTCCTGCCTACCCCGACGCCGGTGCGGGCAACCGCGTAGGGCGCCCACCGCGGCAGGGCGCACGGGGAGAGGGGCGCTCGCGGCGGCGCCCCTCCCCGACCGAGGCATCGTGACCAGCCATTCCCCGGAGAAGGTGGAGACCGGGCTGCTCGCCGACCCGGCCGGCGCCGCGCCCCTGACCGCGGTCCCGGACCAGGCGCGCTCGGCGCCCGCCGCGATCGCGCTGGACGGCGTCCGCATGGCCTTCGGCGCCCACGTCGCGGTCGCCGACGTCTCGTTGAGCGTGGGCGCGGGCGAGATCCACGCGCTCCTCGGCCCGAACGGCGCGGGCAAGACGACCCTCCTTCGGATCCTCGCCGGGCTCGTCGTCCCCTCGGCGGGGACGGTGACCGTGCTCGGCCGGGACGGCACGACCGGCGATCGCGCCCTGCGGCAGTCGATCGGCCTCGTCCCCTCGGGCGACCGGTCGTTCTACCTGCGGATCACGGGTCTCGAGAACCTCGTCTTCTTCGGACGGCTGCACGGGTTCCGCAAGCGGCGGGCGACGCAGAAGGCCTACGAGGTCCTCGAGCTCGTCGGGCTCACCGACGCGGCGCGCAAGCGCGTGGGCGAGTACTCGCACGGGATGCAGAAGCGGCTGTCGGTGGCGCGCGCCCTCCTCACCCACCCCGCCGTGCTGCTGGTGGACGAGGCCACGCACGACCTCGACCCCCAGGGCGCGCGGGCGGCCCGCGAGCTGGTCCAGGAGATCGCAGCGCGCGGCACGGCGGTCGTCTGGGCGACGCAGCGGCTCGACGAGATCCGCGGCTTCGCGGACCGCGTCCTGCTTCTCGATCGCGGCGAGGCCCGCTTCCGGGGCAGCGTCCCCGAGCTCATGGCGCAGACGGCCCGCCGCCGGTACCTCCTCCACCTCCGGAACGGGGGCGGCGAGGACCCGGGCTACCTCGAGCGCGTCCTCGACGGCATGGCCACCGTCAGGCCGTCCCCGCACGGCGAGCCCGGGCACTACGTCCTGACGCTCGCCGACGACGCCGTCCTCGGCGAAGCGATCTCGTCCCTGACGGCCGCCCGCGTCCAGGTGCTCTCGTGCCACGAGGAGCGGTCGCTCGTGGAGGAGGCCTTCATGCGGCTCACGAGCGGGGAAGGCGAGCTGTGAGCGTCCTCGTCCCGCCGCGGCCGGGACGCGTCTCGGCCTTCTTCGGCGAGATGCAGAAGCTCCCCGCGTTCTTCCGGCGGGATTTCCTCGTCGCCTGGAGCTACAGGCTCTCGTTCGTCTCCGAGTGGGCGTCCCTGGCCCTTCAGGCCTTCATGTTCTACTTCGTCGGCCTCATGGTGAACCCGAGCGTCCTGCCGACCTACGGCGGCTCGCAGGTCACCTACATGGAGTTCGTGGCCGTTGGCATCGCGCTCAGCGGGTTCATGCAGCTCGCTCTCGGGCGCGTCGCCGCCGGGATCCGGAACGAGCAGATGGCGGGCACGCTCGAGTCCCTGCTCATGACGCCGACGACGAGCGCGACGATCCAGGTCGGGACCGTCTTCTACGACCTGCTCTACATCCCCGTGCGCACGGCGCTCTTCCTCGTCGTCATCGCGCTCTTCTTCGGCCTCCACTTCGAGCCCGACGGCTTCCTCCCGGCCGCCGTCGTCCTCGTCGCGTTCATTCCCTTCGTCTGGGGCATCGGGATCGCCACGGCGGGCACGATCCTCACCTTCAAGCGCGGGGCCGCGATCACCGGCTTCGGCGTCGCCGCGCTCACGATCTTCTCCGGGGCGTACTTCCCGCTCGACCTGCTCCCGAGCTGGGCGGACGACCTGGCGGCGCTGAACCCCGTCGCGATCGTCGTGAACGGGATGCGGCAGCCCCTCCTCGGCGGCACGGGCTGGGAGGACACGGCGAGGGACGTCGCGGTGCTGCTCCCGATCTCGGCGGCGTCGCTCACGATCGGCATCCTCTGGTTCCGGCGGGCGCTCCGGCGCGAGCGCCGGCGAGGCTCCCTCGGCCTCTACTGACGCGATGGCCACCCGATCCGAGCCGGCCCAGGTCGTCCGCCTCGTCCCGAGGGACGCGCGGCCGGCCGGCGCCGACATCGACGTCCTCCTCTGGGCCGGCGTCGACCGCGTCATCGACCGGGCCCCCGAGCTCTCCGATCTCGCGAGCCACCGGGTCGAGCCCCTCGCCGCGCGCCGCTTCCGGGCGCTCGGACTCCCGGTTCCGCAGGAGCTCCGCGCGCAGGAGCGCGGAGCCGCGATCTCGTCGCTCGTCGCGCCGAGGCTGCTCGCGCGCGTCCGTGAGGCGTGCGACGGCCCGATCCTCGTCATCAAGGGCCCCGAGGTCGCGGCACGCTACCCGGATCCCGCCCTGCGCCCGTTCAAGGACCTCGACCTGCTCGTCCCGAGGCCACAGGAGGCGCAGGAGGCGCTGCTCGCCGCCGGCTTCGAGCCGATCGGCGACCCGGCGCTCTACGTCGACATCCACCACCTGCGCCCGCTCGCCGTCCGTGGGCTGCCGATCAGCGTGGAGATCCACTCGCAGCCGAAGTGGCTCGAGCGGCGCCGGGCGCCCTCGACGCCCGAGCTCCTCGCCTCGGCCGTCCCGTCCACGACCGGGTTGGAAGGCGTCCTCGCCCCCGACCCGGTCCACCACGCCCTGCTGCTCGCGGCGCACTCGTGGGCGCACGAGCCGCTGCGGCGGCTCCGCGACCTCGTCGACGTGGCCGCCATGATCCAGGGCCTCGACCGGGCGGAGGTCGGCCGGGTCGCGCGTGCCTGGCAGGTCGGCCGGCTCTGGGAGACGACCGCCGCGACGCTCGACGCCCTCTTCTTCGGCCACCGGGTTCCGTGGGCGCTCCGCGTGTGGGCGCGCAACCTCCTCAAGGTGCGCGAGCGGACCGTGCTCGAGAACCACCTCGAGCGCGTGCTGAGCAACTTCTGGGCGCTCCCGGCGCGGGAGTCGGCGGCGGCGCTGGCGCCGCTCGTGGCGGAGGAGGTCAAGCCCAAGGACGGCGAGACCTGGGGGGAGAAGCTCGGCCGCAGCGGCCAGGCCGTGCGGGACGCCCTGCGCCGGCGGTCGGAGCACGACGCCACGCTCGAGCGGCGCGGCTCGCGGCCGCGCTAGGCCGGGGCGGCGACAGGCCTCACATCCGGACGAGCCGAGCGTAGGCCGACCCGCTCGTGGGCAGGAGCGGCACGTCGTCGCTCTCGACCCAGGCGTGCGCGGCGAGCTCCGGCTCGACGACGACCCCGATGACGAGTGCGGACTCGACCCCGCGGTCGGCGAGGAGGCGTGTGAGCACGAGGGACTGCAGCAGGCAGCGGTCGTCCGTGGGGAGCAGGCGGAGCGTCCGTCCGACGGCCTGGCCCAGACGCGTGCCGAGCACGAGGCTCTCGCGTCGCCCCCGCGCGGCAGGCTCGACTCGACCGGCGCGCGCCGCCGCGAGCGTGCGGGGCAGGTCGGTTCGCCAGAGGTGCCAGCGGACCTGGAGGTAGGCGCGGAGAATCTCGGCCGCGAGCGCCGCCTTCACGAGCGGCGGAAACGCCCGTGGGCGGACGTCGGCGAGCGCAGGCGCGCGCGGTGTCGGCTGTGCGCTCACCGAGGCCTCTCGAGTACTGCGAGGACGCCGGTGCCGAGCCCACTCTGGGGGTCGAGCACGAGCGCCGCAGCCTCGCTCCGCCCGCGCACGCCGAGCTTGGCGAAGATCGACGTCAGGTGGCTCTTGACGGTGCTCTCGGCCACGCGGAGCTTGCCGGCGATCTCCTTGTTCGTGTAGCCCATGACGACCAGGCCGAGCACCTGCTTCTCGCGCGGCGACAGCACCGGCCGGCCGACCCGCTCGCGCCACTCGCCCGGGATGACGAGCTGTCCGGCGCAGACCGCCTGGATCGTCTGGCCGAGCGTCGCGTCCGCCC
>DATBJE010000002.1:0-2022 GCA_036556565.1 Gaiellaceae bacterium
AGGAGCTCGCGCAGCTCCCCCAGCTCCTCGTCCTCGTCCACCCCGGGCGCCAGCACGGCGACGACGAATCCGCGCTCTGGCTCCGCCCCTGGCGCGGGGTCGGGCTGGTGCTGGCTCACAGGGCGATTATGCCCGTGATTCGACCCGGAGCGAAGAGGCGATCCGGCCCGCCGCCTCGGTGAGGCGCTCGTCCGCGACCGTGAGCGAGATCCGCACGTAGCCCTCCCCCGCCCGGCCGAACGAGGAGCCGGGCGACACGACGACGGCCGCCTGCTCGAGGACGAGCTCGGCGAAGCTCGCCGAGTCGTGGCCCTCGGGCACGCGCGTCCAGATGTAGGGCGTCGCTCGGGGCCTGTCGGACGGGAGGCCGGCCTCGGCGAGCGCGCCCACCATCAGGTCGCGCCGCCGGCGGTAGATCTCGGACATCTCGCGAGGGAAGTCGCGCGCGGTGGTGAGGGCGGCGACGCCCGCAAGCTGGAGCGCGTCGAACATCCCCGAGTCGAGGTTCGTCTTCAGTCGGCGGTAGTGCTCGACGACCTCCGCGTTCCCGGCGATCCAGCCCACGCGCCAGCCGGTCATGTTCCAGCCCTTGGAGAGCGAGAAGATCTCGGCGCCGACGTCCTTCGCCCCCGGGATGCCGAGAAAGCTCGGTGGCCTGGCGCCCCCGAAGGCGATCTCGGTGTAGGAGGCGTCGTGGATCGCGACGAGGTCGTTGTCCCGGGCGAAGGCGGCCGCCTCCGCGAAGAATCCCTCGTCCGCGACCGCGCCGGTGGGGTTGTTCGGGTAGTTGAAGAAGAGGAGGTTCGCGCGTTCCGCCGCATCGGGCGGTACCGCGGCAAGGTCGGGCAGGAAGCCGTTCTCCTCGCGCAGGGGCAGGTCGTGGACCTCCGCCCCCGCGAACACGGGCCCGGAGATGTACGGCGGATATCCCGGGTCGGGCGCGAGGCACGTGTCCCCCGGGTCGAGGCAGGCAAGTGCCACGTGCGCGACTCCCTCCTTGCCGCCGAGCACGGGGACGACCTCGGTCTCCGGGTCGACGGCGACGCCGAACCGATCCGCGTAGAAGGCCGCGACGGCTTCGCGGAACGTGGCGAGCCCGCGGTTCGACGGGTACTGGTGCGTGGCCGGCTGCGCGACCGCGCGCTGCAGCGCCTCGACGACCGCCGGCGGCGTCGGCAGGTCCGGGTCGCCGATCCCGAGCGAGATGACGTCGATGCCCTCCCCCCTCATGACCTCGATCTTCCGCTCGAGCTCGGCGAAGAGGTACGGCGGCACCTGGTCGAGCCTGCGCGCGAACCTCATTCGTCCACCACGTCCGCGAGGAGCTCCTCCGCAACCTCGCCGTGGCAGATCTCCTGAGCCGCGCCCGTGAGGCGCGCCCGGAAGCCGTCGTCGAGGTCGACGCGCATGTTGCCGCCCGCGAGGTGGACCGTCACAGGGCTCTCGCACCACCCGTTCGCCACGGAGGCGCCCGCGACGGCGACCGCGCTCGTCCCCGAGGAGAGGGTCTCCCCCGCCCCGCGCTCCCACACGCCGACCGTCGCGTCGTTCCGCGAGTCGACGCGCACGAGCTGAACGTTCGTCCGCTCGGGGAACCGCGGGTGATTCTCGACCAGCGGCCCGAGCCGGACGAGGTCGGCCCGATCCGGATCGCGGCGGATGACAGCGTGGGGGTTGCCCACGGAGACCGGCGTGAACTCGAGACGGGCGCCGTCCACGTCGAGCTGCTCGGGCGCCCCGACCTCGACGCGGCCGATCTCGGTCTCGACCTCGAGGCCGTCGCGCATCCGGGCGACGACCTCGCGCGCGCCCACGGCGACGACCACCTCGTCGGTGCCCGCGCGCCGCGCCAGCCAGCGGGCGGCGATGCGCGTCCCGTTGCCCGAGAGCTCGGCCGTCGACCCGTCCGGGTTCCAGATCACGATCTCGGCGCGCCGCCCGTCGACCGCCACGACTTCGAGGATCCCGTCCGAGCCGATCCCCACGTGGTAGTCGCAGAGGCGGCGCACCAGGGCGGGAGCG
>DATBJE010000003.1:0-3181 GCA_036556565.1 Gaiellaceae bacterium
GCTCGCGCTCTACGCGAAGGGCGAGCCCGTCGACGCCATCACGCTCGTCGACCAGCTCGACGAGCGCGGCGACCTCGAGGACGTCGGCGGCAAGGTCCGCATCCACGAGCTCGCGGCGCTCGTCCCCGCGAGCGCGAACGCCGGCCACTACGCGCAGATCGTCAAGGAGGCGGCGACGCTCCGCGGGCTCATCCGCGTCGGCGGCGAGATCGCCCGCCTCGGCTGGGAGCGGCCCGGCGAGACGGCCGAGCTCGTCGACCGGGCCGAGCAGGTCCTTTTCGAGCTCTCGCAGGAGAAGGCGACCTCCGAGTTCAGCCACATCGAGGCGCTGCTGAAGGAGAGCTTCGAGCGGATCACGCAGCTCTACGAGTCCGGCTCGGACGTCACCGGCGTCCCCTCGGGCTTCCGCGACCTCGACCGGATCACGTCGGGCTTCCAGGAGGGGAACCTCATCGTCATGGCGGCGCGGCCGAGCATGGGGAAGTCGGCGCTCGGCCTCGGCGTGGCGGCGAACCTCGCCGTCCGCAACGAGATCCCGGTCGCGCTCTTCACGCTCGAGATGTCGAAGACCGAGGTCACGCAGCGCCTCATGTGCAGCGAGGCGAAGGTCGAGTCGCAGCGCCTGCGCACCGGGAAGCTCGCCGCCGACGACTGGCCGCGGCTGACCGCGGCGTGCGACAAGCTCGCCCGCGCCCCGCTCTACGTGGACGACACGGGCTCGATCACGATGATGGAGATCCGCTCGAAGGCGAGGCGCCTCAAGAGCAAGCATCCCGACCTCGGGCTGATCGTCGTCGACTATCTCCAGCTCATGACCTCCGGGACGACCGCCGAGAACCGCGTCCAGGAGGTGTCGCAGATCTCGCGCTCGCTGAAGGTGCTCGCGCGCGACCTCGACGTCCCGATCATCGCGCTCTCGCAGCTCTCGCGGGCCGTCGAGCAACGCCACGACAAGCGCCCGATCCTCTCCGACCTCCGCGAGAGCGGCTCGATCGAGCAGGACGCCGACATCGTGATGTTCATCTACCGCGACGAGTACTACAACGGGGAGGAGTCCGAGCAGCAGGGCCTCGCCGAGGTGATCGTGGCCAAGCACCGGAACGGCCCGACCGACACGGTCAAGCTCTCCTTCCTGAAGCGCTACGCGAAGTTCTCGGATCTCGCGGCGGGGTAGGGCGCTAGCATCGCGCCATGATCGCGCGCTGGTGGCGAGGCTGGGCGGCGACGTCCGAGGACGCGGATGCCTACGAGGCGCTCCTCCGCGGGACGATCCTCCCGTGGGTCTCGGGCCACGAGGGCTTCCAGGGCGTCTTCCTCCTGCGGCGCGAGGTCGAGGAGGGCTTCGAGTTCGGGACGCTCACGCTCTGGGACTCGCTGGGCTCGGTGCGCGCGTTCGCCGGCGAGGACCACGAGGTCGCCGTCGTCCCGGACGAGGCGCGTTCGCTCCTCTCGCGCTTCGACGAGCGCGCCGCGCACTACGAGATCGTCGAGTCTCCCTCGACGGCGTAGAGGCGCCACGCCTCGGGCACGCCCTTCAGGACGTGCGCTCCCCTGTCGTCGAACCGGATGCCGCTGCCCGCCGTCAGGTCCTTCACCGTCTGCGTCGCGAGGATCTCCGCGGCGCCGGCGAGAGCTGCCACGCGTGACCCGATGGCGACCGCGATGCCGCCGGTCTTGCCGCCGATGACCTCGACCTCGCCGGTGTGCACGCCGACCCGGACCGGGAGCCCCAGCTCCCCTAGCCCTTCGATGATCGCCTCGGCGCACCTCACGGCGCGGGCGGGGCCGTCGAACGTCGCGAAGAAGCCGTCGCCGGCCGTGTCGACCTCGTGGCCGCCGTGGCGCGCCAGGTGTGAGCGGACCTCCGTGTGGTGCGCGTCGAGCAGCTGCTTCCAGCCGGCGTCGCCGAGCGAGGCGGCGCGCTCGGTCGAGCCGACGATGTCGGTGAACAGGACGGTGGCGAGCCGGCGCGAGCTCTCCACGCGTGCGTCGCCCAGCGCCAGGAACGTGCGGAGCGCGTCGAAGAGCTCATCGGTCGGGGGCACGTACGGGAAGTGGTCTCGCCCGGGAAGCTCGACGAACGTCGCGTCGGGGATCCTCTCGGCGACGAAGCGGCCTGCGTCGATCGACACGTAGCCGTCACCGGCCCGATGGAGCACGAGCGTCGGCGTCCGGATCGTCGGGAGGATGTCGCTGACGTCGAGTTCGTCGAGATCCGGTAGAGAGCGACCGCCGCTCGCGGGCTGATGGCCGCCCGCTGGACCTTCGCGCCGTAGACGATCGCCTCCTCGTCGCCGAGGAGCGAGGGGCAGAGGTCATGCATGTCGTTGACGATGCTCTCCCTGCTCCCCCAGTGCCCTGCCGCCCACGTGAACCACTCCTCCCACTGCTCGATCGACGGTCCCCACGGGCTGGCGGCCGTGGCGACGGCCGACGGGGCCTCGCCGTACCAGACGAGCTTCCCGACCCGGTCCGGATAAGTCGCCGCGAAGAGCGCGCTGATCTGTGCGCCCTCGTCGCTCCCGAAGAGCACCGTGTTGCGTGAGCCGACCGCGTCGAGGACGACGCCGACGTCCCTGACGACGACCTCGACCGGAGGCAGGTCGTCGGGAGCGAGGCGGTCGGAGAGCCCGATCCCGCGCCGGTCGAGCATGATCACGCGCCCCAGCTCGGCGAGGCGGTGCATGAACGCCGACATGAGGGGCGACTCCCAGTTGAGGTCGAGGTGCGTCGCGTGGCCTGCGACCCAGACGATGTCCACCTCGCCGCGGCCGAACACCTGGTAGGCGATGGCGACGCCGTCTACGGCGTGCGCGTACCTGGGCTCGGGGACGTCGATCATCGGCGCCCACGATACGACCCGGCGCCGGGAGCGGTCGCGCTACGCCTGCTCGTCGGGCTCGGCGGCGTCCACGGCGGCCTCGGCCTCGGGCTCCGCCTCGCCCTTGACGTCGGCGGCCGGTGCGGCCTCGCCGTCGGTCTCGGCTCCCTCGGCGGCCTCGTCCGCCGCAGCCTGCTCGAACTCCTCCTCGGGCGGCAGCTCGCCGCCGAGGGGGACGACCAGCGTCTTCACGTCGACCCGCACGTCCTCGAACACGACGATGGGCACCTCGTAGCGGCCGATCCGCTTGATCGGGTCGGCGAGGTCGATCTTGCGGCGGTCGACCCGCACCTTGCGGGT
>DATBJE010000004.1:0-1781 GCA_036556565.1 Gaiellaceae bacterium
CTCGGCCTCGGGAAGCGGGTACGTGCCCTCGTACTCGATCGGGTTCTGCGTCGCCATGACCATGAACGGCGGCGCGAGCTGGTACGACACGCCGTCGATCGTCACCTGGCGCTCCTGCATGCACTCGAGGAGCGCGGCCTGCGTCTTCGGCGAGGCGCGGTTGATCTCGTCGACGAGGAGGATGTTCGCGAACACCGGCCCGGGCCGGAACTCGAACTCGTTCGACCGCTGGTTGAAGACGTTCACGCCCGTCACGTCCGACGGCAGCAGGTCGGGCGTGAACTGGAGGCGGGAGAACGAGCAGTCGACCGAGCGGGCGAGCGACTTCGCGAGGGTTGTCTTCCCCACCCCGGGGAAGTCCTCGATGATGAGGTGCCCCTCGGAGAGCAGGCAGAGAACGGAGAACTCGAGGGTCTCGTCCGGCGCGTGGATCACGCGCCGCAGGTTGGCGATGATCCTCTCGGCGAGCGCCACGGCGCGCGACGCCTCGACGCCCTGCTTCGCTTCGACGGCCTGCTCTTCCATCTAATCCCCTCCCAGCAGGGTCTCGACCTCGTCGAGGATAGCCACAGCGCACTCCTCCTTGCTCCGCCGGCTCACGGCCCGCTCCCCGGCTGGCGTGAGGAGGACGAGCTCGTTGAAGTCCGACTCGAAACCGATGTCGGAACGAGATACGTCGTTGTAGACGAAGAGGTTCCCCCGCTTGTTGGCGAGCTTCTCCCGCGCCCGCTCGAGGCCGCGCCCGCCCTCATCCGCCGCGAAGCCGACGAGGACCTGCCCGTTGGTCTTGCGCCGCCCGAGCTCGGCGAGGACGTCCACCGTCGGCTCGAGCTCCACGGTCCAGCGCTCGCCGTCCTTCGAGCGCTTGCCCTCCGCCGGCGCGGCAGGTCGGTAGTCGGCGACCGCGGCGGCCATGACCACGACGTCCGCTTCGTCCCGGGCGAGCACCTCGCGGGCGATGTCGGCGGCCGTCGGGGCCTCCACGAGCTCGACTCCCTCGGGCGGCGGCGTGGCCAGGTTCGCCGCCACGAGCGTCACCTCGGCGCCGCGCCGCCGTGCCTCGCGGGCGACGGCGACGCCCATTTTCCCGGAGGAGCGGTTGCCGACGTATCGCACCGTGTCGAGCGGCTCGCGCGTCCCTCCCGCGCTCACGACCACGTGCTTGCCGCGCAGCGGCCCGGCTCCCCCGAGGAGCTCGACGCAGCGCGCGAAGATCGCCTCGGGCTCGCTCATCCGCCCGACGCCGTGCTCGCCCTCGGCGAGCTCGCCCTTCTCGGGGCCGATCAGCTCCACGCCTCGCTCGCGGAGAAGCGCGACGTTCGCCTGGGTCGCCGGGTGCTCCCACATGCGGACGTTCATCGCCGGTGCGGCAAGCACCGGGCACCGCACGGCCAGCGCCGCCTGGGTGAGCACGTTGTCCGCGAGCCCGTGCGCGAGCTTCGCGAGCGTGTTCGCCGACAGCGGCGCGATCACGAGCAGGTCGGCGGCGGCGAGGTGCGGGTAGAGGTCGCGGGCGGCTTCGCGGCGCGCAAGCGCCTCGAAGGTGTGCGCGGTCACGAAGCGCTCCGCGTCCGGCGTGAGGAGCGGGGTCACCTCGTGGCCGTCCCTGACGAGCAGGCGCAGCAGCTCGCAGGCCTTGTAGGCCGCGATGCCGCCGGTCACGCCGAGGAGAACCCGAGCCACCGTGGGCCTCGTGCCCGAGGCTACGAGTAGGAGATGGTGATCTTGCCCTCGGCGATCTCCTCGAGGGCCATGGTCAGGTAGTTCTTCGAGCGGGACTC
>DATBJE010000005.1:0-1580 GCA_036556565.1 Gaiellaceae bacterium
GACGGGCGCCCGTTCACGAACATCCAGACGACCGCGCGCACGAGCCGCTACTTCCGCTCCTGCTACCCGCGCTCGGTGCGCCTGACCGGGAAGTTCGGGTGGGCGCAGACGCCGCAGGGCATCAAGGACGCGACCGCGCTCCTAGCGACGCGCTTCCTTCGCCGCAAGCGCGAGGCGCCCTTCGGGATCGTCTCCATCGGCCTCGACGGCAACGCCGTTCGCATCTCGCGCTTCGACCCCGAGCTCGAGCAGATGCTCGCGCCCTACAACCGGAGCGTGCCCGTTGCCTGACCTCGCGGCCATTCGCGCGGCGCTGGCGGCGAATCTCGCCACGGTCGACGGGCTCGAGGTGAGCGCGTATGCGATGTCGAACCCGACACCGCCGGCGGCCGAGATCGTGCCCGGCGAGACGGCCTTCCACCTGGCGAGCCAGAACGGCCTCGAGTCCTGGGGATTCGTCGTCTCCGTCTTCGTGCCCACGGCGGGCGGCGACATCGGCTCCCAGCAGGCGCTCGACGCGCTCGTGGTGCAGGTGCGCGGCGCGCTCGAGAGCGACCCCACGCTCGCAGGCGCCGCCCAGGACGTGACCGTGCAGAGCGCCTCGGGCTATTCCACCTACGCGCGCGAGTCGGGCGGCGACGTGCTCGGCATGCGCTTCCAGGTCGAGGTCTACGCGGAGGGATGAGCATGGAGAAGACGTATGAGGTTGCCGGCACCTCCGAGGTGGCCGGCCACAAGCCGGGGGAGCGGTTTCGCTACACGTTCCACCCGGAGCTCGAGGGCTTCCTCATCGACGGCGGGGCGATCCGGGTCGTGACCGGGCCGAAGGCCAAGGCCGACCGGCTCCACTGCCCCGCGTGCGAGGCCCACGGCACGAAGACGGAGAAGGCGAAGACCTACGCCGACCTGCTCGATCTCCGCGAGCACTACGGGAAGGCGCATCCGGCGCTGGCGGCACCAGCAGGAGAGGAGGAGTAAGTCATGCCCAAGCACGTGCTCAGGGACTGCCGGGTGGAGGTCAACTCGGTCGTTCTTTCCGACCACGCGAACGCCGTCACGATCGAGGCGTCGCGTCCCGAGGTGGAGGTGACGGCCATGGGCTCCGCGTTCCAGGAGTTCACGCCGGGCATCCCCGACGGCACCATCACCGTGACCTTCTTCCAGGACTACGACGCAGCGAAGGTGGACGCGACCATCTGGCCGCTGATCTCGTCGGCCACGCCCGTCAACGTCAACATCCGCACGACGAGCGGGGCGATCTCCGCGACCAACCCCGAGTTCCAGATGAGTGCGCTGGTCTACAGCTACAGCCCGATCTCGGGAGACATCGGCTCGGCCAACACCACGGAGGTCACGTTTCGCAACGCCTCCTCGACCGGCATCGTCCGCGACACGACCCCGTAGGGAGGAGAGATGGCGCTATTCGCAACCCAGGAGCTCGGCTATGCCGGCGCTCTGCCGTCTCTCGCCGCCGTCGCCGCCTCGGACACGTTTGTGCCCGACGACCGCACGTTCCTGTGGGTCAAGAACACGAACGGCGCCACGCGCGACATCACCGTCGTCTCGACGCAGACGGGCGT
>DATBJE010000006.1:0-2405 GCA_036556565.1 Gaiellaceae bacterium
GGGGAGGAAGCCGGGCACGTCCACGAACGTGACGAGCGGGATGTTGAACGCGTCGCACGTGCGGACGAACCGCGCGGCCTTCACCGAGGAGTCGATGTCGAGCGTCCCGGCGAGCGCCTTCGGGTTGTTGCCGACGATCCCCACCGGGTGGCCCCCGAGACGGGCGAGGCCGCAGACGATGTTCTCGGCCCAGAGCTGGTGCACCTCGAGGAACTCGCCGTCGTCGACGACGCGCTCGACCACCGCCCGCATGTCGTAGGGCCTGGTCGGCTCGTCCGGGATGATCGTGTCGAGCTCGGGATCCTCGCGGTCGCGCGGGTCGGACGGCTCGAAGAAGGGCGGCGGGTCGACGTTGTTCTGGGGGAGGAACGAGAGGAGGTAGCGGGCGTCCTCGAGGCACGCCTCCTCGGTGTCGGCGGCGAAGTGGGCGACGCCCGACTTGGACGCGTGCGTCAGGGCACCGCCGAGCTCCTCGAACGTCACCTCCTCGCCGGTGACGGTCTTCACGACCTCGGGGCCGGTGATGAACATGTACGAGGTGTCCTTGACCATGAGCACGAAGTCGGTCATCGCCGGCGAGTAGACGGCCCCGCCGGCGCACGGGCCCATGACCAGGCTGATCTGCGGGATGACGCCCGAGGCCTGGACGTTCCGCCAGAAGATCTCGGCGTAGCCTCCGAGCGAGACAACGCCCTCCTGGATGCGGGCGCCGCCCGAGTCGTTGATCCCGATGAGCGGGCACCCGTACTTCACGGCCAGGTCCATCACCTTGCAGACCTTCTCCGCGAAGACCTCGGAGAGCGTGCCGCCGAAGACGGTGAAGTCCTGGGAGAAGACGAAGACCTTGCGGCCGAAGATCGTCCCGTGGCCCGTGACGACCGCGTCGCCCCAGGGCCGCCGCTCCATCATCCCGAAGTGCGGGTTGCGGTGGCGCGCGTAGCGGTCGAGCTCGACGAAGCTCCCCGGGTCGAGGAGCTTCTCGAGCCGCTCGCGGGCGAGCAGCTTTCCGCGCTCGCGCTGGCGCGCCACGGCGCGCTCGTCGCCCGCGTGGAGGGCCTCCTCACGAAGGCGCTCGAGCGCTTCGAGCTTCGCCTGCGTCGAGTCGAGGTCCTCGGCCTTCGCCATTTGCGGAGCTTACTTCGGGTTGGCGCAGGATCGGCACGTCTTGCGCGCCACTCGCGCACCTTTCCCCGGTACGCTCGAAAGCGGGTGGTGGTCCGGGGTGGCCCCGGCTAGCGGAGATCCTCGGGCAGCAGTGAGTACATGTAGACGTCGCGGCGGGAGCCCTTGAGCTCGATGTAGTCACGCAGGCGGCCCTCGCGCCGGAAACCGGCGCGCTCCGCGACGCGGATCGAGGCGAGGTTGTCCGGCTCGACGATCAGCTGGAGCCTGCCGAGCCCCCGCTCCCGTGCCGCCCAGCGGGTCAGGAGCACGAGCGCCCGGGTCGCCACGCCCCGCCCCCGCGCCTCCTTCCTCACCCAGTAGCCGAAGTCGCCGCGCCCGTGCCGGACGTGGAAGCCGACGGTGCCGAGCAGCTCGCCGGTGTCCGCGTCGACGATCGCGTACACGTCCCCGGCCTCGACGACGAACTCGCCTGCCTGGGCCTCCGTGAGCCCCTCGGGGACGCTCGTCCGCCGCGGGATCTCCGGGTCCCGGCAAGCCTCGACGATCGCGGGGACGTCCTCCTCGGCGAGTGGACGGAGGGCGATGTCCCCGTCCTCGAGCCTCACGGCGCGAGGTGGGCATCGTACGTGCCCAGCACCTCGCGGAGCGCGTTGCAGATCTCGCCGACGGTGCAGGAGGCGGCCAGCGCGTCCCGCATCGCGGGGAGCAGGTTCTCTTCGCCCTGCGCGACCTCCCGCACACGGCCGAGAGCCGCCTCGGCCGCAGCCGCGTCGCGCTCGGCCCGCACCGTCGCAGTGCGCTCCACCTGGCGCCGCTCGGCCTCGGGGTCGAGCCGGTGGAGCTCCACGTCCTCCCCCTCGTCCTCGACGTAGCGGTTGACGCCGACGACGACACGCTCGCCTTTTTCCACCTGGCGCTCGAACCCGTACGCGGCCTCCTCGATCTCCCGCTGCGTGAACCCCTGCTCGATCGCGGCGACGGCGCCGCCGAGCGCGTCGATCCGCCCGATCAGCTCGACCGCGCGCTCCTCGAGCTCGCGCGTGAGCTCCTCGAGGAAGTACGAGCCGCCGAGCGGGTCGGCGGTGTCCGTCCCGCCGGCCTCGTGCCGGATGATCTGCTGGGTCCGGAGCGCGATCCGAGCCGACCGCTCCGTCGGCAGCGCGAGCGCCTCGTCGTAGGCGTTCGTGTGGATGGACTGGGCGCCGCCGCACACGGCCGAGAGCGCCTGGACGGCGACGCGGACGACGTTGTTCTCCGGCTGCTGCGCGGTCAGCGTGGAG
>DATBJE010000007.1:0-2401 GCA_036556565.1 Gaiellaceae bacterium
CTGCCACTGTGCGACGCTCAGGCTGTCGCCGTACCACTGGTGCGCGAGCTCGTGGACGACCACGTCCTCGGCCTGGAACTGGTCGACGAAGAAGTCCATCGCGTAGATCGGCCGGGTCTGGTTCTCGAGCGCGAACCCGACTCCCGCGAGGTCGTCGACGATGCCGCCGCCAGCCTTGAACGGATAGTTCCCGAAGTGACTCTCCTCGAACTCGATGATCTCCGGCTGGAGCGCGAAGGCCGCGTCCACCTGCGCGCCGACCGGCGGCGGGGCGTCCGCTGCCGTGCCGACGATCCAGTCGTTCGGGTTCGGCGCGCTGCCGTCCGGTGCGCCGGGGACGGTCCAGCCGTCCATCGTGTCGCCGTCGTCCTCGAAGGACGTCGTTCCCTCCCCGGTGGAGACGACGATGTCGTCGACGAAGACGCCCGGCATCTGGAAGAGGTCGTCGCTCGCGTACGAGAGCGACACCTCGGCCGTGGAGCCGGCGAACCCGGAGAGGTCGATGCTCCACTGCTCCCAGCCGCCGCTCGTGCCGCTGACGGCGTTCCAGTCGCCGGTCGTGCCCGTGGGATCGCAGCCGCCCGCGTCGTTCGCGCTCTGGTAGTGCTCGAGGAACGGATGAAGCTCCAGCGAGAACGGGCAGACGAACCCCGTGTCCTGCGAGGTGTGGCCGTTCGCGTCGGGCAAGGTCGTCCAGTCGTCCATGCCGGCCGTGTGAGCCTCGACGAAGAAGAAGTCCCAGTTCCCCTCGGTGTTGCGGTTGACCCAGAAGGTGAGCGTCGCGCCGCCGCCCGGCACCGCGATCGTCCGCTGGAGGCGCTTGTAGGACGGCTCGCTCTTCTGCGAGATCGCGAACTGGCTCCCCGTATGCGGCTCGAACGGGGTGTAGAGATCCGGGTCGACGGCGTCCCAGAAGCGGATGCCGTTCTCCTTGTACGAGTGGATCTCGAACTCGCCCATCGAGGCGGTCGCCAGGTACGAGGCCATCGGCTCCTTCGCCTCCCAACGCCAGGTCGTCCGGCCGTGCCTCGTCCGCTTGCCCTCGAGCACGCCGTTGGCGACGGCCTCGAGCCCTGCGGGAACGGTGATCTCGAAGGAGTACGACGCCTTGTCGCTCGGGTGGTCGTTGACCGGGAACCAGCTCGCAGCCACATGCGGCTCCCCGATGACGAGCGCCCCGTCGTCCGTGGCGATGAAGCCCGCCCCTTCGAGGGACTCGGGGATGCCGCTGTATCGGACGACGGTCGTGAACGACCGGTGGTCGCGCAGGCCCTTGCGCGGCGTCACCGTGAGCTCCTGGCCGTCCCGGGACCAGGACGCGCGCCTCCCGTCGACCTTGATGGACTTCACGTCGAGCCCCACGAGGTCGAGGTTGAAGCTCGAGAGGTTCTGCGTCGCGCGCGCGTCGATCGTGGCCACGCCGTCGAGGACGTCCGTGTCCGGGTCGTAGGCCACGTCGAGGAGGTAGTGCTTCACGTCGTACCCGCCGTTCCCGTCGAGCGGGAAGTACGGGTCCCCCGCCCCGGGCGCGCCGGGCTCGAACCCGCCGCCGCCTCCTCCCCCGCCCCAGTGCCCGCCGCCCGCCGAAGCGGCGCCCGTGGCGAGGGCGAGCCCGACGACGACGAGAAGGCCGAGTCGAGTGGCGCGGTTCAGAAGGCGTTCGCGGCGGACGGACATGTCGCTCCCTTCGGCGAGGTCATCCCGGAGCCTGCGGCCGAGGAGTGTCGTTCATCACAAGCCGTGAGTCAAGAGCGGCGCCTAGGAGGCCGCCCAGGCAAGCGCCTGGTCGAGCTCGCTCACCGGGAACACCTTGATCTGCCCGGCCATGAGCATCCCGAACCCCCGGATCGCGTCGGCCATGAGCCCGTGGTCGGTCACGACGGCGCAGCGTTTCCAGGCTCTCAGATGCGGCGCCCAGATCTTCATGTCCTCCCAGGCGGCACCCGCCGAGTACCCCTCGAACTCGGGGCCGAGCTCGTAGACGAGCCGGACGTTCCCGTGCTCGGCGATCGCCTTCTCGATCGCCGGTGTGAGGACGTCCTCGTAGTCGACCGCCTCGACCTTCCCCACGGCCTTGAATGCGAGGACGCCGGCCGGCGCTCCCTCGATCGGCTCGATCATCTCGTCCCTCGCCTGATCTTGTCCTTGAGCAGCTTCCGCATACGAATCTCCCTTCGGCGGTAACGGCGCTCAGTCGCGCGCGAGGTAAGCGAGGACCTCCTTCTCGTGGTCGACGTAGTGGTCGCCGCTCACGTCGACGATCACCCGGTCGATCGTGCCGCCGGTGAACGGATAGGGCGAGGCGTAGTCGGCCGAGACAGGCGACGCGCTGTCGCGCCCGATGGAGAGCCCGTCGCCGGTGAGCGCGAAGAAGCCGGGCTGGGTCATGATCTCGGCCGAG
>DATBJE010000008.1:0-6208 GCA_036556565.1 Gaiellaceae bacterium
GCGTCCCAGATCCGGCGGCCCCTGTAGGTCCGCTTCAGCCGGAAGAAGCCCCAGATGACGAGCCCGATCGCGGGGAAGACGATGTAGAAGCGCGCCCGCAGGAAGTCCGAGGCGTAGACGACGATCTTGGTCAGCAACGGGAGGTCTCCGCCGAGCTGGGCGAAGATCCCGACGAAGACCGGGACGAGGAACATGAGCATGCCGATCAGGACGAGCGTCGCGAACGACAGCACCATGATCGGGTACATCATCGCCCCGCGCACCCGGCGCTTGATCTTCGTCTCCTTCTCGATCTGGTAGGCGACGCGGTCGAGGACGACGTCGAGGATTCCGGCCGCCTCGCCCGCCTGGACCATCGCGATGAAGAGCCGCGAGAAGACGCGCGGGTGCCGGGCCATCGCCTCGGAGAGGAGCAGGCCGGCCTCGACGTCGGCGCGCAGCTCGCCGATGACGACGCCCAGCTTCTTGTCCTCCGTCTGCTCCTCGAGGATCACGAGCGCGGTGACGACGTTGAGCCCCGCCTCGATCATCGTGGCGAACTGGCGCGAGAAGATCTGGAGGGACTTGGCCTTGACCTTCTTGACGGCGATGCCGCCGCCCTTCGCGACCGCGTCCTGCTGGCTGAGCTCGAGCGCGAGGAGCCCGCGCACGCGCAGGGCCTCGCGGGCCGCCGAGACGTCGGGCGCGGTGATCTCGCCCGTCAGCTCGGAGCCGGCCGCATTGATCGCCGTGTAGGCGTACGAGGCCATCGGCTCCGAAATCGGCATCACCCGTCCTCGCCTTGAGCGTGACCGGGCTCGTGCCGATGAGTTGAGCGGTGTCCCCGAAGCGGCCCCTTCTCGTCGTGCGCATCCGCAGCGAGCGGGGCTTCGGCATGGTCGAGCTCCTGTGCGCGATGGCCGTGATGGTCGTCGGGCTCCTCGCCGTCTTCACGATGTTCCAGTCCGGGATCGTGGCCGTGAGGCGCGCGGGCAACCAGACGACCGCCGCCGTCCTGGCGGACTCCGAGATGGAGAAGTTCCGGGCGATCAAGTACGAGTCGGTCGGGCTCGCGAGTGCGGCCGTGAACGGGGCCGACGCCGTGTACAAGGGCGACATCGCCTACAGCGACGGGAGCACGGCGACCACGACGCTGTCGAGCGCCGTGAACGCCTCGGTCACCTCGATCCAGGTGGCGAGCGGCGCGGCCTTCCCGAGCACGAACGGCTTCCGGATCAAGATCGACTCCGAGATCATGCGCGTGACGGCCGGCGCGGGATCGTCGACCTGGACGGTCAAGAGAGGCGTCGACGCGACGCTCGCCGCCGCCCACTCGAGCGGGGCCACGGTGTCCGTCGTCCAGCGCGTCGACGTCAACGCCTGCGGAACGGCGCCGTGCACGAACCTCGTCCCGACGCAGAACGTCACCGGCGCCGACGGGCGCAAGTACCGCATCGACACTTACGCGACGTGGACGGAGGTCATGAACCAGGGCGGCGCGCAGGGACGCGCGCTCAAGCTCATGACGGTCGTCGTCCGCGACCAGGCCTCGCCCTATCAGACGTGGGCGCGGGTGGCCTCGACGTTCGACCTGTCGACCGGCTAGCCCTTGAGCTCGAGCGGCTCGACCGTGTAGCGCCTCGAGGAGGGCGCCGCGACGAGGACGACCCGCTCCTCGAGGGCAATGTCCACCGTCGCCTCGCCGCCTTCAGCCACGGCCGGGGTCTGACCCCCGTCCATGTCCTTTCGGGCCGGTTCTCCGCACGGCACACGGGTGCGAACGCCTGCCCGTGACGCCAACTCCTGTCTCTTTCGGACACGGCCGGGGTCTGACCCCGGGCATGGCCCTTGGAGCCGGTGGCTGCGGCTCAGCCGTTGATCTCGAGCAGCTCGACCGTGTAGCGCGTCGAGGACGGCGCCGCGACGAGCACGACCCGCTCCTCGAGGGCGATGTCCACCGTCGCCTCGCCGCCTTCGAACATCCCCTGGACGACGCCGATGGTCGCCGTGTCGTCCGTCAGCGCGACGAGGGTGAAGACAGGATCGCCGGCCGGGAACTCCTCGCCGATCGAGACGGTCTGCGTCTCGCCGTTCACCTTGAGGACGGCCGTCTGCGCCTCGCTGCCGGCGGGCGGCGGCGTCGAGCCGCCCGTGCCGCCGGAGCCGCCCGTCGTGCCGCCGCCACCCTCGTTCGCCGTCGAGCCGAAGCCCGACGGGGCGACGAAGGGGTCGCGGCCCGTGAACCGGCTGAAGGCGATGAGCTTCGTGACGTCGGCCTGCGGCGGAAGCTCGGTGTCGGGGAGCGACCCCGGTGGCGTCGCCGCGCCGTCGGTGGGAGCCGTGGGCGGCGGCGCGAGCGTCGGGTCGGTCGGAGTCGTCGCCGTGGCGGCCTCGGGCGGCGGAGCCGACGCGAAGAGCTGCTTGTACATCTTCGGGCCCTGCCAGACGGCCAGGCCGAGGAAGACCGGCGCGAGCACGATCAGCAGCTTCTTCTGCTTGGCCTCCTTGGCCTTGAGAATCGCCTGGGCGTTCCGCTTCGAGGATGCCATGTCTAGGGGGTGACCGGAGCGGTCTCGGGGGTGGTCGGAGTCGTCGTCGTCGTCGCGGTGGTGTCGGTCGACGCCGGCGCGGCGGGCGCCACCGGGGCGGCTGCCGGAGTGGTCGAGTACACGTACGCCGTCACGGTCAGGGAGGCGGCGATGTCGGGAAAGCCGTTCGGCCCCTCCTGCATGCTCAGGGTGTCGAGCGTGTAGAGGCGGCCGTCGGCCTCCAGCTTTCCGTCGCGCACGCTCACGAGGTTGCGCAGGCGGAAGAGAAAGTCGGCGAGGTCGTAGTAGTTCCCCTCGAAGGAGAGGTTGACCGGGAGGGCCGTGTACGTGGACTGGACGATCGGCGCCTGGGGCGAGATCGAGATGAAGCGGACGCCCGACGCGGAGGCGACGCCGTCGAGCTCGAGGAGGATGCCGGGCATGTCGTCCTCGTCTGGCATCGCCTTGGTGACGCGGAAGACGTCGGCGACCCTGATCGTCTCGTCCTGGCCATTGGCCGGCGCCCGAGCCGCCGCCTGGGCGACGGCGATCTGCGTCTCCAGCTCGGCGATCTCGTCCGACGTACGGCCGGCCTCGTCCTGCTTCGGCTTGACGAGGAAGAAGTAGCCGACGGCCGCCACCACGAGCAGCAGGGGGATGATGAGGACGGTGATCGGGACGTCGCGCTTCACGAGGCCGTCCCTTCCGGCGCGAGGGTCGCGACGATCGAGAAGGAATACACGTCCTGGTTCTGGGGGTCGGCGCCGCGGGCGCTCGACTGCAGCTGCACGCTGGAGAACTCGGGGATGACCGAGAGCCGCGACAGGAGCTGGGCGACGCTCGCCTGGTAGCGGGCGAAGCCGGTGATCGTGAAGGTGCTGCCGCCCGGGGTCGTCTGGCCCGGTGCGGGCTCGGTCGTGGAACCGCCCGACGCGGCCGAGATCGCCGTCACCCAGACGTCCTCGGGGAGGACGAGCGTGAACTCGCGCAGGATGCGATCCCACGCGATCCGGCCTCCGAGCGCCGCGGCGAGCGCGCCCGTCCGGGCCTGGCCCTCGCCCGCGATCGTGGCCGCGCCCTGCTGACCCTGGTCGGGCCCGGCCTGCGCCGTGAGCTCGGCGAGCTGGGCGCGCAGGTCGTCGGCCTGAGCGCGCTTCTCGCCCACGCGCGCGTCCATGAGCATGAATCCGGCGCCGAGGCCGACGAGGACGAGGACCGCGACCGCGGGGACGGCGACACGCGTCAGCAGCGGCGACGCGCTCGCCTTCTGGCGCTCCACCTCCTTGGGCATGAGGTTGAAGGCGCGCATCAGCGGCACCGAGGGAATCGCCGGCGCGGACTTCGGGTCGACCTTCGCCTTCTTCTCCTGCTTCGGAGCGTCCGGATCCTTGGCGGCGCGGCGGAACGAGAGGCTCCGGCGCTGCTTGGGCTCCTTGGCGACCTCCTCGGCCGCGTCGTCCGCGGCCTTGTCCTTCTTGCCGCGCTTGAAGAGGTCCGAGAGCTTGATCTCCTTGTTGAGATCCATGTCCTACACCGCCATCCCCAGGCCGATGGGAACGGCGAACGAGGGGCCCGGCTCGGCTCCCTTGAGCTTGCGCCCGACCGAGACGCCGGCGAGCGGATCGCCGACGCGGACGGGGACGCCCACGAGCTGCTGCAGCTCGCCTGCGAGGCCGGCGAGCTGCGCCGTGCCGCCGGCGAGAACGAGCTCGCGGATCCCGAGCGAGTCGGGCTGGCCCTGGTAGAACTGGAGGGAGGAGACGAGCTCCCGGCCGAAGGCCTGGAGGCCCAGGCGAAGCGCGTCGCGGGCCTTGGCCACCTGCTCGGGCGTCGCGCCGTCGGCAGGCCCTTCGCCCTGGAGGCCGATCTCGACCTTCAGCTTCTCGGCGTCCCCCGCCTCGACCTCGAGGGCGCGCCCGATCGCGCCCGTGAGCGCGTTGCCTCCCCAGTCGAGGACGCGCGTGTACTCGCAGCTATAGCCGTCCGAGACGGCGAGGACGCTGCGCTCGGAGCCGATGGACACGGCGACGAGGGCGCTCCGGTCGGGACCGCCGCCGGGCTCGGTCGCGAAGGTGGACGTGAGGGCGCGAAGGAGGGCGAACGCCTCGAGGTCGACCCCGGTGACGCGGAGGCCGGCGAGGCGGCACGCCTCCGCGTAGGCCATGACGAGATCGCGGTAGGCGACGACGAGGAGCACGCGCCGGGTCGGAACCCCCTCGGGGCCGGGGACCTCGTTGAGGATCTGGTAGTCGAGGACGGCCTCGTCGATCGGGATCGGCAGCGCCTCCTGGGCGCGGAAGCGGACCGCGTTGCCGAGAAGCTTGGGATCGTCGATCCCGGCGACGTCGATCGTGCGCACGCCGATGCGGTTGTTGGCGAGCCCGATCCGGACGTTCTTCTTCGGAAGCTTGTGGCGCTTGAAGAACTCTTTGAGGGCCTCCGTGAGCCCTTCGACGTCGCGCACCTCGCCGCCCGCGATGACGCCGGCGGGCAGGAGGTCCGACGCCAGGGACGTGACCTCGGTCGAGCCGTTCACCGACACGCACGCGGCGTTCAGCCGCGAGGCGCCGAGCTTGAGACCGACGACCTGCTTGCCCACGCCCTAAGCCCCCGCCACCCGAAGTGACGCGCGGTCATCCGCGACCATGAGCCCGTTGCGCTGGAGCAGGCCCTTGAGCTGGTCGGGACGGCTCGAGCGCATGAGCGCGATCTCGGTGGACACCTTGCCGGAGCGGACGAGCTCGAGCAGCGCCTGCTCGAGCGTCTGCATCCCGCGGCTGGTGCTGGTCTGCATGACGGAGTAGATCTGCTCGACCTTGGCCTGGCGGATCAGGTTCCGGACGGCGTCGTCGGGCAGCAGGACCTCGAGGGCGGCGACCCGCCCCTGCCCGCCGACGATCGGAAGGAGGGTCTGCGTGACGATCCCCTGCAGGGTGCTCGCGATCTGGACGCGGACCTGCTCCTGCTGCGCGGCCGGGAAGACGTCGATGAGGCGGTCGACCGTCGAGGGAGCGTCCTGCGTGTGCAGCGTCGCGAAGACGAGGTGGCCTGTCTCCGCCGCGGTCAGCGCGGTCGAGATCGTCTCGAGGTCGCGCATCTCGCCGAGGAGGATCACGTCGGGGTCCTGGCGGAGCGCGCCGCGCAGGGCCTCGGCGAAGCTCGTCGCGTCCGGGCCGATCTCGCGCTGGTTGACGACGCAGCGCTTGTGGCGGTGGAGGAACTCGATCGGGTCCTCGATGGTCATGATGTGGTCGTCGCGCGTGCGGTTGATCTCGTCGATCACCGCCGCGAGCGTCGTCGACTTGCCCGAGCCGGTCGGGCCCGTGACGAGCACGAGGCCGCGCGGCCTGGTCGTGAAGTCGTGCAGGATCGGCGGGAGCCCGAGCTGCTCGATCGTCTTCAGCTCGGCGGGGATGAGCCGGAAGGCTGCTCCCAGGCTCTCGCGCTGGAAGTAGACGTTGACGCGGAAGCGGGCGAGGCCGGGGATCGAGTGGGAGATGTCGATCTGCCGGTTGATCTCGAAGTGCTTCTGCTGCTCCGTCGAGAGGATCCGGTAGAGCATCCCCTGCGTGTCGTCGGGGCTCAGGCGGGCGAACTCGGTCAGCCGCTCGAGCCGGCCGTTGACGCGGATGACCGGCTCGCAGCCGACCGTCACGTGCAGGTCGGAGGCGCCGCGGACGACGACCTGCTCGAGCAGGTCG
>DATBJE010000009.1:0-2859 GCA_036556565.1 Gaiellaceae bacterium
CCGGAGCCCGCCGGCCCGTCGATGGCGACGATCATGGGCGCTCCCGGCTCATCGAAGGACGAGGGAGTCGAGCATGGCGAAGAAGTCGGGGAAGCTTACAGCGGCGCTCTCGGCGCCCCGGAGCTCGACGCCCTCGCGCGAGACGAGCCCCGCGATCGCCCCCAGCATCGCGATCCGGTGATCGCCGCCGGCCTCCACCACGCCCCCACCCCGAGGGCGGGAGGGGACCCCACGAACCCGGAGGCCATCATGGCTCGTTTCGATGTGGATTCCTAGTGGCCGTAGCGCATCTTTCACGGTCTCGAGACGGTCCGACTCCTTCACGCGCAGCTCCTGCGCGCCGGTGACGACGCTCTCGCCCCGGGCCATGCCGGCCGCGAGCGCGAAGAGCGGCAGCTCGTCCACGAGCCCCGGCACCTCCTCCGGGCGGACCTCGGTGGCCGTCAGCTCGGCCGGCGCGACCTCGAGGTCGGCGACCGGCTCCCCGCCCGCGCTCCGGCGGTTGAAGAACGAGATCCGCGCGCCCATGCGCTCCAGCACCGCCAGGAACCCCGTGCGCGTGGGGTTGATGCCGACGCCGTGCAGACGCAGCTCCGACTCGGCCAGGAGGGTCGCGGCGACCACGAACGGCGCCGCCGACGAGAAGTCGCCCGGGATCTCGAGGTGCAAGGGCCCCAGGCGCTCCGCCGGCCAGATGCCCGGCTCGCCCGCCTTGCGCCGGACGCGCGCGCCCATCGCCTCGAGCATCCGCTCGGTGTGGTCGCGGCTGGGGAAGCCCTCGACGACGATCGTCGGGCCCCCGCCCGCGTAGAGACCGGCGAGGAGCACGCAGGACTTCACCTGCGCGCTCGCGACCGGAAGCTCCCAGCGCACGGGCTCGAGCGCGGCGCCCTCGACGGCGAGCGGCGCATGGCCGTCCGTCATCTCGACCCGGGCGCCCATCGCACGCAGCGGCTCCGCGATCCGATCCATCGGCCGCCGCGAGAGCGACTCGTCGCCGACGAGCTCGAAGCGCCCCTCCTGCCCCGCCAGGATCCCCGGCAGGAGCCGCATGAGCGTGCCCGCATTGCCGCAGTCGAGGGGGCCGGCCGTCTCCCGCAGCCCGCGAAGCCCCGCGCCGCCGACCCGCACGCGCTCGCCGTCGATCTCGAGCTCAGCGCCGAGCGCCCGTACCGCCCCCACCGTCGAGAGCGTGTCCTTGGAGGCCCCGAACCCGTCGATCTCGCTCTCGCCGTCGGCGATCGCCCCCAGGAGCAGCGCCCGGTGGGAGATGGACTTGTCGCCGGGGACGGCGATGTCGCCCCGCACCGCGACCGCCGGCTCGATCTCCACCGCCTAGTGTCCCTTCGGGTGATGCTGCCCTGCTTCTGGCGCGCGAAAAGCGCGGCAGGCAAAGACGCAGGGAGCCTTCGTATTGGGCAATACGGAGGCGACCGAGGACGCAGCATGACGTAGCTTTGCAGCCGTCAGAAGCCTGGTGGGCATCGCCTGGAGGGACACTCAGTCCTCGAATGCGGGCGAGACGATGACGGAGTAGCCCTGGGCCTCCAGGAGCTCGGCGGCCCTCCGCGCGGCGCCCTCGCCCGCGACGAGGACGCTGAGCGTCCCGCCCCGCTCGGGCGAGAGGTGCTCGAGCTCGAAGTCCTCGATGTTGATCTTCTCGGCGCCGAGGGCCTGCGTGATGCCCGAGAGGACGCCCGGCCGGTCGGGGACGTGCACGCGCACCCGCTGCATCGCGCCCGGGTCCTCGTAGGCCTCGTCGAGCAGGCGGCGGCGGTTGACCCCGGCCTCGCCGATCCAGCGGGCGAGGTAGCCCGCGTCGCGGCTCTCGAGCGCCTTCTCGAGCTCCTCGACCCGGCGGCGGTGCTCGCCGAGCGCGGCCCTGAGCTCGCCGGCGTTCTCGAGGAAGATGTCGATCCAGATGCGCGGGTTGGCGCCGGCCACGCGCGTCATGTCGCGGAGCGACCCGCCGGCGGCGGAGAGCGGCTCGTGGCCGTCCACGCGCACCGAGCCCGCGTGGTTGAGGACGACGTTGGCGAGCGCGTGCGGCAGGTGGCTCGTGAGCGACAGGAGGCGGTCGTGCGCCGTCGGGTCGATCGCCACGGGGACGGCGCCCAGCGATGCCACGAACCCGTGCAGGAGCCGGTAGCGCTCGGGCTCCGTCTCGGCGACCGGCGTGAGGAACCAGGTGGCCCCCGCGAAGAGCTGGTCGCTCCCGTTCATCGGGCCGCGCGCCTCGGAGCCGCACACGGGGTGGCCGCCGATGAAGCGCGTCCGGTCCTCGACGGCCGCGCAGAGAGCCGCCTTCGTCGAGCCGACGTCCGTCACGGTCGTGCCGTCGCCCACTGCGACGAGTGCCTCGCGGATGCGCTCGACGAGGGTCGCCACCGGGGTCGCGACGACGACGAGGTCGGCGTCCTCGACGGCGGCGACCAGGCTCTCGGCGGGCTCGTCGAGCGCGCCCCGCTCCGCGGCGACGGCGAGGAACTCGGGGTCGGCGTCGTACCCGGTGACGTGCGGCACGGCGGCGCGCTTCGCGGCCAGGCCGACCGAGGCGCCGATCAGCCCGGTGCCGACGACGGCCAGCTTTCGTAGTTCCACTAGCCGGAGTCGCGCCCGCCGCCCGGCCGGCGCATGAGCTCGGCGAGTCGGAAGGCGAGGTCGAGCGACTGGCGGGCGTTCAGCCTCGGGTCGCACAGGGTCATGTAGCGGGCGTTCAGCTGCTCCTCGAGCACGGCCTCCGAGCCGCCGAGGCACTCGGTCACGTCCTCGCCCGTGAACTCGAGGTGGATCCCGCCCGGCCAGACCCCCTCCCGGCGGCACGCGGCGAAGAAGCCCTCGATCTCGGCCATGATCGCG
>DATBJE010000010.1:0-6574 GCA_036556565.1 Gaiellaceae bacterium
CGACGTAGCCCTTGGCCCGCTCGAGGACCTTGCGGCGCTTCTTGCGCGCATGGACGGATCGCTTCACGCGGGGCATCTCGCTCCTCCTTCCCCGCTACCGCCCGAGCAGGCGCCGGACCTCACGGACGTCCGAGGAGTCCACCGGGTGCAAGCGCCGAAACGCGCGGCCGCGCTTGGCGGATTTCTTCTCGAGGTTGTGGCTCTTCATGGCATGGCGTCGCAGGATGCGGCCCGTGCCGGTGATCTTGAACCGCTTCTTCGCGGCGGAGTTGTTCTTCTGCTTAGGCACTCTGGGCTGCTCCCACTTCGCGACCGGCGGTCTTGTGAGGCGCCAGCACCATGACCATGTTGCGTCCGTCCTGGATCGGCGGGGACTCGACGGTCCCCAGGTCCTTGACGTCCTCCGCCAGGCGCATGAGCAGGTCGCGGCCGCGCTCCGGGTGCGTCTGCTCGCGCCCCCGGAACATGATCGTCACCTTCACCTTCGCCCGTGCGTTGAGGAATCGCATGACATGGCCCTTCTTGGTCTCGTAGTCGTGGACGCCGATCTTCGGGCGGAGCTTGATCTCCTTGACCTGGATCTGCGACTGGTGCTTCCTCGCGGTCTTGGCCTTCTGCTCCTGCTCGTACTTGTACTTCCCGTAGTCCATGATCCGGGCCACGGGCGGATCGGCGCCGGCCGCCACCTCCACCAGGTCGAGGTCCTTCGAGTAGGCGTACTCGAGCGCCTCGTCCGTCGGCTTGATCCCGACCTGGGAGCCGTCCGAGTCGACCAGCCGGACCCGGGGCACCCGGATCTTCTCGTTGATCCGCGTCGTGTCCTGCTGCGGCCTGGACTGGTCGAACCTTCGCCTCGGCCTCACTGAAACGTCACCAAGTTGTGCTGCGTCCTCCTCCTAGAAACAACGAAAAGCTGCACGCAGGCAGCTCGTCAATTCCCCGATGTGGTTGAACCTCCGACGGGCGCGCGGCCCCGGAGGTGAGGAAACGTCGCTCCTGCTTGCAGGGCTCAGATAGTAGCAGCGGCTCGGAGCTCCTCAACGAGAGCGTCGACGGACGCGCTTCCCTGGTCGTCGCCGCGCCGGCGGACGGACACCGATTCGAGCGACTCGCGGTCGCCCCAGACGACGACGTACGGGACCTTGGCGAGCTCGGCGTCGCGGATCCGCCGCCCGAGCGTCTCCTCCCGCTCGTCGACCCGGGCCCGGAACCCCTCGCCGCGCAGCCGGTCCGCGAGCGACTCGGCGTCGGCCAGGTGGCCGTCGGAGACGGGCAGCACCCGGACCTGCTCGGGCGCGAGGAAGAACGGGAGGTCGCCGCCCGTGTGCTCGAGGTAGACGCCGACGAACCGCTCGAGGGAGCCCAGGAGGGCGCGGTGGATCATCGCCGGCGTGTGCTCCGCGTTGTCGTCGCCCTGATACGCGAGCCCGAAGCGCTTCGGCATCTGCAGGTCGAGCTGGACGGTCCCGAGCTGCCAGCTGCGCCCGAGCGAGTCGGCCATGTGCAGATCGATCTTCGGGCCGTAGAACGACCCCTCGCCCGAGCTCTCGACGTAGTCCAGCCCCTTGGCCGCGAGCGCCTTCCGCAGCTCCTCCTCGGCGAAGTCCCACTCCTCGTCGGTGCCGAGCTTGTTGTCGGGCCGCAGCGACAGCTCGACGCGGATGTCGAGCTCGAAGAGGTCGTAGAGGTAATAGGCGTAGTCGAGGCAGGCGAGAAGCTCGTCCTGGATCTGCTCGGTCGTGCAGAAGATGTGCGCGTCGTCCTGCACGAAGTGGCGCACGCGGAGGAGCCCGTGGAGGACGCCCGAGAGCTCGTTGCGGTGGAGGTTCCCCGCCTCGGCGATCCGCAGCGGCAGCTCGCGGTAGCTGTGGGGCGAGAGCGAGTAGAGGAGGCAGTGGCCGGGGCAGTTCATCGGCTTGAGGCCGAAGTCGCGCCCCTCGATCTCGAGCCGGAACATGTGCTCCTGGTACTTCTCCCAGTGGCCCGACGTGCGCCAGAGCTCGGAGTCGTAAAGCTGCGGCGTCCGCACCTCCTCGTAGCCGCGCCGCGCGTTCTCGCGGCGCCGGAGGTCCTCGAGCACGTTCCACACGATCATCCCGCGCGGGTGCCAGAACGGCATGCCCGGCGCCTGCTCGGAGAAGTCGAAGAGGTGGAGGTCCTTGCCCAGGCGGCGGTGGTCGCGCCGCTTCGCCTCCTCGATTCGGTGAAGGTGGTCCTCGAGGTCCTGCGGGTCGAAGAACGCCGTCCCGTAGATGCGGGTGAGCTGCGGCCGGTTCTCGTCCCCGCGCCAGTACGCGCCCGCGAGCGAGAGGAGCTTCACGGCCTTGATCGGCTCCGCGTTTACGAGGTGCGGGCCCCGGCAGAGGTCGACGAAGTCGCCCTGTCTGTAGAACGAGATGTCGCCCTCGGCGGTGTCGACGAGCTCGACCTTGAACGGCTCGCCCTCCTGCTCGAAGTAGCTCCGCGCCTCGTCGCGCGTGGTCTCCCAGCGCTCCCAGGCGCGGCCCTCGGCGATCTCGCGCCGGATCTCCTCCTCCAGCCGCTCGAGCGCGTCCTCGTGCACGGGCTCCGGGAACTCGAAGTCGTAGTAGAAGCCGTTCTCGATCGGCGGTCCGATGGCGACCTTCGTCCCCGGGTACAGGCGGCGCGCCGCCTCCGCGAGGAGGTGGGCCGCCGAGTGCCGGAGGACGAAGAGAGCGTCCGGGTCCTCGCGGTCCCGCGTCGTCAGGATCTGGATCTGCTCCCCGTCGACGAGCGGCAGGCGCAGGTCGCGGACCGACCCGTTCGCGCGCACGAGGACGGCCTGCTCGGCGAGCTTCGGGCCGATCGCCCGGGCGGCGTCGAGCCCCGTCGCGCCGTCGGGGAGCTCGAGCTCGGACTCGTCGGGGAGGATCACGCGCATGGAGAAGGAGAATACGGTTACGGAGCCAGCGCCCGCGCGACCGCGGCCCGCCCGTTCGCGAGCACGGGCTCGCCGTGGGAGACGAGCACCAGCTCCACCGGCAGCTCCAGCACCGGTGCGAGGGCGCCGCGAAGCCCGGCCAGGTCCATCCCGCTCGGCAGGTAGCGGAGCCACGACTCGGCGCAGAGCCGGAGGCCGCCGCGATCGTCCCCGATGAGACGGTCGCCGGGGACGAGGGCGCGGTGCTCCGGAAGCCAGACCATGGTCTCGCCCGCACCCTGGATCCGAACGGTCTCGACGCCTTCCGGCAGGCTCGCGCGGGCCCGCGAGGTCGAGGCCCCGTAGCGCTCGCACAGGTCGTCGCGACTCCGGCGGTGGAACCCGATCGTGGTCAGAATCGCGACCCGCCGCCCGTGGCGGCGCACGACGGCGTCCAGCTCGTCGCGCAGGTCGTCGCGCTCGGCCGGGACGAGCGGGTCGACGAGGACGAGCGCGTCCGGGCCCGCGTACGCGACCGAGCCGACCTCGGGGCCCCAGTCGGCCGGGCTCCCGCGCGCCGGAGCGGGATGCGCCTCCGGGTGGCGCGCCGTCCAGCGGTAGAGGCCGGGACGGAGCTCGGTGAGGGCCTTCACTCGCCCTCGACGGCCGCGCGCAGGTGCGGCGGGGCCTTGAGCCAGTAGCTCTCGCGCAGCCATTCGAGCGCCGCCTCCAGCGACTCGTCGTCGGCGACGGCGGCGGTGACCCACCCGTAGCGGCCGACGTAGCGGGCGGTGCTCACGTACGGGAGGAAGTGCGCGATCTCGCGCTCCTCGGGCGTCAGCTTGACGGTGAGCCGGACGGCGTCCTCGCCCACCGACATGGACGCGAACATGCGGTTCTCGGCCACCTTGAAGACGGGGTGGCCCCAGGGGTCGTCCTCGTAGGTCTCGGGGAGCGAAAGCGCCAGCTCGCGGAGCCGCTCGGCCAGGTCGTCGAGGTCGGGCACGCGGAGCCAGCCTATCCCGTTCTAGGCGTGCGCGAACTGTGAGGATTCTGCAAAATCGCCCACCGCCCGGGGGCGGACGCGGGGCGCGGGACGTACCCTCTGCCGCCGTGCGGGCCGGAGGCCCGGAGATCGCCGCAGACTCCCGGATCTCCTCGATGGCTCGCAGCACGGACGCCGAGGCGGAGTCCCCGCCGCAAAGGGCTCCGCCTCGGGTCAACTCGAACCCTAGACCCGGCCCCTTGGCCGCGCCTCCCTCGGGCTAGGGCCTCGGCGAACCCCCTTTCGGCGCGCGAAGGGGGTTCTACGCGGCGAGCGCGAGGTCCTCGCGTGCCGCGAGGACGGGCCGCTCGAGCGGCCGCTGCTCCTCGGCGGTCATGCCGGCGAGGAAGGGCAGCGAGAGGAGGATCGGCACGCCGATCGCGACCCACATGGCGCCGTAGCCGTTCGTCCCCGGGAAGTACGGGCCGAGGAGGTCGATCGCGAGGCCGACCGCGATGGGGCCGGCGATCGCGCCGAGCGCCCGCGAGAAGCCGAAGAGGCCGGAGAGCGCGCCCTCGGCGCCGGGCGGCGTCATGCCGACGAGCAGGCCGTAGGGGAGCGTCATGACGACGGCGCCCGCGAGCGCGATGACCGGGAGGCCGACGAGGAAGGGGCCGAGCGAGGAAAGCGCCGCGCCGACCAGGAGGCCGATGCCGTAGACCCAGAGCGAGACGCGCATGAGCCGGTGGAGGCCGACCGCGTCCCCGAGCCGCCCTGCGCCCGCCGAGGCGACGACGTAGGCGCCCGCGACGACGCCGATCACAGCCGTGGCCGTCCCGACGGACTCGCCCAGGCCCTTGACGACGAAGAGGACGATGAACGTCTTCAGCCCCATGAAGGAGAGCTCCCAGAGGGCGTTGGCGATCACGAAGGAGCGGATCTCGGGACGCTCCCGGACGAGCCGGAGGATGCCGGCGTCGACCGGAGCCGCCTCCGTCGCGGTCACGGACGCGCGTGCGCGCTCGCCGCCGCCGATGGCCCGCACGAGCGTGACCGTGGCGAGGACGACCGCCGCGGCCGCGAGGACGAACGGCAGCGGCGTCCAGACCGAGAGGAGGAGCCCGCCGCCGACGAGCGCTGCGCCGAGGCCGAGCCCGCGCATGACGCCCTGCCAGCCCTGCGCGCGCCCCTGGTGGGTCGCGGGCACGAGCTCGGCGAAGAGCGCCTGGTACGGCGGGTAGTAGACGAAGTAGCCGACGTAGAAGAGCGAGATCAGCGCGACCGTCTGCGCGTAGCCGTGCGCGAACGGGAGGACCACGAGCGGGAGCGCGAGGAGCGGGGCGGCGACGAGCGCGTAGGGCAGCCGCCGGCCGAGGCGCGTCCGGGTGCGATCCGAGAGGGACCCGACGAGGATCGGAAGGAAGAGCGCGAAGGCGCCCTCGGCGCCGATCGCAAGCCCGATCGCGCCGGCGGACGAGGTCTCCTGGCCGAGGAGCAGCGGCGCGTAGGTGGTGAGGACGCTCATCCCCAGGGCGAGCGCGAACGTCGGGAGCGCGAGAGCGCCGAGCAGCCGGCCGATCCGGGGCGAAGGGGCCATGACGCCTAGGCGACGGCCCAGCGCACGCCGCGAACCGTCCAGCCGCCGACGGCGAGCAGGAGGACCGCGAAGACCACGGCGCCGATGAAGATTCTCTTCCTGAACGTCATGTCCGCACTCTTCCGCCTCGGCCACTAGACGAGAATGGGGCCACCCTGCTTCCATCGGTGCGGTTTCCCGCACCCGCCCGGTGGGGCTAGGACCGCAGGAAGGTGAGCACGGCGAGGACGCGCCGATGGTCCTCGGGCTCGTGCCCCAGGCGGAGCTTCCCGAAGATGCTCGTCACGTGCTTCTCGACGGCGCGCTGGGTGATGAAGAGCCGCTCGCTGATCGCCTGGTTCGAGCGGCCCTCGGCCATGAGCCCGAGCACCTCGCGCTCACGCGGGGATAAGTCCTCCAGCGGATCATGGGTGCGTCGCCGGCCGACCAGCTGGGACACGACCTCTGGATCGAGCGCCGAGCCCCCCTCCCCCACCCGCCGGACGGCGGCGGCGAACTCGTCCACGTCCGAGACCCGGTCCTTGAGCAGGTAGCCCACGCCCTCGGCGCTGTCGGCGAGCAGCTCCATCGCGTACGCGGGCTCGACGTACTGGGAGAGCACGAGGACGCCGACCTCGGGGTATGCCTCCCGGATCTCCTGTGCCGCCTTGAGGCCCTCGTCCGTGTGGGTGGGCGGCATGCGGATGTCCACGATCACGACCTGGGGCGAGTAGCTCCGGACCTTGAGCATGAGGTCCTCGGCCGAGCCGGTCTGCGCCACGACCTCGAACCCCTGGTCCTCGAGCAGCCGGGCGACGCCCTCGCGGAGGAGCACCGAGTCCTCGGCTATGACTATCCGCACGGGAACTCCGCCCGGACCCTCGTGCCCTTCCCAGGGGCGCTCTCGACGACGAACAGGCCGTCGAGGGCCTCGACGCGGTCGACGAGGCCGCGGAGCCCCGACCCGCCGCTCGGGTCGGCGCCGCCGATTCCGTCGTCGGCGATCTCGACGATCGCGCGGCCGTTCACGCGCTCGATGCTAACGGCGACCGAGGACGCCTCCGCGTACTTGACGACGTTCGTGAGCGCCTCGGCGACGACGTAGTACGCCGCCGCCTCGACGGGCTCCGGC
>DATBJE010000011.1:0-4744 GCA_036556565.1 Gaiellaceae bacterium
GTCGGGCTGCTCGGAGTTCGTGTCCTCGATCATGTCGCCGTACATCGAGTCGCCGTCGCCGACGGGGGTCTCGAGGCTGACGGGGTCCTCGACGAGGTCGAGGAGCTCGTTGACGCGCTTGACCTCGAGGCCGCTCTCCTGCGCGAGCTCGGCCGGCAGCGGCTCGCGGTTGAGCTTCTGGGTGAGCACCCGCCGGGCGCGCATGACCCGGCGAACCTGGTCGACGACGTGGACGGGGAGCCTGATCGTGCGGCCCTGGTCCGCGATCGCCCGCGTGACCGCCTGCCTGATCCACCAGGTCGCGTAGGTCGAGAGCTTGTAGCCCATCCGGTAGTCGAACTTCTCGACCGCGCGGATGAGGCCGAGGTTGCCCTCCTGGATGAGGTCGAGCAGGGGGACGCCGGAGTTCACGTAGTTCCGGGTGATCGACATGACGAGCCGGAGGTTGCACTCGATGAGCCGGCGCTTCGCCCACTCGTCGCCCTCGTCCTTGCGCCGGGCGAGCTCGCGTTCCTCGGCCGGCGTGAGGAGCGGTCCGTCGCCGATCTGGCGGACGTAGAGCTTCAGCGGGTCCTGGGTCGGGGCAGGCGCGTCGAGCTCGAGCACGGGCTCGTCGTCGTCCTCGTCCTCGACCGCGTCGGGCACGAGCTCGAGCTTCGGCTCGTCCGCGTCGACACGCTCCGGCTCCTGAGGGAGTTCCGCAGAAGAGTGCTCCACGCCCACCCGTATCGGCGGCACCGCGGACGGCCTTGAGGAGAACCCACCGTTTCGGGGGATGGGCGCCGCCGACCGGGAAGCCGAGGGTGGTAGTGTCTGGTCGGAAGATGGCCCTGTGGCATCTTCGGGCCACCCCTCCCGTCCGGGGATCGTCCTAGGATCGGGATCGAGAAGCGCAGTGTGCGGGATCGCCGGATACAGCCTCAGCGACGGGTCGCGAGTCGACCAGACGCTGGCGACCCAGTCCCTCCTGGCCGCGATCTCCGAGCGGGGCTCCGACGCCGTCGGGTACGCGTACCGCGGGCCCGGCGTCCCGCTCGCCGTGCACAAGCAGCGCGGCGGGGCGAGCGCGCTCCTCGACCGCCTCGAGGTCCCCGCGGGTTCGCGGCAGGTGCTCGTCCACGTCCGCGACTACACGAAGGGCCACCCGAGCCTCGTCGCCAACAACCATCCGATCCGCCACGGGTCGGTGGTCGGCGTCCACAACGGGATCATCGTCAACGACGAGGAGATCCTCGCGCGCCACGGCTTCGAGCGCGCCGAGGCGAGGATGACGGTCGACTCGGAGGCGATCTTCGCCCTCGCCGAGGAGGCGGCAAGCGCTCCCGCTGCCCTCGAGGAGCTGCACGGCTCGATGGCGGCGGCGTGGGTCGACGAGCGCGAGCCAGGCCTCCTCTTCGTCGCGCGCGGCATCGGGCGGCCGCTCTGGATCGGCGAGGGGAGCCACGAGCTCGTCTTCGCCTCCACGCGCGAGGCCCTCGAGCTCGCCGAACGCTACGCGGGCCTCGAGCTCACCAAGCGCGAGCTCGGCGAGGGCACGCTGCTTGCCGTCTCCCGCGGCCGCGCCGTCCGGACGGAGTCGTTCGAGCCCGACCGCACCTTCGTGGAGAGCTCGGACCTCCCGCCGGTCCGGGCGCCCGAGGAGGCGCGGCTGTCGCTCGCGCGGCTGGCGGCGATCGCCGCGATCGCCCCTTCGGCCGCCGCGGGCCGCTAGAACTCAACGGGCGATTCGCCCCTTCTCGTCCACCTCGACGCCCGCGCGAGCGAGCCGCTCTCGCAGGACGAAGAGGAACGTCGTCCATCCTCCCCGGTCCCCGGCGTAGAGCCGGTAGACCTGCCACTCGGAGAGCATCGCCGGCCGCCGCCGTCGCGCCCTCGACCAGTCCGCGAGGCGCGGCAGCCGTCCGAGCCGACGCGCGAGGCGCTCGCCCTGGACGAGCGCGCGCTCGAGGCGCTCGTCCCGGGCGGGAACGTCGAACCCCGCGGCCCGGAGCGCGTTCGAGAGCGAGCCGAAGCTGTGCCAGTAGAGCGACTTCGACGGCATCCGGTCGCGGTGCTCGTCGAGATCCCTGCCCGTGGGCGTGCGCCCGAGCTCGTCACCGAGCGCGCGAAGCTGCAGGAGGAGCTCCTCCTTCGTCGCGAAGCGACGGGCCACGAGGCCCGCACGCCGCTTCGCGCCGTTCCAGCTGCCGAAGTGCCCGACGACGGTCTGGGGATGGACGCGCGCCCCCGGGTCGGCCGCGAACTCCCTCATCGTCGGCGAGCGGCCGAGCCGCTCGGCCGAGGCGGCGAGCTCGGCGAGGATCTGCTCGTCGGTGTAACGCCGCCGCAGGCCCGTGCGGAAGGCCTGGAGCTCCTTCCGGGACACCCTGCGGTGCGGGCGCGACTCTCGTGGCACGTGCGCGACCTCCTCGCACAGTGTAGGCGAGCAGGTTGGAGCTTCCGCAAGCCGTCAGAACGCAGCTCGGAATGGGTTCTCTAGGAGGCGGCGGCGAGGGGCGGGCGGGCCAGCTGCGAGGCGTCCTCGCTCGTGAGCTTGCGCTCGAGCGCGCCCACGCACCGCGGGCAGAACTGGCTCCCGGCGCCCTGCCGGAGCTCCTCGAGGGCCTCCTCGGCCGGGCGCGCCGGCTTGTAGATGCGGTTCGTCAGCATCGAGTCGAGCGCGTCCGCGACGTGGATGATCCGTGCGCCGAGCGGGATGTCCTCGCCCACGAGGCGGTCGGGGTACCCGTCCCCGTCCCAGCGCTCGTGGTGGTGGCGGATCGCCGGGACGGCGTCGCCGAGGAACCCGAGGCGGTCTATGATGCGCGCCCCTTCCTCCGCGTGGCGTTGCATGAGGTCCCACTCGTCGCCCGAGAGCGATGCCGGCTTCAGCAGCACCGCGTCGGGGATCGCGAGCTTGCCGATGTCGTGGAAGAGCGCGGCGTGGCCGAGCAGGTCGAGCTCGGCCTGCGAGAGGCCCAGCTCGCTCCCGATTGCCAGCGCGATCGTCTGGACGCGGCGCGAGTGGCCTGCCGTGTACGCGTCGCGCGCGTCGACGGTGGCCGAGAGGCTCTCCATGGCCGCCGTCGAGCGCTCCTTGAGGAGGTGGTTGGCCTGCTCGAGGGAGATGTTCTGGCTGCGGATGGTCTCCGCCGCCTGGCGGAGCTTCTTCGTCGACCGCTCCGTGTAGCCGAGGTAGGCGGCCATCGTCTTCCGCATGAGCACGAGTGGGAGGACGAACACGGCGAGGCCGTAGAGCCCGACGGCGTCGTACGCGAGGGCGATCGCGCCCGCGACCGCGCCGAAGGCGACGTAGTGCGGCAGGAGCCACGCGAAGCGCTCCGTCCAGACCCGGCGCCACCGGTCGTGGCCCTCGACGGCGAGGGCGCCCGCGATGAGCCCCGTGTTGACCGCGAAGTAGGCGCCGCCGGCGACGAGGCCCGCCGCCGCCGTGACGACCGTCTTCATGCCGAGGTCGTCGTGCGCCACGCTGAAGACCGCCGCGGCCGCGAGGGACGCGAAGGTGAGGGCGCCGATGTTGAAGATCAGCTGGTAGATCGGGGTGCGCCGGGAGCTCCACTCGACCGACGCGATGGCGATCGCGAGTGGCAGCGCTGCCTGGGGCCCGAAGAGCGCGGCTCCGGCGAGGGCGCCGACGGCGCTGACCGAGATCGAGCCGCCGTCCAGCTCGAGGGCGAGGGCCTGGCCCCCGGCCACGAGCGCGATGATCGCGAGCAGCCCGATGAGGTCGTCCGTCGTCCCCGCGGCGATCCCGAGGGCGCCGGCCGCGATGCCACCGAGGCTGACCGCGGTGACGAGCAGGGCGAGCGCCGGCGAGAACGAGATGAAGCGCGGTCCGGCCGGCGAGTGCCGGCGCTGCGGCGCGCCGCTCTCGGTCACCTGCGTGCGCTGCGGGTCGATCGGGGCCGGCTCGGCCGTCGGCGTCATCACGGGAGGCACGTAGGCGCCCTCGTCGGGCACTGCGGCGAGGCGGGGCGTGCGCTCGGGCGGAAGGAGCAGGGGCTCCGAGCTCGCGCTGAGGACGCGGTTTCGGCCCTGCAGCTTGGCCCTGTAGACGGCGAGGTCGGCCTGGTGGACGAGCTCGTTGGCGTCGACGGCGTCCTTCGGGAAGCACGCGATACCCATGGAGATGGTCGCCCGGATGGGCTCGCTGGAGGTCTCGATGTCGAACGGCTGGTCGGCGACCGCGCGCCGGATGCGCTCGGCGACCTCGAACGCCTGCTGCGGCGGCGTCTCGGGCAGCAGGATGGCGAACTCCTCGCCGCCGAAGCGCGCCGGGATGTCGGAATGCCGGAGGTGCGCCTGGAAGACGTCGGCGATCCCCTTGAGGACGGTGTCGCCGGCGAGATGGCCGTAGGCGTTGTTGATGTCGCGCAGGAGGTCGAGGTCGGCCATGACGACCGAGAGCGGCAGGCCGGAGCGCTGTGAGCGGTCGAGCTCCTCCCGGAGAGCGTCGGCGAAGAAGCGCGCGTTGAAAAGGCCCGTCTTGGGGTCGACCCGCGCCTCCTGCTGGAGGGCGGGGACGCTCAGCGAGCGGTGCACGAGGATGAGGGGCGCGACCGCGGTCGGCAGGAGCCAGGGGTTCCAGTCCCACAGCCCGGCGAAGGCGACGCCGAGGAGCGCGAGGACGAAGTCGGTCGAGAGGCTCTCGGTCGAGAAGAGGCCCGTCTCGCGCAGCGTGTGGCCGCGCGCCAGGTGGAGCATCGTCGCGAGGAGCAGGTGGTTCAGGCCGACGAACACGATC
>DATBJE010000012.1:0-7621 GCA_036556565.1 Gaiellaceae bacterium
GATGCCCATCTCGTCGCAGGCCGCGACGTAGAACGGCACCTTGTCCTTCGTGTTCATGACCGAGGAGATGAGCGCGGCCATGTACTCGGACGGCCAGTTCGCCTTCAGGTACGCCGTGCGGTAGGCGATGAGCGCGTAGCACGCGGCGTGGGACTTGTTGAAGGAGTAGTCCTGCGCCGACTCGATGTCCTTCCAGAGCTGACCCGCGACCGCGGGCGTGACGCCGTTCGCCGCGCACCCCTCGAGGAACTTCTCCTTGAGGGAGGCCATGAGCTTGTGGATCTTCTTGCCGATCGCCTTGCGGAGGTCGTCGGCCTCGGCGGGCGAGAAGCCGGCGATCTGCTTGGCGATCTCCATCGCCAGCTCCTGGTAGAGGATGATCCCGAAGGTCGGCCCGAGGATCGGCTCGAGGCGCGGGTCGGGGAGCGTCACCGCCTCCTGGCCCGCCTTCCGCTTCGCGTAGACGGGGATGTAGGCCATCGGCCCCGGCCGGTAGAGGGCGACGAGCGCGATGAGGTCCTCGAACTCGGTCGGCCGCACGAGCCGGAGCGCCTCGCGCATGCCCGACGACTCGAACTGGAAGACGCCGGTCGACTCGCCGCGCGCGAGCATCTCGTACGTCTTCGCGTCGTCGAGCGGGAGCTGCGCGATGTCGAGGCCGCCGACGAGCTCGACGGCCTTGTCGATGACGTCGAGGTTCCGCAGGCCGAGGAAGTCCATCTTCAGGAGCCCGAGGGCCTCGACGTCCTCCATCGCGAACTGCGTCACGAGCTCCTGGTCGGCGCCCTTCTGCTGGAGCGGCAGGTACTCGGTCAGAGGCCGGTCGCCGATGACGACGCCGGCGGCGTGGATCGAGTCCTGGCGGACGAGCCCCTCGAGCGGCTTCGCGAGGTCGACGATCTGGCGGACGATCTCGTCGGCGTCGTACGCCTGCTTCAGCTCGGCGCCCGGCTTCATGGAGTCGTCGAGGTAGACCTTCGGGCCCTCGGGGATCATCTTGGCCACCTTGTCGACCGTGCCGTAGGGGATGTCGAGCACCCGGCCGGCGTCGCGGACGGCGGCGCGCGCCATCATCGTCCCGAAGGTGATGATCTGGGCCACCTGGTCGCGGCCGTACTTCTCCGCCACGTAGTTGATGACCCGGTCGCGGCCGTACACGGAGAAGTCGATGTCGATGTCCGGCATCGTCTTGCGCCCCGGGTTGAGGAAGCGCTCGAAGAGGAGGTCGTACTTGATCGGGTCGATGTCGGTGATCTCGAGGGAGTAGGCGACGAGGCTCCCCGCCGCGCTGCCGCGCCCGGGACCGACGCCGATCCCGTTCGTCTTCGCGAAGTGGATGAAGTCCCAGACGATCAGGAAGTAGTCGGCGAAGCCCATCTCCTTGATCGTCTTGAGCTCGAAGCGCAGCCGCTCCTGCAGCTCCGGCGTGACGCTCCCGTATCGCTTTTGCAGGCCTTTCTCGCAGAGCTCGACGAGGTAGTCGAACGCCTCGCGGCCGTCCGGCGTCGGGAACCGCGGCAGGTGGATGACGCCCAGCTCGATGGCGACCGAGCAGCGCTCGGCGATCTCGAGCGTCGTCCGCAGCGCGTGCGGGTAGTCGGCGAAGTCCTGCGCCATCTCCGCCGGCGTCTTGAAGTAGAACTGGTCGGTGTCGAAGCGCCAGTGGTTCGGGTTTTGGAGCGTGTCCCCGGACTGGATGCAGAGGAGTGCCTCGTGCGCGCGGGCGTCCTCGTGGCGGAGGTAGTGGACGTCGCCGGTGGCGACGAGCGGGAGCCCCGTCCCCTGCGAGATCTCGGCGAGCGCCGCGTTGATCCCCTTCTGCACCTCGAGGCCGGCGTCCTGGATCTCGAGGTAGACCGAGTCCTTCCCGAAGATGTCGACGAGCCGCGCGACCTCGGCCTCCGCCTCGGGGCGGTTCCCGTTCTCGAGCGCCTTCGCGACGCGGCCCGAGAGGCAGCCCGAGAGCGCGACGATCCCCTTCGCGTGCGCGGCGAGGAGCTCCCAGTCGACGCGCGGCTTGTAGTAGTAGCCCTCGAGGTAGCCGGCCGAGGCGAGCTTGATGAGGTTCCCGTAGCCCTCGTTCGACTCGGCGAGGAGCGTGAGGTGCGCGTAGCCCTTCCGCTGGACGTGCCGGTCGTCCGCGACGTAGACCTCGCACCCGAGCACCGGCTTGACGCCCGCGTCGCCCGCCGCGCGGTAGAGCTCGATCGCCCCCGCCAGCGACCCGTGGTCGGTGAGCGCGACCGCGGGCATCTCCAGCTCGGCCGCCCGCGCCGCCAGCTCCGGGATCCGGCACGCCCCGTCGAGGATCGAGTACTCGGAGTGGACGTGCAGGTGGACGAAGGGCGCTTCCGACACGGGAAGCGCCATACTAGACCCGCGGTCCGACGACCTTCTCGACCCGCGACCCGTGCTTCTCGAGCGCCTCGACGGCCGCGGCGACCGCCTCCTCCGAGGGCGGCGCGTCGAGCGTCAGACGGAGCTCGTGGCGCTCCGCCGGCGCCTCCATCCGCCGCAGGATGGGCTGGAGGAGCGTCGCGAGCACCGCCGCGACCGCGACGGCTCCCGTGACGCGGCCGTAGGCCTCCGAGTCGGGCTCGATCCAGACGGCGAGGCCGATGAGCGCCGCGAGCGACGAGGCCAGGAGGATGGAGACCGCGTAGACGATCCGGAGCCGGCGCGAGTCTCCCGGCCGCAGGAGCGCGGTCATCGTCGCGGCCTGGGCGCCCGCGCCCGCGCCGAGCCAGAGCGTCCAGGTGAGGCGCGAGAGCGTCTCCTGCTCTTGCTGGCCCCAGATCGTGATCATGGCGAGCACGAACGCGAAGGTCGCCGCGGCGATCGTCCCCCACGCGAGCGGCGTCACCCGCCGGCGGTCGAGCAGAACGCCCGCGGGCAGCGAGAGCAGGCTCGCGAGCGACAGGAGACCGGTGGTCGCGAGGATTCGTCCGGCCGTCTCGTCGAACTCGGCGAACAGGAGCGTGCCGATGGCGATTCCCCCGGTGACGCAGAGCGAGACGACGAGCGCGAGCAGGACGAGCCGCGTGCCGAGCTTCGGCTGTCCGCCTGCCTGTGCCATGCCGCAAGCATCACCTGTCTCCGCGCCGACGGCATCGGCAGATTCCCTCCGCGGCCGGCGGAGAACTACCGAGCGGTTTCCGACGGCTCCCGGTGGACGCCGACCCCGGCGACGACGAGCGCCACACCCGCGATCTCGGCCGGCGCCGGGATCTGACGGAGGACGACGACGCCGATCGCCGTAGCCGTCGCAGGCAGGAGCGAGACGAGGAGCGCGTACGTCGCCCGCGGCATCCGCGCCATCGCGAGCTGGTCGCAGACGTAGGGGATCACCGACGAGGTGATGCCGACGCCGATCCCCGCCAGGAGGGCGACCGGATCGAGCAGCGCCGGAAGCGCGGCCCAGCCGCCCAGCGGCGTGGCGACGACCAGGGCGATCAGCATCGCTACGGCGAGCCCGTCGATCCCGGCCATCGCGCCGTGCCGGGCCACGCGGTGCGCCAGGACGATGTAGAGGGCGAAGAGCGCCGCGTTCGCGAACGCGAAAGCGAGGCCGACCGGCGCCGCCTCGAGCTGGACGTTCGTGAGGAGGTTGACGCCGCCGACCGCGAGGACGAGCGCGGCCCAGTTGCGTGGCGTGCGCGCCCCGAGAGCGGCCAGCAGGATCACCGGCAGGAACTCGATCGCTGCCACGGTGCCGAGCGGGAGCCGGTCGATGGCGACGTAGAAGCAGGCGTTCATGACGGCGAGGACGGCGCCCATGCCCGCGACCAGCCGCAGCCCGGCGGCGTCGAGCGCCGCGAGCGTCCGCCACGGCCGCCGCCAGGCGGCGAAGACCGCCGCCGCAGCCGCGATCCGCAGCCACGCGACCCCGAGCGGCGGCACGAGCGCGAAGAGGAGGACGGCGAAGGCCGGGCCCAGGTAGTGGAAGACCGCGCTCCCGACGAAGTACGTGGCCGGCGGGACCCGGTCGAGCCGCGCCGCGGGCCGTTCGTGCACGGCGTCCATGGAGAAAGTGTCCCCGGCGGGCTACGATTTCGATATGGACGATCGAAGGGATGGCCGAGCTAGCGCCTGCTGGAAGGAAGGAGTTCGACCACGATGGCCTTTGAAACGCAGTTGATCGACGAGACCAACCGTCGGATCATCGAGGAGCTCCAGGCGGAGGCGCGGCTGTCCATGGCCGAGCTCGCCCGCCGCGTGAGTCTCTCGCCCCCGGCCGTCGCCGAGCGCGTCCAGCGCCTCGAGCGCGCGGGCGTGATCAGCGGCTACCACGCCTCCGTCGACCCGAAGGCGATCGGCTACCCGCTCGCGGCGGTCGTCCGCGTGCGGCCGCTCTCACGGCAGCTGCACAAGATCCCCGAGGTCGCGCGCGAGATTCCCGAGGTCGTCGAGTGCTACCGGATCACCGGCGAGGACTGCTTCTTCGTGAAGCTCCACCTGCGCGCGATGGAGGACCTCGAGCCGATCCTCGACCGCTTCGTCCTCTACGGGCAGACGACCACGTCGATCATCCATTCCGCGCCCGTGGGCCCGCGTCCGCTGCCGGTCGAGGAGGGCGCTATTCTCCGGTCCGACAGGGGGGTGAGCGGATAGCCACCAAGGAAGAGAAGCTCGAGATGGAAGGCGAGGTCGTGGAGGCCTTCCCGAACGGCATGTTCAAGATCAACCTCGACTCGGGGCACGAGGTGCTCGGCTACACGGCCGGCAAGATGCGCCGCTACCGCATCAAGATCTTCCCCGGCGACCGCGTGAAGGTCGAGCTCTCCCCGTACGACCTCTCCCGCGGCCGCATCGTCTACCGCTACCGCTAGCGCCCTACGTCAGAAAAGATATACTCGACGTATGACGCCCGGTCGGCTCCTCCGTGATGCCCGTCGCCGGCACGGCGTGACGCAGGAGCAGCTCGCCGCCCGCGCGGGCACCTCGCAGGCGGCCGTCTCGCGCATCGAGCGCGACGTCGTCTCGCCGTCGGTGAGCACCCTCGCCGGCCTCCTCGACCTCCTCGGCGAGGAGCTCGAGCTCTCCGCGAGCCCGATCGACTACGGGCACGATCGAACGCTGATCGAGACGAACCTCCGCTTCACGCCCGAGGATCGCATCCGCCGCCAGGCGGAGTGGTCGCGGGGAATGCGAGCCTTCCAGGGCGTTGCCCGTCCCTGACGAACCATTCGATCCCGTGTCTCTCCTCGAGGCGCTCGCACAGGCCGACGTCGAGTTCGTCGTGATCGGCTGCGTTGCGGGCGGCGCGCATGGTTCTTCCTACGGCACGTTCGACGTCGACATCGCGTACGCCGACGAGCCCGAGAATGCCGACCGACTCTCGACCGTCCTGGCCGAGCTGGGCGCTGATCCGCCCTCCGTAGACGCCGCGTTGAGCTGTCCGACGAGATTCGGGCGTCTCGACTGCTACACGGAGGCCACGGGTTGTCCGACCTACGAGGCTCTTCGCGCAGGTTCGGTCCCGATCCGGGTGCGGGAGACAATCGTCCGCGTCGCCTCGCTCGATCACCTGATCGCCATGGGCGAGGCGATGGGCCGTCCCCGAGACCTATTGAGAGCGACCGAGTACCGGACGATCTCGGACGAGCTCAGAGCACCGCGCGACTAATCCGCTCGAGCCCGAGGTCGAGGACATCGTCCGCAGTCGCGAGCGAGATGCGCGCCCAGCCCGCTCCCCGCTCGCCGAACCCCTCGCCCGGAGCGACGGCGACCCGCCGCTCCCTCAGGAGGCGTTCCGGCGTGAGGCCGTCGGGGAGCCGCCACCAGACGTAGAAGGTCGAGTCCGAGCGCGCGTCCGGGATCGCGGCGACGACTCGGTCGCGCCGCCGCTCGTAGAGCGCCCGCCGCTCCTCCACCGTGTCCTGCGGGCCGGTGAGCGCCGCGACGCCCGCCTCCTGGACCGGCCGGAAGACGCCCGCCCGCACGTGGTCGGCGAGGAGGCTCACGCGCTCGACGATCTCCGCGTTCCCGACCACGAACCCGAGCCGCCAGCCGGCCATCCCGTAGCTCTTCGACATGGAGAAGAGCTCGACGCCGACCTCCCTCGCGCCCGGCTCGGCGAGGAAGCTCGTCGGCCGGAGCCCGTCGAAGACGAGGTCGCCGTAGGAGAAGTCGTGGACGACGGCGGCGCCCGTCTCCGCCGCGTAGGCGGCCGCCTCCGCGAAGACGCCCGGCGGGGCCGAGGCCGCGCACGGGTTCGAGGGGTAGTTGAGGTAGAGGGCGGCGACGCCGTCCCGCGGGGCCGAGGCGAGGTCGGGCGCGAAGCCGGCGTCGGGATCGAGCGGCACGCGCACCTCGCGCGCCCCGGCGAGCGCGACGCCGGACGTGTAGTCCGGGTAGCCCGGGTCGGGGAGCACGATCGCGTCGCCGCGCTCCGCGAGGCAGAGCGCGAGCTCGACGATGGCCGTCTTCGTCCCCGGGACGACGGCGACCTCGCGCTCGGGGTCGAGCGCGACGCCGTAGACGTCCCGGTAGCGGGCCGCGATCGCCTCGCGCAGCTCCGGGATCCCGCGGAAGGGCGGGTAGCCGTGCGCCGCCGGATCCCCCGCCGCCGCCGCCAGCGCCTCGACGACATGCGCCGGCGGCGGCACGTCGGGGTTCCCCCGCCCGAGGTCGACGAGCGACTCCCCCTCCTCCGCGGCGGCCGCGGCGACGCGCGCCAGGAGCCGCGTGAAGTACTGCTCGGGGAGCCGCTCGATGCGGTCCGGCCGCGCGCGCACGGTCAGGCCATCGCCGCGCGCGCCTTCTCGAGGTCGTCGGCGCCGATCACGAGCCGCGTCCCGGCCGCCAGGTACACGAGCTCGAGGTTGACGCCGGCTTCGGCGATCTTCCGCAGCAGCTCGCCCGCCGCGCCGGGCCGGTCCTCGACCGCGGTCACGATCACGTCGCGGTCGGCGACGACCTCGTGGCCGGCGTCCATGAGCGCCCGCCGCGCGCCGGCGGCGTCCTCGACGAGCAGGTGCACCTGCCCGGCCGTCCCCGCCGGGTAGGCGCAGATCCCGTCGATGTTGACCCCCGCCGCGCCGAGCGCCTGGCAGGCGCCGGCCAGCACGCCGGGGCGATCCTCGAGCCTGACGGTCAGATCGGTCGCCATCGCTCACCTCCTTGGAACTTACGGGACGAGCCCGAACACGGTCGCGGGCGAGCCGGAGCCGCCCTCGTTCCGGACGCCGCCGACGACGATCCAGCCGCTGTTCGGAGGCATCTTGTCCAGGCCGGCCATGTTCTCGATGTGGATGCGGTGCCCCTGCAGGAGGAGCGTGTTGGTCGCGTACGACGTGTCGGAGCCGGGGTCGACGCCGTGCGTGTCGATGCCCAGGCCGCCGAGCTTGCGGTGGTCGATCAGCCACTGCGTCGCCTCGACCGAGATCCCCGGGAAGTGCATGACGCCGTCCGCGTCCTGGTTGAAGAACGCGCCGGGATCGCCCCAGCGCTCCTGCCAGCCCGTCCACATGACGACGACCGCGTTCCGCGGGATGCGCCCGTGCTTCCGCTCGAACCGCTTCAGGTCGGCGACGGTGAGCGCGTAGTCGGGATCCTTCGCCGTCTGCCGCCGCGCGTCCACGACCGCGGCCGGGTGGAAGAAGTCCTTCGCGTCCATCTG
>DATBJE010000013.1:0-1963 GCA_036556565.1 Gaiellaceae bacterium
CCTTGATGAAGAGACGCCGGGGAAGACGCATCGGGACGATGCTCGCGGCCGATGAAACACCCTTCCCACACGGCCGTCAAGCTGGAAGACTGGCGCCGTGGAGCACGAGCTCGCTCCCGGGATCGTCGCCCTCGGGGACGCGACACGTGGCTACGTCAGGGCCTTTCTCGTCGAAGACGGGAAGGACCTCACCCTCGTGGACGCGCTCGCCGACGAGCACCCGTTCGCCGTCCTCGCGGCGATCCGCAGGCTGGGCCGGTCCATCACCGACCTGAAGCGGATCTGGGTCACCCACGCGCACTTCTCCCACCTCTGCGGCCTGGCCGAGCTGAAGTCGCTCTCCGGCGCGACCGTCTGCTCGCACGCCTGGGAGGCTGACATCGTGGCGGGCGATCGCAAGGCCCAGCGGGTCTCCGTCGTGCCCGCGAAGCCGTACAAGGCGTACATCCCGTTCCAGCTCGGGCTCGCGCTCGGCCTCGGCGACCACAGGCCCTGCCCGGTCGACGAGGCGCTCGAGGACGGGCAGGAGGCCGGGGGCCTCACCGTCCTCCACACGCCCGGCCACACGCCGGGCCACCTCGCCTTCTGGTCGGAGAAGCACAAGGTCCTCCTCTCCGGCGACGCGATCGTCACCTGGCCCGAGCTGGCGCCGGGCTGGGACTCCTTCACGCTCAACGAGCGGCAGCGGCGCGAGTCCCTCGAGCGCATGGCGGCGCTCGCGCCGCGCGCGGTGGGCGTCGGCCACGGCGACCCGATCACGGAGAACGCGGCCGACACGGTCAACAGCCTGCTCTAGGCCGCGGGCGACACGGGACGTGGCGCGTGCGAACATGTCGCAGAGCCCTGGTGCCTGGCCGATCGTCACGTGAGGCGCGGAAGACCGTGACCGTCGTCTTCTCGGACGTCGCGGAGTCGACCAGGCTCGGCTCCGAGCTCGATCCCGAGACGGTCCGCCGCGTCATGTCGCGCTATTTCGAGACCGCCTCGCACGCGCTCCAGCGCCACGGGGGGACGATGGAGAAGTTCATCGGCGACGCGGTCATGGCCGTCTTCGGCATCCCGGCGGTGCACGAGGACGACGCGCTGCGCGCGGTACGGGCCGTCGTCGAGATGCGCGAGGCGGTCGAGGCGCTGAACGCCGAGCTGGAGCGAGAGCGGGGCGTGCGGCTGACGCTGCGCACCGGGGTGAACACCGGCGAGGTCGTCGCCGGCGACCCCGAGGACGGGGAGACGCTCGTCACCGGCGACACCGTCAACGTCGCCGCGCGGCTCGAGCAGGCTGCCGAGCCGGGTGAGATCCTCATCGGCGACGCGACCTTCCGGCTCGTCCGCGACGCCGTCTCCGTCGAGCGGGTCGAGCCGCTCGCGGTGCGCGGGAAGAAGGACGGCGTCGTCTCGTGGCGTCTTCTCGAGGTGGCGGGCGGCGCGCCCGGTCTCGAGCGCCGGCTGGACTCGCCGCTCGTCGGCCGTGAGGGCGAGCTCGGGCAGCTGCGACAGGCCTTCGAGCACGCCATCCAGGAGCGGCGTGCGTACCTCTTCACCGTCCTCGGCGGCGCGGGGATCGGCAAGTCGCGGCTCGCCCGCGAGCTGGGCGCGGCGCTCGACGGCCAGGCCCGCGTCGTCACCGGGCGCTGCCTCCCCTACGGCGAGGGCATCACCTTCTTCCCCCTCTTCGAGATCGTCCGCGACCTCGTCGGTGACGAGGGCGACTCGCAGGAGACGATCGGAGCGCTGGTCGCGCGGGAGGAGGCGGCCGAGCAGATCGCGGAGCGGGTCGTCGGGGCGATCGGCAGCTCGGAGGCCGAGGCGTCGGCCGAGGAGACGTTCTGGGCCGTGCGCAAGCTCTTCGAGGCTCTCGCGTGCGACCGGCCGCTTGTCGTCGTCTTCGAGGACATCCACTGGGGCGAGCCGACGTTCCTCGACATGGTCGAGCACATCGTCGACTGGTCGCGGGACGCGCCGA
>DATBJE010000014.1:0-14026 GCA_036556565.1 Gaiellaceae bacterium
CTTGATCATCGGGTTGATCGCCGGGCCGGCGGTGTCCTTGTAGGGATCGCCGACGGTGTCGCCGGTGACGGCCGCCGCGTGCGCCTCGGAGCCCTTGCCGCCGTAGGCGCCGTCCTCGATCAGCTTCTTCGCGTTGTCCCACGCGCCGCCGCCCGAGGTCATGGCGATGGCGAGGAAGATGCCCGTGACGATCGTCCCGATGAGCAGGCCGCCGAGCGCCTCGGGGCTGATGATGCCCACGATGATCGGGAAGGCCACCGGGATCAGGGCGGGCAGGAGCATCTTCCGGATCGCGGAGCCGGTGACGATGTCCACCGCGCGGCTGTAGTCGGGCCGCCCCGTGCCCTCGAGGATGCCGGGGATCTCCTTGAACTGGCGCCGGACCTCGGCCACGACCTGGCCGCCCACGCGGCCGACGGCCTGCATCGCGAGCGAGGCGAAGAGGAACGGCATGAGCCCGCCGATGAAGAGGCCGGCGATCACCCACGGGTCGGAGAGCGAGAAGACGCTCGCGACGGCATCCTCCTCGAGCCCGCGCTGGTACTCGTCGAAGAGGATGAGCGCCGCGAGGCCGGCCGAGCCGATCGCGTAGCCCTTGGTGACCGCCTTCGTCGTGTTCCCGACGGCGTCGAGCGGGTCGGTGATGCCGCGCACGGACTCGTCCAGGTCGGCCATCTCGGCGATGCCGCCGGCGTTGTCGGTGACCGGGCCGTAGGCGTCGAGCGCGACGATCAGGCCGGTCATGGAGAGCTGCGCCATGACGGCCACACCGATGCCGTACAGGCTGTCGGTGACCTCGTAGGCCGCGACGATGCCGACGGCGATGACGAGCACCGGGATGGCCGTCGCCTGCATCCCGACGGCGAGGCCCTCGATGATGTTCGTCGCGTGGCCGGTCTGCGACGAGCTCGCGATCGACTTGACGGGCCCCCACCGCGTGCCCGTGTAGTACTCGGTGATCGCGACGAGGGCGAAGGTGATGACGAGCCCGATCAGGGCCGAGCCGTAGAGCTCGCCGAAGGAGAAGGCGCCCCCGTCGAACGCCATCGTCACGGGGATGAACCCGATCGCCGAGAGGACGGTGGCGACCACGACGGCCTTGTAGAGCGCGTTCATGATCGACCCGCCGCGGCCGACGCGGGCGAAGAACACCCCGACCACGGAGGCGATGATGGAGACGCCGCCGATGGCGAGCGGGTAGAGAGGCAGGCCGCCGGCCGGAAACGCCGTCCCGAGGAGCATGACGGCGACGGCGGTGACGGCGTAGGTCTCGAACAGGTCGGCCGCCATGCCGGCGCAGTCGCCGACGTTGTCGCCCACGTTGTCCGCGATCACCGCGGGGTTCCGCGGGTCGTCCTCGGGGATGCCGGCCTCGATCTTTCCGACGAGGTCGGCGCCGACGTCGGCCGCCTTCGTGTAGATGCCGCCGCCGAGCCGGGCGAAGACGGAGATGAGGGAGCCGCCGAAGGCGAGGCCGATGAGGTCGTCGATCGCGTCGTCCTGCGAGATGTCGAACCAGTCGGTCAGCACCCAGTAGTAGCCGGCGACGCCGAGGAGGCCGAGGCCGACGACGAGGAGACCGGTGACCGCGCCGGCGCGGAAGGCGACGTTCAGCGCGGGCGTGAGGCCGCGCTTCGCCGCCTCGGCGGTGCGGACGTTCGACCGCACGGCGACGTTCATGCCGATGAAACCCGCCGCGGCCGAGAAGATCGCGCCGACGAGGAAGCCGATCGCGGTTCCCCACCCGAGCTTGGGGTAGAGGCCGATGAGGAGGAACGGGACGACCGCCACGACCGCGATCGTCATGTACTGGCGGCGCAGGTACGCCGCCGCGCCCTCCTGCACCGCGCGCGCGATCTCCCGCATGCGCTCGGTGCCCGCGGGCTGCTGGAGGATCCACCATGTGAGGTAGAGGCCGACGGCGATCCCGAACAGGGCGCAGAGCAGCGCGAACAGGACTGTGTGGTTCTGGAAGAAGTCGGTCACGGCTTCACGAGGTGCGGCGCCGAACGAGTCCGGAAGGGGCTCGGCTCGCGGCCCGGGCCGGGGACGGCCGGCGGAGTTCTATCACATCCCCCGGCACCCCAGGCAGCCTAGAACCGTGCGCCCTCGAGCGCCGTGGCGCAGAGGTGCTCGGGCGGCTGCGGCGGAATCCCGGGTATGACGGCGAAGAGCAGCTCGCGCAGCCGCTCGTTGTTCTCGTTGAAGACGGTCACGACCTGCTCGTGGCTCACCGGCTCGGCTCCCTCCACGCCCACGTCGTGGTCGGTCACCATCGAGATGTTCGCGTAGCAGAGCTCGAGCTCGCGGGCGAGGTAGCCCTCCGGGTACGCGGTCATGTTGATCGTGTCCCAGCCCATCTCCTGGAACCAGCGCGACTCGGCCCGGGTCGAGAACCTCGGCCCCTGGATGACCACGACGGTGCCGCCGTCGCGAACGGGGATGCCGAGCTCGCGCGCGGTCTCCACCAGGAGCCCCCGCAGCTCGGGGCAGTACGGGTCCGCGGCGGAGACGTGCGTCGTCTCGGGCCCGTCGTAGAACGTGTCGGCCCGGCCGCTCGTGCGGTCGACGAACTGGTCGCAGACGACGAACTCGCCGAGGCGAAGCTCGGCCTTCAGCGCGCCCGAGGCGTTGGGGCCGATGACCCGGCGGACGCCGAGCTCCCTCATCGCCCAGAGGTTGGCCCGGTAGGGGATCTCGTGCGGCGGAAGCTGGTGGTCGCGCCCGTGACGGGGAAGGAAGGCGACGCGGACGCCCCCGATCTCGCCGACGGCGAACGGCGCCGACGGCTTCCCGTACGGCGTCTCCACCTCCACCTCCTCGACGTCGTCGAGGAACGAGTAGAAGCCGGAGCCGCCGAACACCCCGACCTCAGCCGTCGGCGTCGTCACCGGCCTCCCGGGCCGCCGTGGCGTAGGCGAGCTGCATGTTGGCGATCTGCTCCTCGAACCCCGCGACGAGCTCGGCGGGCAGGAAGTCCTTCAGGACGGGGACGAGCGCCTGCATCGTCTCGATGGCGAGCCGGCTCTGGTCGAGGTCGCGCTCGTCGAGGGAGTCCTCGGTCAGGCCGAGGCGGCGGTACCCGATCGACGAGACGTGCACGAGCGCGTTCACGAGCACGTCCTCGACGCGCAGCTTGCGGAGCTCCTCGGCAAGCTCGCGGGCGAGCGCAGCCTGCTCGCGCTCGAGCTCGGGGTTCTCAAACATGGACGTGCTCCACGGTCTCAGCCGCGTAGATCTCCTCCAGCGTCTCCCCCGCCTCGAACCGCGCGATCTGCCGCTCCGCCGCGGTCACCGCCGGCACGCCCAGGAAGCCGGCGACGCCGAGCTCCTCCGCCACCGGGAGCGTCCACTCGATCAGCTCCTCGATCGCAGCCCGGGCGGATCGCACCTCGCCGCTCGCCAGGTCGATCAGCTCGCCGGAGAGCCCGTGCCGGATCGCGCGCCAGAAGTTCTCCTCGATGAGCCGGTGCGGGTGCTCCGGCAGCGGCTCGCCCTCGTCCACCGCGCGGGCGATCCGCACGGTGACGGCGTAGAGGAGCGCCGCGAGCGCCTGGGCCTCTCCCAGGTCGGGCTGGCCGTCGCAGATCCGGATCTCGACGGTCGGAAAGGCGAGGTGGGGCCGCACGCTCCACCAGATCTGCGTGTGCTCGGTGATCGAGCCCGTGTCGTAGAGGAAACGGACGTAGCGCTCGTACTCGGCCCAGCTCCCGAAGGCGTCCGGGACGCCGCAGCGGGGGAACGTGCGGGTGAAGATCTGCGTCCGCGCCGAGTGGAGGTGCGTGAAGACGCCGTCGACGAAGGGCGAGCTGCCCGAGTACGCGAGCAGGTCCGGCAGGTACGTCCTGAGGCCGTCGGCGACCCTGATCGCCCGGTCGGCGCCGCGGATGCCGACGTGGACGTGGAGCCCGAAGCTGTTGTTCCGCCAGACGACGTAGCGGAGGATCTCGTCGTTCCTCCGGTAGTGCGGCGTGTCGATGATGCGCTGCTCCTGCCAGGGGCTCCACGGGTGCGTGCCCGTGGCGCCGAGCGAGACCCCGAGGCGGTCGACCAGCTCGAGGAGCTGGCGCCGCCGCTCCACCATCACGGTCGCGGCCTCCGCGAACGTCTCGCAGCGCCCGGTGCGCACCTCGACCTCGGAGGCGATGAGCTCGCCCACGAGGTGGTCCTCGAGCGCCGTCCCCCGGGCGGCCGCCTGGAACTCCTCGAACCGGTTGACGAGGCCGAGGGTCTCCGGGTCGAGGATCGCGAACTCCTCCTCGACCGCGGCCGTGAAGTCCTGGCCCGAGTCGAAGGCCTCCCGGGCCGTCGTGATCTGCTCGTCGGGACTCAGTTTCTGCTCGTCGCCCACGGGCGCGAACGTATCAGAGCGGATCATCTGATCAGACCGCGATACTCGGCCCGATGGACGCCGACGAGGTTCTCGTCAAGCGGGCGCAGCGAGGGGAGCGATTCGCGTTCGACCTGCTGGTGGAGCGGTACGAGCACCGGCTCTACACGCTGGCGGCGCGCGTCCTCGGCTCGCGCGAGGACGCGGAGGACGCGGTGCAGGAGGCGCTCGTGCGCGCCTGGCTCGCACTGCCGAAGTTCCGCGGGGACGCGCGCTTCTCGACCTGGCTCCACCGCATCGTCGTGAACGCCGCGCACGACCAGCGCGACAAGCGCCGCCTGCGGCCGGTGGATGAGGTCCCCGAGGCGGCGGATCCCCGTGACCGCTTCGCCGACGCGGAGCTCTCGACCGAGCTCCAGCGGGCGCTCGACTCCCTCGACGAGGGCTACCGCGTCGCCGTCGTCCTCTACGACGTCCTCGGCTGCTCCTACGGCGAGATCGCGGAGATCACCGGCGTCGCGGAGGGTACGGTGAAGTCGCGCATCTTCCGCGGCCGCAGCGAGCTCGCCGGACGCCTGGGAACCGCAGCGGAGCGAACGGAGTCGAACCGGTGATGGCCGAAAGGCACCCAGAAGAGCTGGACCTGCTCGCCTACGTCGAGGAGGAGCTCTCCTCCGACGAGCGCCAGGAGGTCGTCGAGCACCTCGTCGCCTGCCGCACGTGCTCGGATCACGTCCGCCGGCTCGAGGCGGGGCGCGAGGCGCTGCGCTCGGCGCCTCAGCTCGAGCTCTCGGACGAGGCGCACGAGAGGATCCTCACGGCGCTCCCCGTCCGGCGGGCGCCGAGGCGCTCGTGGACGCCGATCCGCCGCGTCCTCGTCGTGGCGGCTCCCGTCGCCGCTGCCGCCGCCTTGGTCGGCGGCTTCGTGGCGGTGGGGACGCTCGGCGGCGGCGACAACGAGGAGGGCGCGGCGGCCGAGCAGGGCGCCGGGGACCTGAGCGGCGGCCAGGAGCGGAGCGCCGCGGAGGGAGAGGCGACGACGACCAAGCTCTACGGAGCGCCGGCGCTTGCCGACGCAAACCTCGTTCGGAGCGTGCAGGGCCCTCCGGGCGAGATCGTCGTCGTCCTCGGGAACGCGGGCATCACGGCCGCGATCCAGCAGGGAGCCGTCGTCGCCGATGCGAGCGCGGCCGCCGTGCGGCAGGCGCTCGCGGGCAGGCCCGACGGGACCGTCCCCGTCTACGTGAAGTAGGCTCAGACGCCGAGCCGGCGACGGGGCGACTTGGCCTGCCTTCGTGGGCAAGGCACGAGTGAAGGTCAGCTTGGATTGATGATGAGCGTGACGTCGTCGAGCCACTCGGCGGCGCTCCCCTTGGCCACCGCTGTGTGGACGCCCGTCGCGACCTTGACCACGTGGATCGTGTCGTCGTTGGTCGTATAGGCGATTTTGCTCCCGTCGGGGGAGATGGACGGCCACCCAATCGGTTCGTCCGCCTTGACCAACGTCCTGGGGCGAGAGCCGTGGAAGTCGGCGATCGCGATGGAATGACCATTGAAGCCGCTGGCGCCCGGGACGTACGCGATTCTCTTCCCGCCGAGGAAGGGGACGGGCCAGGAGGCATCCCGCAGCACCAGCTTGGGCTTTCCTCCCGTTATTGGCACCGACCAGGCGTCGAACTTCAACCTCTGGCTCTGGTTACGTGGAAAGTGGAAAATGACGTTCTGGCCGTCGGCGCTGAAGCGCGGCCAGAGGAAGTGGAAGGCCGCACCGCTCCCCTGCTTGAAGTCGGTGACCTGCGTCCTGCGACCGCTTTCGAGATCCTCGACGACCAGGTTCCCGAGCTCCGCCTCCGGCAGCAAATCGTTTTCTTCGACGTCCCGCTCCTGGTAGACGAGCTTGGTGCCGTCCGGCGACCAGCGGGTCGCGGTTGCGTAGAGGCCCTTGGGGGATTCGAGCGGGCGAACGCCGCTCCCGTCGATGTTCACAATGCGCTCGAAGCTCTCGTGCCGGGGTGCGTAGACGAGCCTGGCGCCATCGGGAGAGGGAACGTACGCGTGTACCGCGTCCGCGAGGCTCTCCGCGAGTTGTGTCATCTCACCCGTCGCGAGGTCGAGCAGGAAGGGCGGCGGCACAGGCTGTCTCTCCGCCGTGGTCGTTACCACCTGTTCGCTCTGCTCGTCCGCCGAGGCTGTCGCCGCCCGCTCGACGTGCTCGTCAGGGAGAAGCGCCACAACGAGAGCCGCAATGATCACGACTCCGACGAAGGCGACAGTAAGCCAGCTTGCCAACCGTCGAGGCGCCATCGCTTTGTGACAAAGGATACGCCTTCGCCCACGGACAGGCGTGCGCTGTGCGGACCAGCAATGAGCGCGGCGCGAAGTTCGTTGCGGTCCGGGCGCCGACTACATTGGCGGAGATGACCAGAGAAGATCTTGTCCAGCGTCTCGCAGCGGTCTCGCACTCGACGTGGATACGACAGAAGGTTCGAGACCAAGGGACCGACCCAGCCGAACTCTTGTTGGAGGTTCATCCCCAGCTGAAGCTGACCTCCGCTGATAGCCGGAAGGCGTGGTCGATGATGAACGGCGCGGGCACGGCCCGCCTCCGCGGCGGCCCCGCCGAGGTCGAGGTAGCCGCTTCCGCTCGCTCACGGTAGACGAGAGGTAGACACGGAGAGCGTGCGGGCGGCCGCGTCCCCTCGTCAAGCGGGAACGCGCCGAGCGCCGATTAGGTCAAGTAGAAGTAGAGCGCGTAGAGGAGCTCGACTGCGGGGCTCGTCGTGTGGACGGCCACGTCCGTGGGGACGTCGAGAAGCGCCTCGGTGTAGTTGAAGATGATCTTGATGCCGGCGCCGACGACCTCGTCGGCGACGCCCTGCGCGGCCTCGGGCGGCACGGCGAGGACGGCGACGATGATGTTCTTCTCGCGGACGAGCTCGGCAAGGTCGTCGGTCGGCGAGATGACCGTGTCGCCGATCGGCTGGCCGACCTTCGCCTCGTCCGAGTCGAACGCGGCCGCCACGTTGAAGCCGTGGTCGGCGAAGATCGTCGAGCTCGCTATCGCCTGGCCCAGGCGCCCCCCGCCGAAGAGCGCGATGTTGTGCTGGCCCTGCGTCCGCAGGATCTTCCGGATCTCCGCGATGAGGCCGTCGATGTTGTAGCCGACGCCCCGCTTGCCGAACTTCCCGAACGCGGAGAGGTCGCGCCGGATCTGCGTCGCGTTGATGTTGGTGTACTCGCTGATCTCCTGGGAGGAGATGCGGTCCTTGCCCATCTTGCGCGCCTGGGTGAGCACGCGGAGGTACTGGCTGAGCCGGGCGGCGACCCCGACGGTCAGGCGGTCCCCTGTCCTGGTGCTCCCCTCACTGGCGACGCGAACGGCCATCGGCGCGCACAGGATAACGGTGCCCTGGAAACGAGGGCGCAGTTCCCCTTCTCCGCTCGGGTCAGCGGGCCAGCCGGCGGCGGAGCCCGTCGGGGTGCACGAAGTACGTGAAGGCCTCCTCGCCGTCGACCGCAACCACCGGGATTCGTTCCCGGTAATGCCTCTCGAGCTCGGGATCGCCGCTGATGTCGACCTCGTGGAGGTCGAAGGCGACGTCGTCCCGGACCTGGGCGATGACCCGGCGCGCGCTGTCGCAGAGATGGCAGCCGGGGGCGTGGTAGAGCGTGACCGCGTGCACCGCTACGGGTAGAGGCCGCGCGTGCGCGGGGCCTCGGCCACGCGCCCGACGGCGATCGCGTAGGCCGCTTCGCGCATCGAGATCGAGCGCTCCCGGGCGAGCCGCGAGGTCTCGGCGAACGCCTTCGTGACGATCTCGTCGAGCTTGTCGTTCACCTCGGACTCCTTCCAGAAGTACTCCTGGAGGCCCTGCACCCATTCGAAGTAGGAGACGACCACGCCGCCTGCGTTGGCGAGCACGTCGGGGAGCACGAGGACGCCCTTGTCCTCGAGGATGCGGTCGGCCTCGGGCGTCACCGGCCCATTGGCGCCCTCGACGATGATCGAGGCCTTCAGGTCGTCCGCGTTCGCGGCGGTGACCGAGTGCTCGAGCGCGCAGGGGGCGAGCACGTCGCACGCGAGGAGGAGGAGCTCGTCGTTCGTGACCGACTCGGCGCCGGGGAGCCCCGTGAGCACGCCGTTCTCGTCCTTGTACGCCGCGGCCGCGGCGACATCGATCCCCTTGGGGTTGTGGACGCCGCCGAGGGAGTCGGACAGCCCGACGACGGTCGCTCCCTCCCCCACGGCGATCTCGGCCAGGTTGCGGCCGACGTTGCCGAAGCCCTGGATCGCGATCCGGCAGCCCTCGAACGAGCGGTCGCGCTCGCGGAGAGCCTCGCGGAGGCAGAACGCGCCTCCGCGCGCGGTCGCCTCGACGCGGCCGAGCGACCCGCCCACCTCGATCGGCTTCCCCGTGACGACGCCGAGCACGGAGTAGCCCTTGTTCATCGAGTAGGTATCGAAGATCCACGCCATCTCGCGCGGGCTCGTGCCGACGTCGGGCGCCGGGATGTCGATCTCGGGCCCGATCTGGTTGATGATCTCCGTCGTGTAGCGGCGGGTCATGCGTTCGAGCTCGCGCGTCGACATCGACTTCGGGCTACAGACGACGCCGCCCTTGGCCCCGCCGAACGGCAGCCCCATGAGGGCGCACTTCCAGGTCATCCACATCGCGAGCGCCTTCGTCTCCTCGATCGTGACGGCCGGGTGGTAGCGAATGCCGCCCTTCGAAGGGCCGCGGGCGACGTTGTGGTGGACGCGGAAGCCCGTGAACACCTGCACCGAGCCGTCGTCCATCCGGGTCGGGATCGAGACCGCGACGGCCTTCTTGCACTCCGAGAGCACGTTCAGCATGCCCTCGTCGAGGTCGATCAGCGCGCAGACGCGGCGCAGCTGCGCGCGCGCCATCTCCCACGGGTCTTCCGTCAGGTGCGAGGGAGTGGGCGCCTCCGCGGTGGTCACGGACGAATCACCCGGTGATCGTGAAGACGGCCTCGGCCGTCGAGGGCGGCGTCCCGTCGTCGCCGTCGACGGGATGCGCCCGCAGGCGAAGGACGTACTCGCCCTCGGGCAGGATGCCCCCCTGCGGCCCCCGGCCGGTGAGGCCGAAGGCGTAGCGCCCGGGCAGCACGTCGCGCAGGCGCGCGAGCACGCCCAGGCGCCGTCCCGTCGCCGTCCAGAGCTCCAGCTCGAGCACGCCGACCGGCTCGATCAGCTCCCCGTCCGGGACCTGCTCGGCGCGGCCGGCGCGGAACGCGAGCACGACCGGCGCCCGGTCGGACGGCGCGAACGCGCCGTGCGAGATCTGGACGTCGCCGACGAGCGGCACGGTGCCCTCGGGCCGCGTCGCCACCGTCCACGGCACGCGCACGGGCTGCGCCCCGTCGGCCGAGACCAGCAGGACGCCGCCCGCCCCCGCGGGAAGCTCTCCGTCGGCGGCGACGCCGATCGAAACCGTCGCGGACGCCCCCGGCTGGAGCGAGAGGCGCGCCGGGTCGGCCGAGAACGTGAGCCGCGGGCCCGCGGGATCGTCCGGGACGAGCGCGAAGGAGACGGCGAGCGTCCGGCTCGACACGTTCCGCACGGCCAGCGGACGCGTGGCGCTCCAGCTCGAGCCGGCGGCCCGGCCGAAGGCGAGCGTCGCCGGCTCGGCGGCGAGCTCCGCGGTCGCGGCGTGCGCGGGATCGACCAGGCCGCCGCCCTGCGACGAGGCGGAGACGGCCAGGTCGTTGCGCCGGAGCCGCCCGGCGCTCCCGACGAGGGCCGACTTGAGATCGGGCGCCGAGAGGGCGGGCCTCGCCTCGGCGACCAGCGCCGCGGCGCCGGCGACGACCGCGGCGGCCGCGCTCGTCCCGGTCACGGTCGCATAGGCGTCGGCACCGCCCGCGTCGGAGGTGGCGAGCCCGACGCCGGCTGCGACGAGGTCGGGCTTGACCCGGCCGTCGAACGCGACGCCGCCGGACGAGAAGGGGGCGACGTCCATGAGCGCCGGGTTCGGCAGGGACTCGGGCGACGACAGCTCCAGGATCTGCTCGGAGCCTGCCCGGGCGCCCGCGACGACGTCGGCCGCGGTCTCGGCGGGAACGGCGAGCACCGGCACCCTGACGGCGTCGTCGAGCTCGAGCGAGCCGGCGGGAAGATCGGTGCTCGCGACCAGCACGACGGCCGCTCCCGCGGCCGCGGCGTTGCTCACGCGGCGCTCGGCCGAGCCGCCCTCGGCGGAGACGACGGCGGCATCTCCGGCCACGAGGCTCGCGCCGTTGGCTCCGAAGAAGTCGCCCAGCGCGTCGCCCGCCGCCGGCTCGCCGGGAGCGCGATCGGGCTCGGAGAGCGTCGGCCCGACCGGCGCGGCCACGTCGAGCTTCACCGCCGACGGCGCAACCGGGCCGAGCACGCGCACGGGATCGTCGAAGACGGTATCGCCGCCGACGGCGAGGGAGGCCTCCGCCTGAAGCACCTCGTGCCGCTCGTCGAGCGCGCCCACTGCGAGCGCCTCCGAGGCCGCGGCCGGGGCGGCGACGGTGCCGAAACCGGTCCCGGGCCGGCCGTCGTTCCCGACGGGGGCGACGACCAGGGTTCCCAGGCCGGCGGCGCCGGCGACGGCGCGCGCCTCGGGGCTGTCGGCAAACGCTGCATAGGGCTCGACGCCGCCGACCAGCGCGATCGCCGCGTGGTCGTCGACGGCGCCGTCCGCGTCGGGGTCGACCGCGCGCTCAAGCCCCGCGAGAAGCTGGTCCCCACGGCCCAGGACTGCCCAGCTACCGTCCTCCGCCTGGCGCCAGCCCATGACGCGGATCGGCAGGACGCGCGCGCCGGGCGCGACGCCCTCGAGGCCGCCGGGCCCGCCGCCGCCGACGATGAGCCCCGCCATCCGCGTGCCGTGCTGCTCGAGATCGGTCGGGTCTCCCGGCTTCTCGGCGGGCGCGACCGTCCGGTCGTCCTCGATGACGTCGTAGCCCGGAAGCACGCGGCCCTTCAGGTACGGGTGGCCGCGGTCGACGCCCGTGTCGAGGAGCGCGATCGTCACCCCGGAGCCGGTGAACCCGGGGAGCGAGACGCCGGCGCGGCCCGCCCCACCGGAGAGCCGCCCGGCGACGAGCTCCTGCGACGACTCGGCCGCCGGATAGACCGTGCGCACCGGGTAGACCCCCGCGATCCCCTTGACGCGCTCGAGCTCGGCGACCGCTCGCGCGGTGACGCGGGCCGAGAAGCCGTTGAGCGTCCGCGTGAAGACGTGATCGCGCTCGACCTCGACTCCCCGGTCGTCGAGGCCGGCGAGGAGGAGCCGCTGCGCGGAGTCCGCGTCCGCCGTCCACTGCCGCTGCTCCTCGGCCGTCGGCGGCGTCTTCGCCGCGGCGAGCCGGTCGGCCAGCGAGGGCGAGGAGAGGACGACGAGGACGCGCTGGCGATGCTCCGCGGCCGGCGCCGGCCGATCGCCGAACACTCCGTCCCAGGCACGCGCGGCCATCCGCGCCGCGGAGTCGCCGGCACCCTGCACCGTGCCCGCGAGCGCGAGCGCGGTCGCCACGAGCGCGATCCCCGCGAGCGCCCCGGTCCGCGCAGCTTCAGGCCGCCGTCGCATACGCATCAAGCGCAAGATACTCAGGAAACGGGATGGGCTGCGCGAAGCGCGCGGCAGACGCGATCATGGCAGCGTTATCGGTACAGAGCGGCAGCGGCGCGAGGGTTGCTTCCGCGAGGGCCGATCGCAGCTCGGAGTTCGCGGCCACGCCGCCCACGACCGCGATCCGCTCGGCGCCCAGCCGCGCCGCCGCCGCCTCGGTCCGCTGGACGAGCGCGCGGACGATCGCGCGCTGGTACGACGCGGCCAGGTCGGCCCGCCTGCGCTCGAGCTCGTCCGCGGACAGGTCGCGAACCACGTAGAGGAGGGCGGTCTTGAGGCCCGAGAACGAGAAGTCGAGGCCGGGCACCCGCGCGACGGGGAACGCGTACGCGGTCGGATCGCCGTCGCGGGCGGCCCGGTCGAGGGCCGCTCCGGCCGGATACCCGAGCCCGAGGAGGCGCGCGCCCTTGTCGAAGGCCTCCCCTGCCGCGTCGTCGAGCGTCGTCCCGAAGACGCGGTAGCCGGAGCGGTCGCGCACGTCGAGGAGCAGGGTGTGGCCGCCGCTCGCGAGCAGGCACAGGAACGGCGGCTCGAGCGGGTCGGGCTCCAGGTAGAGCGAGGCCACGTGGCCGTGGAGGTGGTCGACCGGCACGAGCGGGAGCCGCCGCGACCAGGCGAGCGCCTTGGCCGCGGAGAGGCCGACGAGGAGCGCGCCGATCAGGCCCGGCCCACGCGTGACCGCGACCGTCTCGACGTCGTCGAGGCCCGCCTCCGCGCGGTCGAGGGCCTCCCTGAGCACCGGGCCGACGAGCTCGAGGTGCCGCCGCGAGGCGACCTCGGGGACGACCCCGCCGTAGCGCGCGTGCAGCTCGGCCTGAGAGGCGACGACGGTCGCCCGCACGAGCCCCTCGGTCGTGACGAGCGCGACCGCGGTCTCGTCACACGAGGTCTCGACGCCGAGGATCACGCGTCCCGGGCCGCCTCGTCGTCGGGGATCGGGTCCTTCCACATCACGAGAGCGTCCTCGCGGTTGTCGGTGTAGTAGCCGCGCCGCACGCCGCTCGACTCGAAGCCGAACCGCTCGTAGAGCGCGATCGCGCCCTTGTTCGAGACCCGAACCTCGAGCGTGTAGCCGCGCCTCGAGTCGTCGGCGGTGAGATCGAAGAGCGCGGCCAGCAGCCGGCTGGCGATGCCGAGCCGCCGAAGGTCGAGCTCCACCGCGACGTTCATCACGTGCCACGCGTCGACGTAGCGCGAGACGACGAGATAGCCCACCAGACGGCCGCGCTCGTCGAAGGCGCCGAGGCAGATCGAGGACGGCTTCGCCAGCTCACCCGCGAACATCGAGCGCGACCAGGGCGTCGGGTAGACGCGCTGCTCGATCCGCTCGATTGCGGCGAGATCGCCGAGCGTGAGCCGGCGGATGTCGACCTTGAGGCGCGGGACGTCGATCATCGCGAGAGTGCCTTCTCCGCGTCCGGGAGGCGCAGGTAGATGGGCTCCGCCGCCTCGGGGGGGCCGAAGTCGCGCGCGAGGGCCGCATGGTGCCGCGCCCAGGGGACGTGCTCTGGCGCCTCGGACGGAGGGACGAGGCCGCCCCCGTGCTCGATGGGCTCGCGGTAGCGGAGCGCTCCGTCCCCCACGTACGTGCGGCCGGCCTCGATCTCGAGATCGACAGCGGCGACGCAGCGCGGCTCGCCGTCGACGAGCGTGAAGACCTCCCGGCGCCGCCCGTCGATCACGGGCACGGCACCCGGCGCCCCGGCCGCCAGCGCGGCTAGCGTCGAGACGCCTGCAATGGGAACGCCGAGCGCGATCGAGAGCGTCCGCGCGGTGACGAGCCCCATGCGCAGGCCCGTGTAGCTCCCGGGACCGGTGCCGACCGCGATCCCGTCCACGTCCGCCGGGTCGATGCCGGCGTCGCGCAGGAGATCCTCGACGTCCGCGAGCACGCGAACGGCCCGCGAGGCGCGCTCGCCGAGAACCTCGCCCTCTCGGACGAGGGCCACGGTGGCCACGTCGGTGGCCGTGTCAAACGCGAGGACGAGCACCGTCGGAGATGCGAATTTCCAGGGCTTTTTCGGGGCTTTCGAGAACGATCAGTCTATGCGTGTCCCCCCGGTGCCGCAAC
>DATBJE010000015.1:0-7002 GCA_036556565.1 Gaiellaceae bacterium
GAGCAGCTTCACGTCGGGGTTCGTGTCGATCACACCCTGCTGGAAGCCGGAGATCCAGTTGTCGACCGGCGGGATGCTGATGCCGCCGACGGTCGAGACGGTACCGCTCTTCGTCATCATCGCCGCGACGATGCCGGCGAGATAGCCCGCCTCCTCGGAGGGGAACTGCAGCCCGACGACGTTCGGCAGGGAGCACACCACGCCGGTGTCTCCTCCGCAGTCGGGCTCCTCGCCGTAGAACTGGTCGACGCCGGCGAACATGGTGTCCGGCGCCTGGGCGGCGACCTCGGCCACCGACGGCTGGATGAGGAAGCCGATGGCGACCACGAGATCCTGCCCGTCGTCGACCGCAGCCGTCAGGTTCGGCAGGTAATCGTCGCCGGAGTTCGAGACGTAGACGCGACCCGTCACCCCGAGCTCGTTCTCGGCCTGCTCGAAGCCGGCCACCGAGAACTGGTTGAAGCCGCGGTCGTCGAGGCCTCCGGTGTCGCTCACCATGCCGACGCTGATGGCCTCTCCGCCGCTCGTGTCTGTCGCGCCCGTGGCAGCGGGCGTCCCCTCGTCATCGTCGCCGCCGCACCCGGCGACGCCGAGCGTGAAGATCAGGACTGCGACCGCCGCGAGGAACAACGGCAGCTTGCGTGGTACGTTCACGGAACCTCCTCTATCGCCCATGCCGTCAAGAAGGGATCGCAGGATGCTAACCCGCCTGCCATCCCATTTCTAGGACGGTCGGAGCGGCGCGTTCGTTAGAGATCGAATCGAAATGAAGGCCTTGTGCCGCCGCGGCGCCCTGGGCGGCGCGATGCGACGTCCTCGGTCGCGCCCGTATTCACGAATACGAGCGCTCCCTGCGTCCTTGCCTCGCACTCACCCATGACACCGCGTCGACGAAGCGTCATTCCGATTCGATCTCTGGCTACGAGGCGACGTCGGCGAGGATCCGGTCGAGGTCGCCCTCGCCGACGAGGACGCGGCGGGGCTTCGAGCCCTCGTAGCCGGAGATGATCCCGCGGCGCTCGAGCATGTCGATCAGGCGCCCGGCCCGCGTGTACCCGACGCGCAGCCGGCGCTGGAGGAGGGACACCGACGCCGTCTGCGTCTGCACGACGATCTCGATGGCGCGGTCGAGGAGCGGATCCTCGTCGGGGTCGAAGTCCTCGTCTCCCTCGTCGCCCGCGTGCGCCGGCTCCGGCGCGGCGAGCAGCGACTCGTCGAGCTCCTGGGCGCGCTGCGCGCGGCACTGCTCGACGACGAGCGCGATCTCCTCCTCGCTCACGTATGCGCCCTGGACGCGCTGGAGCCGGGAGGTGCCGAGCGGCTTGAAGAGCATGTCGCCCTGGCCGAGCAGGGTCTCCGCGCCGGACGTGTCGAGGATGACGCGGCTGTCGGTCTGGCTCGAGACGGCGAAGGCGATCCGCGAGGGGACGTTCGCCTTGATCATCCCGGTGATGACGTCCACCGAGGGGCGCTGCGTCGCCAGGACGAGGTGGATCCCGACGGCGCGCGACTTCTGGGCGAGGCGGATGACGGCGTCCTCGACCTCCTGGGGCGACACCATCATCAGGTCGGCCAGCTCGTCGATGACGACGAGGAGGTACGGCAGCGTCTGGTCGCCGCGCTTGCGGAGCGCGCGGTTGAGCTCCGGGAGGTTGCGGGCGCGGGCGAGGCTCATCTGCTCGTAGCGGCGCTCCATCTCGGTGAGGACGTTCGCGAGCACTGCCGAGGCGACCTTCGGGCTCGAGACGACCGGGGTCAGGAGGTGCGGGATCGACTCGTACAGCCCCAGCTCGACGCGCTTGGGGTCGACGAGGATCATGCGCACCTCGTCGGGCGTTGCGCGCAGGAGCACCGAGCAGAGCATCGTGTTGATGCAGCCGGACTTTCCCGAGCCGGTCGTGCCCGCGATGAGGATGTGCGGCATGCGGGCGAGGTCGGCCGAGACCGACGTGCCCGAGATGTCCTTTCCCAGCCAGATCGAGAGCGGGCTCGCCGACGAGGGGAGCTCGTCGAAGATGTCGCCGAGCGTGACGATGTTCGGGGCGAGGTTGGGGACCTCGACGCCGACGGCCTGCTTGCCGGGGATGGGCGCGAGGATGCGGATCTCCGTCGTCGCGAGGGCGTAGGCGAGGTCGTCCTTGAGGGCGGAAACCTTCCCCACCTTCGTGCCGGGCGCCAGCTGGAGCTCGTAGCGCGTCACCCGGGGGCCCACGACCTGCCCCACGAGGGTCGCGTCGATCCCGAAGTTCTGGAGGGCCTGGAGGAGCGCCTCGGCTGTCCGCTCGGCGGCCTTCGCCGGCTGGCCGTCGTGCGGCCGCGAGCGCCGGAGCACGCCGGGGTCGGGCAGCTCGTAGTCGGCGTGCTCGCTCGTCGGGGGATCGAACATCGACGGCATCGAGCTCACCTTGGTGTCCGGTTCCGTCTCGAGGGGCTCGGCGAGCTGGTCGACGAGCACGGGCTGCTGCGGCGCTGCGTCGCCGACGACGTCGGGATAGGCCTGCTCGCCGTCCACGAGCGGCGTCGGAACCGCGTGCCCGTTCGTGGTGAGGTCCGGCAGCGGCGCGGCGGGCAGGTCGTCGGCGGAGGGGCGAACGGCGTCGACCCTGCGGCGCGCGGCCGAGGCAGTGTCGCGCGCGACGCGGGCCGAGCGCTGCAGCATGGCCCCGAGCGACGCGCCCGTGAGGAGCAGCGCCCCGGCCCAGCAGAGGAAGAGGCCGAGGATGAACATGCCGGTGCCGCCCAGGAGTCGGCCGAAGACCGATTCGAGCGCGCTCCCGATCGCGCCGCCGCGCTCCTCCCCGAGGAGCGTCATGGCACCGACGCAGAGGAGCACGAGGCCGGTCCGGAACGGCTTCACGTCCACGAGGGACGCGCGCGCGACGAACAGCGCGCCGAGGATGATGAGGACGACGGGCACGCCGATCCGCGCCATGCCGAGGGCGGCGTCGAGCCAGTCGGCGAGCGTCGTCCCGATGACGCCGCCGTTTCCCTCGATCCACGTGACGAACGCGAGGAAGAGCCCGGCGCAGAGCAGCCCGAGCCCGAGGAGCTCGTGGTGCTGGTGGCCCCGCTGCCGGCGGGCGCGCTTGGCCTTGCGCACGCGCGCGGGCGACTTCGGGCGAAGGCGAGCTGGACGCTTCCGCGCCATGCACAGCTGTTCGCGGGCGAGAGCGCCCATCCTCCCTGCCCGACAAGTAACAGACTGTTACTTGGAAGGACGTGTCAGAGCGACGCGATGCGTTCGTAGAGAAGCTCGAGGAAGGCGTCCCCGTCGATCCCGACGGCGACGTCCGCATTCGGCTCCCGATCCGTGCGCCGCCAGAGGTCCACCACGGTGCGTCCGCGACAGAGCTCCGACTCGCAGTCGACGTCGACGCGGCGGTGCGCCGTCTCGACGATTCCCGGCCGGATCACCTGGGCCACGGCGACGGCATCGTGGATCGGCGCGCCGTCGAAGCCGTACGTCTCGGCGTGGAACCCCTTGAAGAAGTCGTACAGCTCGGCGACCATGCGGCCTGCGGCGCCGGACGACCTGAGCCGCTCGGCGTGCGTCTCGGTCATCAGCGCCTCGTGCGTCACGTCGAGCCCGATCATCGTCACGGGCAGGCCGCTCGAGAACACGCGCCGCGCCGCCTCCGGGTCGGCCCAGATGTTGAACTCCGCCGCCGGCGTCGTGTTCCCCTCGGCGACGGCGCCGCCCATGAGGACGATTCGCTCGACCGCCTCGACCACCTCGGGGTGGCGCGCGAGGAGGAGCGCGATGTTCGTGAGCGGGCCGACCGGGACGAGGGTGACGGGCCGCTCCGAGCCGAGCGCCGAGCGGGCGAGGAAGTCGACCGCGTGCTCGTCGACCGGCGCGCCCTGCGGCGGCGGGAGCGCGGGGCCGTCGAGCCCCGACTCGCCGTGCACGTGGGCGGCGTCGGTGAGCTCCCGCGAGAGCGGTCGGTCGGCGCCGGCTGCGACCGGGACGTCCGACCGGCCGACGAACTCGAGCACGCGCAGGGCGTTGGCGGTCGTCTTCGCGAGCGTCTGGTTCCCGGCGACGGTCGTGACGCCGAGGAGCTCGACCTCCGGGCTCGCGAGGGCGAGCAGGAGGGCGATCGCGTCGTCGTGGCCGGGGTCGCAGTCGATGAGGATCGGCGTGGGCTCGCTCACGCGCGCAGTATCGCGTCGACCTCGTCGGCGGTGGGGAGCGACGGTTGCGCTCCCGGCCGCGAGGCGGCGATCGCGCCGGCCGCGCAGGCGCGCCGGAGCGCCTCCTCGCGATCGCGGCCCTCGAGCAGGGAGACGACCAGGCAGGCGGTGAACGCGTCGCCCGCGGCCGTCCCGTCCACGGCGTCGACTCGCGGCGGCGCCGCCCGGAGAACCTCCTCCCCGTCCTCGAGGATGGCCGCGCCTTCCGCGCCGAGCGTGAGCGCGACGACCCGGGGCATCTCGGTGAGCGCGTCGAGCTCGTAGCGGTTGACGACGACGAGGTCGGCGCGCCCGAGCACCTCGGCGGGCACCGGCAAGGCTGGAGCGGCGTTCAGGCAGAAGAATCCTTGCGCTCGCTCCGCGGCCGCGACGACCGTCTCGATGGGAATCTCGAGCTGGCAGAGCACGGCGTGCTCCGGGAAGCCGATCTGCTCTGGGATAACGAGGAGGTTGGCCCCTGGCGCAACGACGATCTGATTCTCGCCTTCGCGGTCGACCAGGATCACGGCGACTCCAGTCGGCTCGCCGTGGTTGGCGACGGAGATGTCCAGGTCGACGCGTTCGGCCGTCAGGTACTGGAGCGCTTGGTCCGCCATCCAGTCCTCTCCGATGCAGCCGACGATGCCGACGTAGGCGCCGAGTCGTTTCGCCGCGAGAGCTTGATTCGCTCCCTTGCCTCCGGGGACGAGGTTGAATTCAGCGCCTGTGACGGTTTCGCCTGGCTTGGGCAACCGCTCGCACTGCGTGACGAAGTCGAGATTGATCGAGCCGACGACGGTGAGCCAGGGCCTAGGCGGCAAGCGCTCGCAGGTCGTCGAGGGCGCCGTCGAGCAGGTTCTCGCGCAGGTCGAAGAGCCCGGCCCAGAGCGAGTCCCGGTCCGGCGCGGACTGCAGCCGTGCCGAGTCGGCCAGGCCCTCGAGCGCCCGGACGAGGACGGCGAGCTCCAGGTAGGCGTGCGCGACGCGGTGCGGCGCCGCCGCGACGCCGGCCCGCTTGAGGACGGCGTCCCACTCGACGACCTCCCCCGCCCCGGGCTCGCCGTACCACGAGCGGCCCTCGGCGCCCCGGGGCTCGAGCTCGAGGAGGAAGCGGCCCAGCGGTCCCTCGAGGCCCGTCAGGGCCGTCTCGGCCCGCTCGGCCGCGCGGCGGAAGGCGGCCTGGCGGCGCTCGGGCGTGCACGGGTCGGGCTCGCCGCGGGCCCATCGCTCGAGGAGCCGGCAGAACGCGAGGCCGGCCACCTCGCTCGCGGTCAACGAGCGGACCAGGCGTGAGGTCGTCCCCGCGGAGACGCCGTAGGAGGCCATGAGCCCCGCCCAGCCGGTCGCCGTCATCTCGGTCATGTTGCTCTAACTAGTACACCAAGTCCGCGGCAACACGTACCGTTCCCGGGGGATGGCGCTCTACGACCACGTCCGCGACCTGCCGCTCGAGATCGAGAGCTACCGGCTCGAGGGCCTCGAGGTGCAGGCCTCGCACGACTTCACGCGGCTCACGACGGTGATCCACCTCGAGGGCGGCGGGCACGAGGGCGTCGGCGAGGACGTCACGTACGCCGGCGAGGATCAGCGCGCGCTCCAGGAGGACGGCCCGACGCTGCCGCTCGCCGGCAGTCACACCCTCGACTCGTTCTCGGAGCTGCTCGAGGGGCTCTCGCTCTTCCGCTCGCCGCCGGACATGTCGGCGTTCCTCGACTACCGCCGCTGGGCGTACGAGAGCGCGGCGCTCGACCTCGCCCTCAGGCAGGCGGGCCTCTCGCTCGCCGAGGCCGTCGGCCGCGCGGCGCAGCCGGTGACGTTCGTGATGTCCCTCCGGATCGAGAGCCCGCCCGCGCCCGACCCGGTTCCCCTGCTGCTCGAGCGCTATCCGCGGCTCCGCTTCAAGCTCGACCCCACGAGCGAGTGGGACGAGGCGCTCGTGGACACGCTGGGCGCGACCGGGGCGGTCGACACCGTCGACCTGAAGGGCGCCTACAAGGGCACCGTCGTCGACCAGCCTGGCGACCCGGCGCTCTACAGCATGGTCGCCGAGGGGTTTCCCGAGGCCTGGATCGAGGACCCCGACCTGAACGACGAGACGGACGCCGTCCTCGCGCCGTACCGCGCCCGGGTCACGTGGGACGCCCCCATCCACTCCGTCGGCGACATCGAGGGCCTCCCCTTCCCGCCGCAGACCATCAACTTCAAGCCGTCGCGCTTCGGGAGCGTCCGGCGGCTCTTCGACGGCTACGACTACTGCGACGAGCGCGGGATCGCGATCTACGGCGGCGGCCAGTGGGAGCTCGGGCCGGGCCGCGGCCAGATCCAGCACCTCGCCTCGCTCTTCCACCCGTCGACGCCGAACGACGTCGCCCCCGCGGCGTACAACATCAACCGCCTCGACCCGCCCCCGGGGCTCCCCGAGAGCCCGCTCGACCCCCAGCCGAGCCCGACCGGCTTCCGCTGGGGTCAGGCGCCCGGCTAGACCTCGACGACGACGGGCAGGATCATCGGCCGGCGGCCGGTGCGGTCCGAGACGAGCTTCCCGACGTTGTCGTGGATGTGCGCCTGGAGGAGCTTCAGCTCGGTCACGTTCTGCTCCATGCACTCCTCGATCGTCCGCTCGGCCTCGCGCCGGGCCTCCTCGAGGAGCGAGTCCGTCTCGGCGAAGCCGCGCGAGATGACCTCGGGCGCGGCGATCTCGCGGCCGTTCTGCGAGCCGACGGTGGCGACGACGATGAGGACGCCGTCCTCCGAGAGGTGGCGCCGGTCGCGGAGGGCGACGTCGCGCACGTCCCCCACGCCGAGGCCGTCGACGAAGGTGCTCCCCAC
>DATBJE010000016.1:0-4085 GCA_036556565.1 Gaiellaceae bacterium
ACGCGAGAGGAGTCCGAGCCGCATGGCGGGCATGGTGCAGGTGAAGGTCGCGGGAGACCTCGCGGAGGCGGAGGAGATCCAGACGATCCTGCACTCGGCGGGGATCCCGTCGGAGCTTCACCCGGCGGTCGAGCAGCATCCCGCGGCCCTCGATGACCCGCCGCAGCGAGTCCTCGTCCCCGAGGACTCGCTCGAGGCTGCCCAGCACGCCATCGAGGCGATGACGGACCCTGACGAGCTCATTGGCGGGCGCTGAGGCGCCCGACTTCGGGCCGCTCGCCGAGACCTACGACCGGCTCCGCCCGGTCGACGACAACTGGTGGGAGGTCCTGGACGTCCTCGTCGCCGACGGCGACCTGGCGGGACGGCGGGTCCTCGACGTGGGCTGCGGGACGGGCCTCCTCGCCGATGCGCTCGCGCAGCGAGGAGCTCGGGTGTGGGGGGTGGACGCGTCGCCCGAGATGCTCGCCCGTGCGCGGGCCCGTGCCGGAAAGCGGGTCGGCTTCAAGCTCGGGCGGGCCGAGGCGCTTCCGTTCAAGGACGCGTGGTTCGAGCGGACCGTGCTCCGCCTCGTCGTGCACCTCGTCGACCGCCCGCGGGCCCTGCCGGAGCTGGCGCGGGTCCTCCGCCCGGGTGGTCGGGCCGTCATCGCCACGTTCGCGCCGGAGCACTTCGAGTGGTTCTGGCTCACCCAGGTCTTCCCGGAGGTCGCGGAGATCGACCGGAGGCGGTTCCCGCCGCCGCAGCAGCTCGCCGACGAGCTCGCCGCCGCCGGGTTCTCCTCGGTGAGCATGCGGCGCCTGCGGCAGGAGACGCGCCTCGACCGCGAGGAGGCGCTGGAGCGCATCCGCGGCCGGTACATCTCGACGCTCCGACTGCTCGACGACGAGGCGCTCGCGGCCGGGCTCGCCCGCGCGGAGCGCGAGCTCCCGGCGGAGATCGAGTCGCAGCTCGAATGGGCGTTCGTCGTCGCCGGCCTGCCGGCGGCTCCCCAGGAGCCGCTGGACGCCGTCCGCCCGGGAAGCTAGCCTTCCCGCCGCACCTTTAACTCGGTCCTGTGAGGCCGGAAAGGAGTGGATCGTGGCTGCGCCCGCCCAGGCGGACAGGCTGTTGCTGGACGGAGAGGCGCTTCGGCGCACGATGGCCCGCATCGCGCACGAGATCGTCGAGCGCAACCCCGACCTCGAGCGCACCGCCCTCGTCGGGATCCACACGCGGGGCGTTCCCGTCGCGCAGCGGGTCCGCCGCCTGATCGAGGAGTTCACCGGCCGCAAGATCGCCCTCGGCACGCTGGACATCACGTTCCACCGCGACGACGTCCACGTGCGCGACGGCGGCGCGCCGCTCCATCCCCAGCCGGTCGTCCGCGCGACGCGCCTCGACTTCCCACTCGAGGGGATGACCTGCGTTCTCTGCGACGACGTCCTCTACACGGGCCGCACGATTCGCGCGGCGATCGACGCACTCTTCGACTACGGGCGCCCCGCACGCGTGCAGCTCGCCGTGCTCGTCGACCGCGGCCACCGCGAGCTCCCGATCCGCCCCGACTACGTCGGCAAGAACCTGCCGACCGCTCCCGACGAGCGGGTGCAGGTGCAGCTTCTCGAGGTCGACGAGGTCGACCGCGTCCTGCTCGTCCCAACCCGAGGAACCCCCGGAAAGTGAGGAAGCCCATGGCAGACGTCCGACCACTGCTCCGCAGCGAGCTCCTGCCGCCGAAGACCCCCGCCCGCCGGCACCTGATCTCGATCGCCGACCTCGAGCGGGAGGATGTCGAGCGGCTCCTGGCGCTCTCGCGCACGTTCGCGCGCTCGCTCGAACGTGACGTGAAGAAGCTGCCGACGCTGCGCGGCCGCACGGTCGTCAACCTTTTCTTCGAGTCGTCCACGCGCACGTCGTCGAGCTTCGAGCTCGCCGCGAAGCGGCTGTCGGCGGACGTGATGTCGATCAAGTCGTCCGGCTCGGCGGTCGACAAGGGCGAGTCCCTCAAGGACACGCTGCTCACGATCGGCGCATACGACCCGGACGTGATCGTCATCAGGCACGCGGAGATCGGAGCGCCGCACCTCGCTGCCCGCTTCACCGACGCGCACGTCGTCAACGCGGGCGACGGCAAGCACCAGCACCCGACCCAGGCGCTCCTCGACCTGTACACGCTGGACGAGGAGCTGGGCGGGATCGAGGGCCTCCACGTCGCCATCGTCGGCGACGTCCTCCATTCGCGCGTCGCGCGCTCCAACATCCAGGCGCTCGTCCTCATGGGCGCGCGGGTGACGCTCGTCGGCCCGCCGCCGCTGATCCCGCGCGGGATCGACGGAATGGGCTGCGAGATCTCGTACGACATCGGAGACATCAAGGAGGCCGACGTCGTCTACGTCCTCCGGATGCAGCGGGAGCGCATGCTCGAGGGCGCGAACTACGTCCCGAGCCTGCGCGAGTACACCGCCCGGTGGGGCGTGACGCCGGAGCGCCTGCGGCCCGGGCAGAAGGTCATGCACCCGGGGCCGATGAACCGCGGCGTCGAGATCGACGCGGCCGTGGCCGACGCCGCCGAGTCGCTCGTCGAGCGACAGGTGCGAAGCGGTCTCGTCGTCCGCATGGCCGTTCTCTACGACCTCCTGACGCAGGGGCCCGTCGAGGTCAAGGTCGCGGAGATCGAGGAGGTGGCGTGATGCTCTATGCGCGAAACGGCCGCAAGGACTCGCTCACCTTCGAGGCGGTTCGGGTCGTCGATCCGGCGCAGGGGATCGACGAGACGCTGACCGTCACCGTCGAGAAGGGCGTCGTCGCCCGCATCGAGCCCTCGTCGGGCGGCAACGGCAAGGTGCTCGCCCCGGCGTTCGTCGATCCGCACGTCCATCTGCGCACGCCCGGGCGCGAGGACGAGGAGGACCTCGGCTCCGGCGCCCGCGCCGCCGCCGCAGGCGGGTACTGCGCCGTTCTCGCCATGCCCAACACCGACCCCGTCGTCGACTCTGCGGCGGTGCTCGGGGCGCTCGCCGAGCGCGCGCAGGCGGAAGCCGACGTGCCCATCGGCTTCCTCGCCGCGATCACGAAGGGCCAGGAGGGCGCGGAGCTCACCGAGATGGTCGAGCTCGCCGAGCGCGGAGCCGCCGGGTTCACCGACGACGGGCGCCCCGTCGTCGCGCCGGGCCTGATCCGCCGCGCGCTCCAGTACAGCGCGGCCGCGGGGCCTCCGGTCGCCGTCCACTGCGAGGAGCCGACGCTCTCGCGCGGCGGCCACGTGCACGAGGGGCGCGTGTCCGCCGAGATCGGCTTCGGCGGCTACCCCTCCGTGGCCGAGAGCGTCATGGTCGGCCGCGACCTGGCGCTCGCCGCGTACGAGCAGCGACCGCTGCACCTGTTGCACCTCTCGGCGCGGGAGTCCGTCGAGGAGCTGCGCCGCGCACGGGACGCGGGCGTCCGCGCGAGCGCCGAGGCGACGCCGCACCACCTCTGCCTCACCGACGAGGCCGTGCGAAGCCTCGACCCCAACGTGAAGATGAACCCGCCGCTGCGGGCGGAGGAGGACCGGGCTGCGCTGATCGAGGCCGTCCGGGACGGGACGATCGAGGCGATCGCCACCGACCACGCGCCGCACGCGAGGCACGAGAAGGAGGTCCCCTTCGAGGACGCGCCCTTCGGCGTGACCGGGCTCGAGACCGCCTTCTCGGCGCTGTACACGCAGCTCGTCGAGCCCGGAGTCATCCCGCTGGCGACCATCCTCGAGCGCATGAGCGCGGGGCCGGCCCGGATCTACGGGATCGAGCCGCCGACGATCGCCGTCGGCGCCCCGGCGAACCTCGTCCTCCTCGACCTCGAGGCGGTCTGGCACGTGGACGAGGGCTCGTTCCGCTCGCGCTCGACGAACTCCTGGCTCATCGGCTCGAAGCTCCACGGGAAGGTCGTCCAGACGGTCGCGGCCGGCAAGCTGGTGTTCGCCGCATGAGCGGCTTCCTCGTCCTCGAGGACGGGACGGTCTTCCGCGGCCGGTCGGTCGGGGCGCTCGGCGTCGCGCACGGCGAGGCGGTCTTCACGACCGCCATGACCGGGTACCAGGAGGTCGTCACCGACCCGAGCTTCGC
>DATBJE010000017.1:0-4559 GCA_036556565.1 Gaiellaceae bacterium
GTCGCGCTCACCGGCTCGAGCGACGGCGAGCGGCTCGTCCGCCGTGCCGCCCGCATCGCGCAGCGCTCGAAAGGAGACCTCGTCGCCGTTCACGTCGTCCCCCAGGACGGGCTCGCGGCGCCGGCCGCGCAGCTGCTCGCCGAGCAGCGCGAGCTCGTCGAGGAGCTCGGCGGCACCTACCACGAGGTCGCGGGTGCCGACATCAGCGAGGCTCTCCTCGACGCCGCGCGCTCGCTGAACGCCACCCAGATCGTCATGGGCGCGACCCGGCGCTCGCGTTGGCAACGGCTCACGCGCGGCTCCGTGATCGGCCGGGTGATCCGCGACTCCGGCACTGCGATCGACGTTCACGTCATCAGCCATCCCGAAGCCCACTCCGAGGACGCCTTCGTCGTCCCTCGCGCCCGCCGCCCCCGGGCACTGCCGCGAAGGCGTCAAGCGCTCGGCTGGCTGCTCGCCGCGGCAGGGCTCCCGCTCCTAACGCTCGTCCTCGCCCAGCTTCGGGATCAGCTCGAGCTGCCGAGCGTCATGCTCCTCTTCCTCCTCCTGATCGCCGCCGTCGCCGCCGTCGGCGGGCTCTGGCCCGGGGTCGCGGGCGCTCTGGGCGGCTTCCTGCTTGTCAACTGGTTCTTCATCAATCCCCACCACACGTTCACGATCGCCGAGGCCGAGGACGTGCTCGCGCTCTTCGTCTTCCTCGCCGTCGGGGCGATCGTCTCGAGCTTCGTGGCGCTTGCCACCCAGCGCGCAGCCGAAGGCGCCCGCGCCCGCGCCGAGGCCGAGGCACTGGCGCGCCTCGGCGGCTCCTCGACGGTGGGCGCACTCCTGGAAGGGCTCTGCCGCCTTCTCGGGCTCGAGGGGGCTGCGGTCCTCGGCCGCTCCGACGGCGGTTGGCGCATCGAGTCCGCGAGCGGCTCCCGCTACCCGGAGCGCCCCGAGACCGGCGACGCCCAGGTCGAGCTCGACGACGAACACGTCCTCGCGCTCACGGGCCCGCCGGTCCGCGGCGAAGATCGGCCCGTGCTCGACGCCTTTGCGAGGGAGATCACGGCCTCGATCCACCTCGGCGAGCTCGAAGCCGAGGTCAAGGCGGCCGGAACGCTCTCCGCGGCCAGCGAGCTCCGGGCGGCGATCCTCTCCGCCGTCTCCCACGATCTGCGCACACCGATCGCCGCGATCAAGGCATCGGTCACGAGCCTGCTCCAGCAAGACGTCGAGTGGACGCCCGAGGCGCGGCGGGAGTTTCTGGCGACGATCGACGAGGAGACCGACCGCCTCAACTCGCTGGTCGGCAACCTCCTCGACATGAGCCGACTCCAAGCAGGCGGACTCGAGATCAGCGCCACACCGGTCGGGCTCGAGGAAGTGCTCCCGGCCGCTCTTCGCAGTCTCGGCGCCGACGACGAATCCGTCCATCTCGAGGTCTCGGAAGCCCTTCCGCGCGTGCTCGCCGACCCCGGCCTGCTCGAGCGCGCCCTCGCCAACCTAATCCAGAACGCGCTCCGCTATTCGCCACCCGACACGCCTACGCGCGTCACCGCCGGCGCGATCGACGGTCTCGTCGACGTCCGCGTCACCGACCGCGGGCCAGGCGTGCCGCCGGCGGAACGCGAGCGCCTCTTCCTGCCCTTCCAGCGACTCGGGGACTCGGCCCAAGGCGAGGGCGTCGGACTCGGCCTCGCCGTCGCCAAGGGGTTCGTCGAGGCGATGGGCGGCGAGATCGAAGTCGAGGACACCCCCGGCGGCGGCCTCACCTTCGTCGTGCGGCTACGGGCAGCCGAATGACCAGGATCCTGGTCGTCGACGACGAGCCGCAAATCCTCCGCGCGCTCGCCATCAACCTCCGAGCGCGCGGGTACGAGGTCGACCTAGCACCCAACGGAGAGACAGCGCTCACCCTCGCCGGACGCGCCCACCCCGACCTCGTCATCCTCGACCTCGGCCTCCCGGGAATCGACGGCACCGACGTGATCCGCGGCCTGCGGGGCTGGAGCTCCGTCCCGATCATCGTCCTCTCCGTCCGAGAGAGGGAGGCCGACAAGGTCGCCGCCCTGGACGCCGGCGCCGACGACTACGTAACGAAGCCGTTCGGGATGGACGAGCTTCTCGCCCGTCTACGCGCCGCCCTGCGACGGGGCGCGCCCGGCCAGGGAGAGGACGCCGTCGTCGAGACGGAGCACTTCACCGTCGACCTCGCCGCGAAGCGCGTCACGACCGCTCGAGGCGAGGTCCGTCTGACGCCGACCGAGTGGCACATCGTCGAGACGCTTGTCCGCAACCCAGGCAAGCTCGTCACCCAGCGCCAGCTCCTTCAGGAGGTCTGGGGACCGCAGTACGAGAAGGAGACGAACTACCTCCGCGTGTTCATGGCGCAGATCCGGAAGAAGCTCGAGCCCGACCCTGTCAGGCCCCGCTACTTCATCACCGAGGCGAGAATGGGCCATCGCTTCGAGCCTGGCGAGCGTTAGCGAAGCATCAAGACTCAAGCCCGCGGCGTAGAGATTCCGTCAGGAGGAGCGCCGCGCCCGCACCCAGGCGCTAGGACGGAAGCATGCGTCCGCCGCTCGCGCTGGTCCCGCGCGTCTCGCGGTGGACGATCGCCGTCAATCTCAGCGCAGCCCTCAACCTCATCGGCGCGCTCGTCAAGTGGTTCGCCCTCGCGTTCCTCTTCCCCACCGCCGTCGCCCTCGCCTACGGCGAATCCGTCTGGCCGTTCGTGCTAGCCGGCATCGCCGCCGCCGCCGTCGGCCTCGCGCTCGAGCGGACGACCAGCGGCAAGGAGCAAGTCGGTGCCCGCGAGGGCTACCTCGTCGTCTCCCTGCTCTGGCTGCTCGTCGCCGTCTTCGGGTCGCTCCCCTACCTACTCTCCGGCGAGGAGCAGCTCGCGAGCCCCGTCGACGCCCTCTTCGAGTCGATGTCCGGGTTCACCACAACCGGCTCGAGCGTTCTCACCGACATCCCCGCGCTCAGCAACTCACTCCTCATGTGGCGCCAGTTCACCCAGTGGGTCGGCGGCATGGGCATCATCGTGCTCGCCCTCGCGATCCTGCCGCGCCTGCGCGTCGGCGGCCGCCAAGCGCTCTTCAAGGCCGAAACGCCCGGCCCGGAGCTCGCCACCTTCCCGGCCACCATCCGCGACACCGCCAGGCGCTTCCTCCTCCTCTACGTCGGCCTGACCGCCGCCGAGATCGCCGTCCTCTCGCTCCTCGCCTGGACGGACATCGACGCGCGCATGAGCTTCTTCGACGCCGTCGCGCACGCGTTCACGACCATCCCCACCGGAGGCTTCTCCCCGCGCGCCCGCTCCCTCGAGGAGTTCGGCGCCGCCAGCCAATGGGCGATCGTGCCCTTCATGATCCTCGGAGGCACCAGCTTCGCCCTCCTCTACCTCGCCATCATGCGGCGCAGACCCGTCTCCTTCGTGCGCGACGACGAGTTCCGCGTCTACCTGCTCCTGCTCGCGGCAGCATCGCTCATCGTCCTCACCGACATCGCGAGCGAGCGCATCGCCACCGGCGAGGCCGCAGTCCGCCAGGCGGTCTTCAACACCGTCTCGATCTTCACCACGACCGGCTACGCCAACGCGGACTTCAACCAATGGACCGTACTCACCACGTTCGTACTCGTCGGCGGCATGCTCGCCAGCGCATCCGCCGGCTCCACCGCCGGCGGGATCAAGCTCGCCCGACATGTGCTCATCGCCAAGATGCTCCGCCGCGAGATCGACCAGACGATCCACCCCGAGCTCGTCGCGCCCGTCCGCGTCAGCGGCACGCCTGTCAGCGAACAAGCGTTGCGCGCCATCGTCGTCTTCGCCTTCCTCTACGTCGGAATCGCCGCCGTCGGCGCGCTCGTCATTCTCGTCGAGTCCGCCCGGGCCGACGTACCCCTCACCGCGTTCCAGGCGATCGCCGCAACAGCCACCACCCTCGCCAGCGTCGGCCCGGGCTTCGGCTTCGCCGGGCCGATGGGCTCCTTCGACCCCTTCAGCGACGCCTCCAAGATCACACTCACCGCACTCATGTGGCTCGGACGGCTCGAGCTCATCCCCATCCTCGTCCTCTTCACCAGGAGCTACTGGAGAACCTAGGGGGACGCGGGCCCCTCGAGCTCCGCGCCCCTATCCTCTCGTTCCTGCCAAGCGCCGCGACCGTGATCCCGCGCCGGCCACTCGACACGAGTGCCAACCAACCAGCGCGAGCCTAAGCCCGGTTAGTCACCGCGAACACGCCCCTCCGGCCCGAACGAGGTCCGACCCCATCCGGATGTCCCGTAGACGTCTGGTAAACCTCCACGAACCACGGGGCGGACGAGGCGAAAACGAGCAGAATCAGCTCTTACGAAGGCCCAGCCCAGCTTGGAACACTTCACGTGTCTCCTAGACAGAGAACACAAGTGGCTGATTTGCAGGACTTTTAGAGCCGACGCCCGGACTCGAACCGGGGACCCCTTCATTACGAGTGAAGTGCTCTACCAGCTGAGCTACGTCGGCGCGGCTCGTTCGAGCCGGGATTCGAGTATAGCCCGCCCCGGCGAGAGCCCCAGTTCGGCCGCGAGCT
>DATBJE010000018.1:0-27155 GCA_036556565.1 Gaiellaceae bacterium
CCTCGCCTTGTTGGCAGTCTGGGCGCTTCTTGACGGGAGGGACTGGCGGGTCGTCGTCGGGGTATCGACCGTGCTGGTCGCCATCATCCTCCTTGGCAGAAGAATCGCCCGACCGTATATCCGACGGAATGTCCGTCACGCCTTGGAGGCCGAGAAGCGCAACCGCGAGATCGCGCGGCTACACGGGCTTGAGATGAGCGAGGGAGCGCGGAATCGTCGCTGAAACGGGTGCGAGATCCAAGCAAGGAAGGTTGCGGGACGGTGGCGGGTTGCGTCGGCGTCCTGTGGGCGCTCACGGTCGCGCTGTCTCCCGCGACAACGAGCTCGAGGTTCACCAGGAGTCTACGAGCTTGTCATCCTGAGTCACCGTGGGTCATCTCCAGTCCCGGCGAACCGGCATAGCGAGTGACCTGAGGTGACTCCTGGTGACTGGTGGTGACAGCCGCTCGAAACTCGTAATGAAGGGGTCCCCGGTTCGAGTCCGGGCGTCGGCTCTCCGTATTCGAGCGGGATCGCGCCCCTCGCGCCTGCGAACCCTAAGGGGGTCGAGACGGGTTGTCGGTCGTAGGTTCCGTCCTCGTCGAAAGCGGCGGATCCTACGAGCCGTCCTTTGGGCGCCGCACCGGCGGCGTCGGCACAGACCAGCTCGAGAACGTGTGGCCGCGCTCGCAGCGGTACTCGCAGTACCGCCCGAACATCCGAGAGTTACCGGTAGGGGACGCCGGGGCGCCGCAGATGGTGCAGGGCCGTCCGCTCGTGCTCATCCTGCGCACCCTACCCGGGCCGCCCCGAAGCACGGCGCGCGATCCAGGTCGCGCTCAGAGCCGAGGCGTCGGCCGGCCGCTCGGAGTAGCCGTCCCTGACCGCCGTCACTTCGAATCCCGCGTCGACGAGCGACGATCGCATGTCGGCGGCCCGATGGAAGTGCTGCCGGTGGCGCTCGCTGAAGGCGCCGCCGCCGTCCAGCGGAGCGACCTCGATGCGGGTTTCGCAGGTACGCGTGCGAGTGTCGACGACGCTCTCGATCACGAACCGGTGCTCGCCCTCCTCGCCATGAACGACGGGTCGGGAGACCGTGAACGCCATCATCGCGTCCGTGTGCACGTCGAAGACGAGCCATCCGGCCGGGCGGATGCGAACGGATAGGGCGGCGAGCGTCGAGCGGAGATCGGCCAGAGTGAGGTAGTTCAGGCCGTCGAAGGTGCAGACCGCGGCGTCGTAGTCGCCGGTGACGGCCAGTGCCGGAAGCGTCGATCGGACGAGCCGCACCTCCGACCGAAGCCGTCGCCGGGCGCGGGCGAGCATCGCCTCGGAACTATCAAGGCCGACCACCTGGTATCCCAACGCAGCGAGTTCGGCTGTGAGCAGCCCGGTGCCGCAGCAGACGTCGAGCACGTTGTGCACGCCGTGCTCGTCATCGCTCCAGAGCTCGTGGAGGAAGGACGCCCAGGCGCCATGGCAGGGATCGACGACGATCTCGTCATAGACCCCTGCCAGCCTGGTGTACGCCTCGACCTGGCCCAACGTGGCCCGGAAAAGCCGCCCGCGCTAGATTCCCAGAAGCTTCGCCTTCGCGGCGGCGAACTCCTCGTCGGTGAGCACTCCCTGGCTGTGGAGGTCGGCCAGGTTCTGCAGTTGCGCCGCCTGGTCGTCCGCGGGCGGAGCCTGCTGGGCCGGTTCGGCCGGCTGTTGCGCCATCTGCTGGTCGTATGCCGCCTGGTCCTGCTCTGCATACCGCGCGTTCTGCCGGCGCGCCACGCGGCCGGACACGGCGGTCGCGGTCCCGGCGACGACGGCGGTCCTTGCCGCCATGCGCACTAGTCCCATTTCGTCTCCTGTTCTTCGGTGGTGAACGCTTTACTCGGCCGCAAGCGCGGCCTTCACGACCTCGGCGGGGATTCGGATCGAGTCGATCAGCACGGCATCGGCGGCCTCGAGCGCCGAGACCACCTTCCTGGCCCACACGTTCTCGAACGCGACCAGCAGCGCCGAGCTGTTGGCGGGCAGGTCGTCGCTGACCTCGTCGGCATCTTCCTCGTTGAGCGAACCGGGCTCGGTGATGTCGAGCTCCGCGAACGCGGCGCCTTCCTGGTCGAGATCCTCGATCGCGAGCGTCGTCACGACGCCGTCCGCGTCCTTCATCACGAAGAGCAGGTCGAGCACGCGGATCGTCCCGTTGTCCACGAGCTCTCGGATCGCGGGTGCTATCCGGCCCGTGAACTTGTTGCCGGGGAAGCCGATGATGTAGACGTCGACGGGGCCAGTTTCCATAGTTTCTCCTTCGTTCGGGCTGGTCGAAGCCTACCCAGTGTGGAGTGGTCGTGCCTCGGAAATCCGCCCAGCCGGGACTGCCCTCTTGCCGGAGGGGCCTAGAGGTTCACGGCCGCCATCCCGGCCTCGTTGTAGCGCGCGCCGGCGGCTTCGGGAAGCTCTGCATCGATGCGCGCCAGCTCTTCTCGCGTCAGCTCGACGTCGACCGCACCGGCGTTCTGCTCGAGGTAGGCGCGGCGCTTCGTGCCCGGGATGGGAACGAGGTCGCCGCCCTGTGCCAACACCCAGGCGATCGCGAGCTGTGCCGGCGTCACGCCCTTCTCGGCCGCGATCTCCTTGACCTTTGCCGCGAGCTTCAGGTTCGCCTCGAGGTTCTCGCCGGTGAAGCGTGGGCCGCTGCGCCGGAAGTCGTCTTCGTCGAGCTCGTCGGGCGACGTGAACCGACCCGCGAGGAACCCGCGTCCGAGCGGCGAGTACGGGACGAAGCCGATCCCGAGCGCGCGGCAGGTCGGCAGCACCTCGGCCTCCGGGTCGCGAGTCCACAGCGAGTACTCCGACTGCACCGCAGTGATCGGGTGGACGGCGTTCGCCCGGCGGATCGTCTCCGGCGCAGCCTCGCTCAGGCCGATGTGGCGGACCTTGCCCTCCTCGACCAGGACCGCCATCGCTCCCACGGTTTCTTCGATGGGTACCTTGGGATCGACGCGGTGCTGGTAGTAGAGGTCGATGTAGTCGGTCCCGAGCCGCACGAGCGACCCCTCGATCGACGTGCGCACGTGGGCGGCGGAGCCGTCTTGCGGCCCGACGCCCGCCATGTCCCCCGGGGCGACGTCGTCCATACGGCGATTGAACTTCGTGGCGATCACGTACTCGTCGCGGCGAGCCTTGATCGCGCGCCCCACCAGGATCTCGTTCGTAAGCGGGCCGTAGAGCTGCGCGGTGTCGATGAAGTCGACGCCCAGCTCGAGGGCACGCTGGATCGTCTTGACACCCTCGTCCTCGTCGGTGGAGCCGTAGAAGGCGGACATCCCCATGCACCCCAGACCGATGGCGGATACCTCCAGGTCTCGAAGCTTGCGCCGCCTCATGTTCGTCCCAGCCTTTCCTTGTAGGGGTCGATCTTCCGTTCGATGAGCTCGAGGTTCCTCGTTGCCTCGAGATGGTGGCGGCAGATTACTAGGAGGTTCGCGGAGCGAAAGGATGCGGCGGGGGCGACCGGAGTTGACCTCGCTCGACAAGTGTGACACAGTGTGGCTTACTGTGGTACAGAGGGGGGATGAGGCATGGCCCGTCGGCGCCGTCAAGACAGGGTGCATCGCTCGTTCCGGCTCGCGAGCTCGCTCGTCGAGCGACTGACGCGCCGTGCGGAGGAGACCGGGGCGACCGTCAACGCTTTGGGAGAGCGCTACATCGAAGAGGGGCTCCGCATGGACGAGCACCCTCTGATCGTCTTTCGCGACGGGCCGGCGGGACGCCGAGCTGCGATCGCCGGAACCCGCCTCGACGTCTGGCTCGTGATCGACACGCTTCGAGCCTCTGGCAACGACGCGGCCGAGGCCGCCGCCTACTTCGAGATTCCCGAAGCGTGGGTGCGGGCGGCCGCCCGTTACTACGGAGCCTATGAGGACGAGGTACGCGTCTTTGCCGAGCGCGCCCACGCGCTCGCTTCTCGCGAAGAGGATCTCTGGCGCGGCGAGCAAGCCGTGCTCGCGTGAGGCTATGCGTCGACGAGCACTATTCGCCTGAGATCGCCCGCCGGCTGCGGGTCCGAGGTCACGACGTCTCGTCGGCGAAGGAACGGGCGGAGCTGCTCGGCCTCCCTGACCCGGCCCTCCTTGCCGTGCTGATCCAGGAGCGGTCGGCGCTGATGACCGAGAACGTGGGCGACTTTGCACCGATCGAGCGAGCTCTTGCGGCTCGCGGCGACGACCACTGGGGGTTCGTGTACACGCCGCCGCGCTCGATGCCTCGAGCGGCGAGCACGATCGGTGTCTTCGTCGAGGCGCTCGACGGCTTCCTCTCCGACCGGCGGGGCGACGACGACTTCCGCAACCAGGTCTGGTGGCTCCAACCACCGGACTGAGTGATCTCGAACGGCGAGACCGAAGGCGTCTCCCCCTGGTACGAATCGGGCAGCTCAGCCCGGGTACGAGCCGGCACGCGCGCCCACGCCCAGAGGCTTGAAACCGGCCAGATTCCAGCGAGAACGTGCTCTCCTGCGCCAGCCAGTCGGCACCCGTTCCTCACTCGTCTGTTCCTCGTAATGAAGGCGAGCCCGGTTCGAATCCGGGCGTCGGCTCACGGGAATCGTTCTGAGGCGCGGACGCGGAGGGCGTAGGCTTCGGCCGTGAACGAGCGACGTCAAAAGCACCTCGTGCTCATCCTCGCCCGCGAGGTCGCGTCCAACCTGGCCACGCCGACTTTGATCGCGGACGCCGAGGGCCGCCTCGTCTTCTACAACGAGGCGGCGGAGGAAGTCATCGGCCGGACGTTCGCGGAGGCCGGTGAGATGCGCCTGGACGAATGGACGGCCAGCTTCGACCCGCGCACGCTTGACGACGCGGAGCCGCTGCCCGCCCGCAGCACGCCTGGAAGGATCGCCCTCGACGAGCGGCGCCCGGCGCACGAGCGCTTTCGGATCAGGAGTCGGGACGGCGTCGAGCAGCAGGTCTCCGCGACCGCCCTGCCCCTGTTTGCGCATGCGGACGAGTTCGTCGGCATCATCGCTTTCGCCTGGCGAGAGCAGTGAGCAGCGGGCAAGCATGCGCCTGAAGGTCTGGGGTTGCCGCGGCTCGGTGCCGACGCCCGGGCCGGGGACGGTCGGATGTGGCGGGAACACGTCCTGCCTCGAGGTTTCGCTCGCAGACGGAACCGCGCTCGTGCTCGACGCCGGCACGGGGATCAGGGATCTCGGTCTCGAGCTCGTCGAGCGTGGCACGCAGCGGATCAATCTCCTGCTCACTCATCTGCACCTCGATCACGTGGAGGGGCTCCGCTTCTTCGCGCCTCTTTGGGACGAGCGAGTGGAGGTGGACATTTGGGGGCCGCCGTCGCCGGTCTCGAGCCTCCCGGAGCGGATCGCGCGCGCCTTCTCCCCGCCGCTCTTCCCGGTCGACCTGCACGACGTGCCGGCGCGCGTGACGTTCCGCGACGTCCCCCGGCGGCCCTGGGCGCTCGGAGGAGCATCGCTCACCGCCGAGCTCGTTCTTCATCCCGGCCCGACGGTCGGGTACCGGATCGAGGGCGACGGTGCAAGCCTCGGCTATCTGCCGGATCACGAGCCGGCGCTGGCGGCGACGATCGACGACAGGCCGCGCGACTGGATCTCGGGCGCGGGGATCGCCGGCGACGTCGACGTGCTCTTACACGACGCGCAGTACTTCGAGGACGAGTACGAGATGCGAATCGGCTGGGGCCACTCGAGTGTCGCGGACGCGGTCGCGTTCGCGCGCGCCGTCGACGCTCGACGACTCGTTCTCTTCCATCACGAGCCCCGCCATGACGATGGCTCGCTGGAGCGCCTCGAGACGCGCGCGCAGTCGCTCGCCGGCCGGAACGGGGCGGAGGTGATGCTGGCCCGCGAGGGCATGGTCGTCGAGCTGCCGTAGCCCTGGCTCGGCGCAGAAGGCAGCGCAGGCCGTCACCAGCCCAGCGAACGCGCCGGTTCTACTCGGAGCGGCGCGAGGTTCCCTGGGCTGCAGCGGCCGGAATGTCTGCGACCTCGCCAAAGAGCATGAGCAATCCGTGTACGGGCCGAAGGATCGTCCGCACGATCCAAAACGCGATGGCGCACCCGATGACGAGAGCGATGGGGAGACACGCGAGCAGGATGATCACCGAGCGCGATGCGGCATCGGAAACCGACGTCTCACGCGACTGGATGGCGCTTGTCGCCTGAGCATCTGCCTTGGCGAGTGAGCTCTCATAGGTCTTGCGGAGCTCGCGGGCCGGGGCGATCGCGGCCTCCGTCTCTATCCGACGAGTGCTCGCCTGGAACGTCGCCAACTCGCTGCGAAGAGCCCGAACCCACTGCTCGAAGCCAGATCGTGCGTCAGCGACCGCCTGTCGCTGCTCATCGGTGTCGGCTGCATCCGCCGCCGCGTCGAAGGCGACGCGTGCGCTGCCCATGCGCCGTTCGAGCTCGTCGATGAACTTTGGGTCGCGAGTCAAGAGGAAGCCACGCTCGTCATTGGCAATGCCCTTTGCGCTGAGCGCCGCCGCTGCTATCGCGCTCGCGTAAGGCACCTCACGAGTGGTGATCTGCGCCTGATCCTCCTTCAGGCCAACGATGAGGAGGACGGCAACCAGGATGCAAACGGCAACCATGGCGACGAGCGAGCCGATCGCGACCGCCACCTGAACACCGATCGGCATGAAGCCGCCGAATCCAAGTGGAAGGCCGCCGCGCCCCTTCCTCGACGTCGTCCTTGATTCCGCCATCTCTCTAACTGTCCGGCCGACCGGGTCGGGTGTCAAACGAGAGCAACGCCCGTTCAAGGGTCCCGGCTCGAGTCCGGGCGTCCGCCGGCGATCGTGTCGGCGGTGGAGGCGATCTGCAGCCCTGGTCGCCGCAGGTGAACCGACAGGTACCGAACGCCGGTCGCTCCGGGCGAGATCGAGAAGGGCGTTCCCTTCTCGATCAGCACCGCGCGCCCTTCGCCAAATGGATGCGAAACGGCCGCGAGGCAGACCTCGGCGGTGCCCTCGATGCCCACGAGCAGGATGTCTCGCTCGTGGTTCGTCTGCTCCGGGGTGCTCTCCCCGGCCTCCCAGGCGAGCAGGGTCGCGTTCAGGTCCTCGCCGGCCACGCCCCACAGCGGCCCGCTTCCGCGACCGGCAGTCAGGTTGACGATCGGGCTTCCTTCGGCCACCGGCTCGAGGGTTCGCTCTAGAAAGGAAAGGCCATCGAGGTCTTCGGCGGTCGCGAGCTCCTCGATCAATGGAAAGAGGCTGCGTTCCTCGAGCCGGATGTGACCCTCGAGGAGCGTGCCGAGGCGACCGAGCACGCTTGAATCGATCGTTCCGAGGTTGACGGACCGGCGGATCTGCCGGGCCAGTGCTCGAACCGTTGCGTGCTCTTCGGCGATCGTGAGAAGAAGCGAGTGAGACGGGTCGCCGCGATCGGCGAGCAGGGGAAGCAGGAACTCCTCCTCGTCGCGGAAGTGAGCCGCGCCCTCGTGTGAGAAGTAGGCGACGAACTCCGCTCCGACTCGAAGGTGGCGTGCCGGATCCGCTTCCTCTGCCGCCTGTCGCAGCCGTCGTGCCTGAACCAGCCCATGGTGGTGATCATGCGAGAGCGGGACGAGCGCGCGATGGCGCTTCATGTGTGGGAGCCTCCTGTCACGTTCTCCGGTGGGTGATCGTACTCCCGGTTCGTGAGCCGGCTTGTCCTCCCGCCCCGGTTCGGAATCCGAGAGGTGACACCGGCTCCCGTGGCGTGTGAGAATTGCGCTCGAGCGCTGTGAGGCTTGCAGAGGCCATGTCCCGAGACGTCGTCACCGTCTCGCCTCAGACGCCGCTGAAGGAGGCGGCCGAGCTGCTCGCGGAGCACCGCATCTCGGGCGTTCCCGTCGTCGACGAGGAAGGTGTCGTCGGCGTTCTGTCGGAGGCGGACATCGTCGCGCGCTCGACCGGGAGCCGCGAGTCGCGCAGCCTCATCCGCGAGTTCCTGAGCCCTCGCAACCCCGAACCCGAGGTGGAGGCGACACGCGCCGGCGAGGCGATGACCTCGCCCGCGATCACCATCCCGCTCGAACGAACCGTGGCCGAGGCCGCGCGCGTGATGGTCGAGCGCGGGGTGAACCGGCTGCCCGTCGTCGACGGGTCGCAGCTCGTCGGGATCGTGACGCGGGCGGACCTCGTCCGCGCCTTCGTCCGCCCCGACGACGAGCTCGAGCGCGAGATCCGCGAGGACGTCGCCGAAGGCGCGCTCTGGATCGACCCGAGCCAGCTCGAGATCGGCGTCGCGGATGGTGCCGTGACCCTGGCCGGAGAGGTCGAGCGACGGGTGGATGCCGACCTGCTCGAGCGCCTCGCCGCGGCCGTGCCCGGGGTCGTCTCCGTCCGCTCGGAGCTGAAATGGCGACTCGACGAGCCGAAGCTGCCGTCGGGCGACCCGCGCGTTCCCAGACCGCCCCGCTGACGCGCCGAAGCCGCTCGAGCCCAGGCGAGGATCACGGATACGGTCTCAGGTCGAGCCCGCGGAGCAGTTGCGCGTTCAGCGCGACGACGATCGTCGAGAGACTCATCAGGAGCGCCCCGACTGCGGGCGGCAGCGTGATGCCCCACGGCGCGAGCACTCCGGCTGCGAGCGGGATCGCGACGATGTTGTACCCGGCGGCCCAGGTGAGGTTCTGGACCATCTTGCGGTAGCTCGCGCGCGAGAGCGTGACCACGCCGACGACGCCGCGAGGGTCGTCCGAGGCGAGGATCACTCCTGCCGACTCGATGGCCACGTCGGTACCGGCGCCGATCGCGATGCCGACGTCGGCGCGAGCGAGCGCCGGCGCGTCGTTGACGCCGTCACCGACCATCGCGACGCGGTGCCCGCGCTCCTGCAGCTCTCGGACCTGCCGCTCTTTGTCCTCCGGCAGCACCTCGGCGAACACCTCGTCGATCCCGAGGTCGGCGCCGACCGCGTCGGCGACCTGCCGGGCGTCGCCCGTGATCATGGCGACGGGGATCCCGAGCTCGTGCAGCAGGTCGACCGCCTCGCGCGCCTCCGGGCGGACCCGGTCTTCGAGTGCGAACGCACCCGCGACGGCGCCGTCGCGGACGAGGTACAAGACGGACGCGCCCCGGCTTTGCCAGGGCTCTGTCTCCCGCCGGAGCTCGTCGGGCAGGGCGAGGTTGCGCTCGCGCAGCAACGCCGGGCCGCCGACCGCGACGCGCGTCCCGTTCAGCGATGCTTCGACGCCGCGTCCGCTCATGGCCTTGAAGTCGCCCGCGGGCGGGATGGAGCCGCGCTCGCGGGCGGCGGTCGTGATCGCGCGGGCGAGCGGGTGCTCGCTCTCGGACTCGACCGCGGCCGCCTGCGCGAGAACGGTGTCGCGGTCGCGGCCGGCGACGCCCGTGACGACGTGCTCGCCTCGCGTGAGCGTCCCCGTCTTGTCGAAGAGGACGACGTCGACGAGGCGGCTGCGCTCGAGGCTCAGTCGGTCCTTGACGAGGATGCCGGCGCGCGCCGCGAGCGACGTCGAGATCGAGATCACGAGCGGGATCGCGAGCCCGAGCGCGTGCGGGCAGGAGATCACGAGCACGCTGACGGCGCTGACTACGCCGAAATCGATGTCGTCCAGCAGCGCCCAGACGACGAAGGCGACGAGCGCGGCGGCGACCGCGACGTAGAAGAGCAGGGCAGCGGCGCGGTCGGCGATCGCCTGCGTTCGCGAGCGGGACGCCTGCGCCTCGGCGACGAGCCGCTCGATCCCGGCGAGAGCGGTCTCCTCGCCGACCGCCGTCACGCGCACGCGGATCGCGGAATCGGTCGCGACCGTGCCCGCGGTGACCTCGTCGCCCTGCTCCTTCGCCACCGGCTTCGACTCGCCCGTGATCATCGACTCGTCGAGCTCCGCACGGCCGGTGAGGATCTCGCCGTCGGCGGGGACGCGGGCCCCCGGACGCACGAGCACGACGTCGTCGACCCGAAGGTCGGTCAGCGGGATGCGCTCGCTCTCGCCGTCGCGCACTCTCTCGGCCTCGTCGGGCAGCAGCTCGGCGAGCGAGCTCAGCGCGCCGCTTGCCTGGCCGAGCGCCTTCATCTCCTGCCAGTGGCCGAGCAGCATGATCACCACGAGCGCGGAGAGCTCCCACCAGAACTCGAGGTCGAAGAGCCCGAGCGTCGATGCCCAACTGGCCAGGAAGGCGACCGTGATCGCCAGCGAGACGAGCAGCATCATCCCCGGCGCCCGCCGACGGATCTCGGACCACGCGCCGGTCAGGAAGACCCAGCCGCCGTAGAAGAAGATCACCGTGCCGAGGACGGGCGCGACCAGACCGTCTCCCCGAAACTCCGGGGCGGTGTAGCCGAACCAGTCCTGGATCATCTCGCTGTAGAGGACGACCGGGACGGCCAGGATCAGGGTGATCCAGAAGCGGCGCCTGTAGACGTCCGCGTGGCCCGCATGGCCGACGCCGTCGTGGTCGTGCTCCGCGTGTTCCGCAGCCGTTCGACGCGGTTCCTGCTCGCGTTCGCGTCCCTGGACCTGCGGCGCCTCGACGGCGTGGTGCCCGGAGTGGTCCTCCATCTCTTCCATCGGCGAGCGTACCCGAGCGCGGGCGCCGGAAACGGTGCTCAAGGGCTCGCCGCCGGCGTCCAGGCCGTCAAGGCGGGGACGCCGGTCGCGCGATCGTCACCGTGATCGTCTACCCCGCCGGAGAATCTCGGCGAGCACGACCGCGTCGTTGTGCTCGGTGTCCCGCGCCGCGTAGACGAGCGTGACGGTTTCCCGGCGGGCTCGCCTTCGGAGCTCGCGCAGCTTCCCTTCCTGCGCCGCGAGCTCCTCGGTGTAACGGCGCCGGAACTCGTCGAACCGTTCGGGATCGTGCCCGAACCAGCGCCGGAGCTCGGTGCTCGGTGCCAGCTCGCGCGCCCATTCGTCCAGGCGCGCATCCTGGCGTGTGAGCCCACGCGGCCAGATTCGATCGACCAGGACGCGATAGCCGTCGGCGGTCGCAGCCGGCTCGTACGCACGCTTGAGGCGGACGGCCACTCGTGTGCCTCAGGCGGCGCCGGCGAGCGCTTCGCCCGATCGAGGCCGAGCTGCGACGACGACGGGGCGGTCGGCGGCTCGCGCGATCGCGCGGGCGACGCTCCGGCGCAGCCGAGGCCTCTGGGAGCCGACGACCACGAGTTGTGCCCCGCGGTCGCGTGCGAACTCGACGATCCGACGCCGCGGCGAGCCCTCGAGAATCTCGGCCTCGGCGCCGATCTCGGCAACGTTCGCAATCCGCAACGCTCGGTCGAGGACGCGGCGTGCCCGCTCCATCTCCTTGGCGAGCCGCCGCTTGTAGACGGGTCCGCCGAAGACCTCCGCCGGGCCACGACGGACGTAGGCGAAGACCAACGGGACGTCGAGCTCGGCGGCAAGGCTCACCGCTTCGTCGACTGCCGCCGCGCTCGCGGCCGAGTCGTCGACGGCCGCGATGATCGGCGCGCCTGTGGACCTGAGCATGGTCACTTGTGTACCTCCTGAAGACGGTGGTCGGGGCCGTGGTAAACGGCGAGCGCGGCGAGCTGAAGCGGCGCGATGAGGATCGGCACCGCCGTCATCTCCGCGAGCTCGGCGGCGCAGCGCGTACGCAGGTAGGTGCGCGAGCGGCCACGGCTGCGTGCCCCAAGGACGATCAGCGTCGCGTCTTCGTGGAGTGCGACGGCTGCCAGGCGCTCGGCGACGTCACCGACGTCACCCCGCGCCTGGGCTTTGGCGCCGGGCACTTCGTCATCGAGGATGCCGGCAGCGATGTGCTCGGCGCTCTCGTCGGCGTCGGTGAGTCGGTCGAGGACGTGCACCGCGACCAGTCGAGCATCGATCGACTCGGCGAGCAGCGCCGCCACGCGAACCGCGGCACGAGCGCCGGGCGAGCCGTCCACTCCGCACACGATCGTCTTCATCGCTCCTCGCTTTCTTCGCGATCGTAGGGTCAGCTTGCCTCCGCCGGCCCACGGACGCCATCGGGGGACGGGCCCATTTGCCGCGTGAGAGGGGCCCATCCCGGAGTGACGGGTCGGGCGCCGAGATGGGTTGACGACCCGATGGCCGCGCGCTCGCGGGCCGGGGAGCATTGAGGCAAGCAACCAAGGAGACTCGATGGTCAGCCCGATCATCTGCGGCATCGACGACTCCGAGTCGGCGAAACGAGCCGCACGCGTGGCGTGCGCTCTGGCCGGCGAGCTCCGGCTCCGGCTCGTTTTCGTCAGCGTTCTCGAGCCGGACACGCCTGCCGCGCGGGTGAGCGCGATCGCCGAGCGACTCGAGCGACTCACCGCCGGCGCGACCGACGTCGATTGCGGCGCCACCTGGCTCGTGGAGACCGGCCATCCTGCCGACTGCCTCGTCGCAGTCGCACGAGAAATCGACGGCGCGATGATCGTCGTCGTTTCGACCGGCCCGCGCTCGTCGCTGCCGGGCAGCATCTCGGCGGACCTGACACGGCGGGCGCCGTGCCCGGTCGTCGTCGTCCCTCCGGGCGCGGAGGCGCGGGTCAACGGGGGCACTCGCACGCCCCGGACGACCACGCGGTGGTCGGTCGAAGCGGCACGAGTTACTAGCGCGTGTCGCACGACTCGCTGATGCGCTGGGAGTGGGAGGGCGGTGCCGTCCTCACCGACGCTGCGCTACCGCATCGCGAGCAGAACCAAGGCCCCCGCGGCGATGTAGGCGAGAGCCACGGGCGGCACGGCGGCGCCCGCGAGGCCGGCGCCGATCGCGACCGCCCCGCCGATGCCGGTCCCGGCGGCGAGGAAGTCTCGCATCCAGCCCGGTAGCGGGCCGAAGGACGGCCGACTCGAGTCATCACGTTGTCGCGCGACGGGCTGAGCCGCCGGTCGCTTCCATTCGAGCCGTTTCTTGGCCAGCCCGGCGAGGATCATCATGATCAACGCCGCATCGAGCGCAATCAGAACCGAGAGGTAGTGCCGGTCGATGCCCACGCAGCCATGCTCGTCGTCCCCCCCGGACACCGCAATCGGGGGACACCCCCATCGTCGAGTTCTACGGCTGGATCAGCCCACGCCTGATGGCGTAGCGCGTCAACTCGACCCGATCGCGCATGCCCAGCTTGTCGAGGATGTTCTGGCGATGACGGTCGACGGTCTTGATGCTGATGAACAACGCCTCGGCGATCTGCTTCGACGTGTACGCCTCGGCGATCAGCTTCAGCACCTCGAGCTCACGAGGCGTCAACACGTCGAACTCCTCCTCGCCGCGACCGCCACGCTCGACGTAGTCACGGACCAGCGACGTGACCGCCGAGGGGTAGAGATAGGAGTCGCCGCGCATCGCCGCACGGACGGCATCGACGATGTCGGTGTCGGCGCCCGACTTCAGCACGTAGCCGGATGCGCCGGCCCTCAGCGCCTCGAACAGAAATTGCTCGCTGTCGTGCATCGACAGCATCAGCGTCTTGAGCTCGGGCTTGCGCTTGTGCAGCTCGGCAGCTGCCTGGATGCCGGTCATGCGCGGCATCGATACGTCGAGGATCGCGAGATCGATGTCCTCCTCGAGCGCTTTGTCGACCGCCTCGGCTCCGTCCTCCGCCTCCGCGACGACCTCGAGGTCAGGCCTGGCATCGAGCACCTTCTTCAGTCCGGAGCGGACGATCCCGTGGTCGTCGGCAATCAGGATCCGCGTCACGAGCGGAATCGGCATCAGGACACCCCCAGCGCCGGCACGACCTCGACCGCCGGGACCTCGAGGCGCACCTCGACGCCGCCTTCGGGCGTTGCCTTGATCGCCAGCGCGCCGCCCACCAAGAGAGCCCGTTCGCGCATGCTCCGCAGGCCGCCGTGCTCGACCGGCGGACCGGCGAAGCCGCGGCCGTCATCGGCAACGCGCAGCACCACGCTGTCGCGGCCGGGCTCGAGCGTGACCGTGACTCGGCTCGCGTGGGCATGTCGAGCGACGTTGGTGAGGCTCTCTTGGGCAATCCGGTAGACGGCGAGCTCGATCTCCGGGGCGAGCGTCGGGAGTGACGTCGGAAGGTCACGCTCGACCCGGACGTCCGAGACGCGGGCGAAGGCGGTGGTCAGCTCGGTCAGCGCGCTGACCAGGCCCAGATGCTCGAGCATCTCCGGACGCAGCTCGCTCGAGATTCGCCGCACCTCGTCGAGCGCGCGGCGCACGGCCTGACGCGACTGGTCGAGCTCGTCGCGATGCTCCGGTGCCGCCTCGGCGATCGAGTTCAACTGGAGCAGGACTCCGGTCAGGACTTGGCCGACCTCGTCGTGCAGGTCACGGGCGATGCCGACACGCTCGGCCTCCTGAGCGGCGAGGACCCGCCGGCCGCTCTCCTGCCGTTCGCGCTCGAGGCGGTCGAGCATTCGGTTGAAGGCCGCCACGACGCGCCCCACCTCGTCGTGACGCAGGACCCGAAGCCGCTGCCCCGGGCGGAGGAGGTCGACCATCTCCATCCGTTGCGCCAGGCGAGCGAGAGGCCCGAACGCACGCCGGAGCAGAACCGCGTTGACCGCGAGCGTCACGAGTAGACCGAACACGACGACGAGCGCCTCGGTCAGGGCGATCGGGAAACTGATCGTCACCGGCGAGACGATCAGCAGGACGGCGATCGCCGTCAGAAGCGAGGCGTTGACGGCGAAGACGCGCCAGTAGAGCGGCAAGCGTGTCCGCGTCATGGTGGGACGTTAGCGCCGTCCACCGTTTCATGGCCGTGCTACTCCGCGCTCCGTGTCCGCGGGGGCGCGATCACCACCGGCACCGGCGTCTCGGTCTCGAGCTCATCCGCGAGGCTGCTCTCGAGTCGCTTGCGCCAGCCGCGAGCACGGGCACCCACGACGATCACATCGGCGGCCTCCTCCGCGGCGATCCGCCCGAGCAGCGCTGCCGGCTCTCCCACGGCGACTCTTTTCTCGGCACGATCGGCGACGCCGTGCTCGTCGGCCAGGCGCGCCAGCCGCTCGGTGCCCTCGAACGTGGCCTCCATCAGGCTCGCGCCGTAGTCGCTGTCGTCGATTGCTTCGATCTCGTCGACTGCGTGCGCCAGCACCAGGCGCAGACCGAGACGCTCGCTGAGCTCGGCGCCGAGCGCGAGCGCATCGCCGCTCTCGGCGGAGCCGGTCACCGCACACAACAAGGTACCCCGCATCAGGCCTCCTGTGATGGTCGTGCCAACAGGCTCGCCCCCGACGGACCGTGATGCCATAGGGGCAGAACCCGATTCCCCGACGCGGCTGCCGCTCTTCACGCGTCGCAGGCGGGTACGCCCGTTTCGTCGAGATGGGGCCTCCGCCCGATGGCGATGTCCCGCGTTCGAAGCTGACGATTAGGGCCATCCAGCCGGCCAGAAAGGAGCGATGAGAGCGGTGGGGACGGACATTCGGCTTGCCGTCTTGCAGCACGAGCCCGAGACGGGCCTCGGCCGCTTCGCGGACCTCTTTCGTGATTTCGCGGTCGATTACGAGCTCGTGCGCACGACGCGCGGGACGCTTCCCGATCCGCGTGCATTCGATGGAGCGGTGGCCCTGGGCGGAAGCCTTTCCGTCAGCGAGGCGACCCTTCTTCCCACTCGTCGCTGGATCCGAGAGCTCGTCCGTAGCGGCCTGCCCTATCTCGGCGTCTGCCTTGGCGGTCAGCTGCTGGCGAGAGCCCAGGGCGCACGTGTCGTGCCAGGAGGTGCAGAAGCGGGCATCCACAGCGTCTTCCTGACCGACGCCGCCCAGCACGACGTCGTCTTCGAGGGGCTTCCGCGCCAGTTCGACGCCTTCGGCTGGCACGGCGAGAGGTTCGATCTTCCCCGCGGCGCCGTGCCGCTTGCGGGGTCGCTGGCCTGCACGTACCAGGCCTTTCGTTACGGGGACGCCGCCTACTCGTTGCAGTTCCATCCCGAGGTGCGCCCCGAGGACCTGGCCGCCTGGCGGAACCTGCCAGGTTACCGGCGGCTCCTCGACGAGAGCGCTCGTGAGTGGGCCGACGTCGAGCTCGACCTGACCCAGGCTGCGACCGCTCTCGACGGCCTCTCCACACACCTGCTCGAGCGCTGGCTCGGACTCGTCGCCGGCGCCGCCTCGCCTCGTGCACGGCGGCCGGTGCTGGCCTAGTGAAGGACAGGGTTCGAAAGGGGCTTCTTACCGGGCCCCGACGCCCACCCACTCCGTCTCCCCGTTGCACATCGGACAGCGCAATGGTGGACGGGTTGCAACCCCGTATCCGCAGCGTGCGCAGCTGAGGTCGCGGCCGGCCTCTCGAACCGGGTTGCCGTCGACGCCATGGAGTCGCGGGTGGCGTGTGCGCTCAGGCGCCGGCTGCGGTGTTCGGAGCGGCGTAGCAAGCATCGTCGTCAGCCTGCTCGGTCGCGGGCCGTACGGCTATCGGCTCCCGCCCCCATTTTCACGGCGGGGAAATGGGGTGCTGCGCCGATGGCTGCTGCCCGTCGCACCGACGACGATAGGAGTGAGCGAAGGAGGGAGAAGATGAGTACATCGATTGTCTGCGGAGTGGACGGGTCGCCCGATTCGAACGCAGCCGTCGCCGTCGCCGCGCGAATGGCCGACCGGCTCGGTGCCAGGCTGGTCCTTGCGCACGTCGCCGAGCCGGTACTGACGTACTCCCACGCGGTGCCCTTCGGAGGCTTGAGCAACGCGGCGCCTCTGGCTCGGGAGGAACTGATGGCCGCGCAGGAGGAGAGCGGTGCGCGCATGCTGGAGGACGCCGCCAGAGGCGCCGGCATCACCGACGCCGTGCATCGCCTGGCGGTCGGTCTTCCGGCCGAGCAGCTCGTCGAGATCGCCGATGACGAGGGCGCGGAGCTGATCGTCGTCGGATCGCGTGGACGGGGCGCGCTCAAGACTGCGTTCCTCGGCAGCGTCTCCTCCAGCCTCGTCGGGATCGCGCGCTGCCCGGTCCTGATCGTGCCGCCGGGCGCGGAGGGCTCGTGAGGCTGCAGGGCGGCGTGTAGCTGAGGTATCTCTCGTGCGCGCCGCCGCCGTCGATCCGAACGTCCTGCTCACCGTCGTCTTCGTGTCCTGGGTTGCGTTGTTCGCGCTGGTCGTGGTGGTGGTGGTGCGGCACGAGCGCTCTCGCGACGCCGCTATCTCGGCCGGCGAATCCCCGGCGGGGAGCGACACGCAAGGGGAAGATCCGCACGACCACCCCGTGCCTCCACGCCCGGGAGGATGAGAGGATCCCTTCGATGCTCCACGACGATCCCGAAGACGTCTCCGGGCGATGAAGATCCGCGCGGCGGTGCTCGAGGAGTTCGGCGAGCCGCTCAACGTCACCGAGGTCGACCTCGCCGAGCCCGGCCCCGGCGAGGTGCTCGTGCGCCTCGTCGCCTGCGGCGTCTGCCACACCGACCTCTATACGGCCTCCGGCGCCGATCCCTCCGGCTACGCGCCGACGATTCTCGGCCACGAGGGAGCCGGGATCGTCGAGGCCGTCGGCGAGGGCGTGAGCTCGCTGTCGCCGGGCGATCACGTCGTCACGCTCTTCAGCCCTCAGTGCCGCGAGTGCATCCACTGCCTGGACGACCGGACGAACCTCTGCCTCGCCATCCGCGACCAGCAGAACCAGGGCTACCTCCCGGACGGCACGACGCGCCTGGCGCGCGACGGCGAGGAGATCCGGCACTTCATGGGCACGAGCACGTTCGCGGAGGCGACCGTGATGCCGGAGATCGCGCTGGCGGCGATCAGCGAGGAGGCGCCCTTCGAGCACGCGTGCCTCTTCGCGTGCGGCCTCTCCACGGGCCTGGGCGCGGCGATCAACTCCGCGAAGGTGACCGAGGGAGCGACCGCGGTCGTCTTCGGCGCCGGCCTGGTCGGCCTCGGCGCAGTCGCCGGCTGCCGGCTCCAGGGCGCCGAGCGGATCATCTGCATCGACCTCTCCGAGGATCGCCTCGAGCTCGCCCGGGGGCAGGGAGCGACCGACACGTGGATCGGCGGGCCCGACACCGTGCAGCGCGTCCTCGACGAGACGGACGGCTTCGGCGCCGACTACACGTTCGAGGCCACCGGGCTCGTCGACGTGATGCGTCAGGCCGTCGAGTCGGCGCGCATGGGCTGGGGGCTCTGCACGGTGGCCGGCGTGGCGGGCAAGGGCGAGACCCTCGACATCGTCCCGCGCTACCTCATCACCGGCCGGCGGGTGTGCGGATCGTCGTTCGGAGGCGTGAAGGGACGCGACCAGGTCCCGCAGTTCGTCCGGCGCTACCTCAACGGCGACATCGACGTCGCCTCGCTCGTCTCGCACCGGATCACCCTGGACGAGGTGCACCGCGGCTTCGAGCTCATGGAGCACCAGGACGGCATCCGAAGCGTCATCGACTTCTAGCTCCCACGAACCGCGCGGCCGAACTGTCCCGCGGCCGTCGCCTGGAGCTCCCGTAGCTCCTCGGGGGTCGGGCACGAGCTCGAGATAAAGGCGCTCGTGTCCCATCCGGCCAGACGGGCTCCGGCCTCGTAGGTGCTCTCGAGGAAGGCAAGCAGCGTCGCGCGGGGATCGTCCGACGTCCGAACATCCTCGTAGGGGAGGATGGCGAGCGAGGACGCCGTGCCGGACGGCTGCCACGAGCCCACCGCGAGCGGCTGCTCCCGCAGCTTGGCGGGCTCCGGCGCCGTGTACGAGTAGTACGCGGCGTCGGGAACCTTGTCGTCGCCGGGCCAGAAGCCGAAGGAGATGACCTCGTGCGAGTACGCCTCGCGTGTCACGCGATCTTCGCTCGAGGTGCCGCTCGGCCGTCCCGAGAAGCGGGTGACGGCGAGGTCGAAGCTGTGCCAGAAGAAGTGGACCGGGCTCGTCTTCCCGTTGAACCAGCCGCTGAACTCCTCGAAGACGGAGTCGGACCAGTCGAGGATGGGCTGGAAGCGTGCGACGGCGTCGTGGTCCCAGGAGACGTGCTTCGTGTCATCCGGGAACGGGGTCGTCATCGGCACGCCGAACGGCTTCTCCTGGATCTCGACGTCGACGCCGAGGCTCCCGAGCGTCTCGTGGAGCTTCGCGTCGAAGGTGGCGACGGGGACGCCGCCGGCCAGCGAGAACGACTCGGTGCGACCGTCCGCCGCCCGGACGACGAGGGCGTCGTCGAGGAAGTCGATCGAGATCTCGAACGCCACGCCGTCATGGTGCAGGCGGCGCGTCGTGAGGCCGCGGACGTCGACGTATAGCGAGGCGTTCCACCAGTGGTTGCGCGGCGGTGTCGTGGCGAGCCGGATCTTCCCGAGGACCTGGCAATAGAGGTGGAGCGTGTCCTTGGTCGGGCGCCAGTCGGCGAAGTGGAGCTCCGGGAGGGTCACGATGCGTCCAAGACGAAGGTCACTTCGTCCGCGATCGCAGTGACCTCGACGGCGTCGAGATGGGTGCAGGCGACGGCCATGGCGTCGCCGCTGACACTACCGGTCGCGTCACGCTCTTCGGCTCGGGCGGCTAGTCGAGCGCGCTGATCCCGAATGCGAGCGCGAAGCCGAGCGTCGTCACGAAGCCGACCACCTTGCCGCCGTGGTGGAGGGCCTCCGGCATCATCGTGTTCGCGAGCATGGTCAGGATCGCCCCGCCCGCGAAGGCGAGCACGATGGCGACGGTCCGGGGCGAGGCCGTGTCGAGCACGGCGTAGCCCAGGAGCGACGCGAGGCCGAAGCCGAGGGCGACGAGAACCCAGAAGCGCATGATTCTCGTCGTGCTTCGACCGGCCCGCTCGAGCGCCGCTGTCGCCGCGATCGCCTCCGGCAGGTTCGCGATGAAGACGGCCACCAGGAACGCGACGCTGACGGATCCCGCCTCCAGGATGGTGAGCCCGAGAACGAGGGACTCGGGGATCCCGTCGAGGATGATCCCGAGGACGATGCCGCGCCCGGCTTCGGCGTGCCCGGCCGCGGCCGACTGCGGCTCGTCCGAGCTCCGCCGCCGCTCGCCGAGACGGTCGATGAGCACCTCGGCGGCGAAGAACACCGCCGACCCGGCGAGGAGGCCGAGCGCGATCCCGCCCTCGCCGGCCGAGGTCTCGAAGGCCTCGTGTACGAGCTCGAAGGCGACCGCGCTGATCAGGACGCCGGCGCCGAAGGCCATGATCAGCCCGACGTGGCGCCGCGTGATCGGGGCCCGGAGCGCGATCGCCCCGCCGATGACGAGCGATGACCCTGCGACGAGGCCCCACAGGAACGCCTCGCCCATCAGTGGATCACCAGCACCTTCAGGAGGATGAGGACGCTGCCGAGGGCGAGGTTCGCGAGGACGGCCAGGCTGGTCCCGAGCCCGCCGAGCCGCTCCACGCGCGCGAACACGAGGCCCATGGCGAGGAGCACGGCCGTCCCGAGCGCCAGCGCGAGCCAGACGGCGGCCTTGTCGTCCAGCGCGCCGAGCGCGCCGAGCAGGAGCGCCGTCCCGGGCGGAACCCCGGCTCCGAGGATCCAGGCCTGGCGGCGGGCGGTCTCACCGACCCGGGCGAGCGAGAGATGCGTGTCGTGGCCGATGCTGAGAGCGAGCGAGTGGGCGTAGACGTGCGCGAGCCAGAAGGTCGCGGTCGTGATGAGGACGATGAGCCCGAGGACCCCCGGCGAGTCGGGGAAGGCCTTCGCGCCGGCGACGATCACCGACAGGACGACGACCGTGCCGTACGTCAGCCCGCCGACGAGGGCTGCGAGCGCCTCGCGTTCGAGGCGGGTCGCCACGGCGGCGCTCAGTCCTCGCGCGTGACGTCCTCGAGGAGACGCGCGAAGTCGGGGCCGTCGAACTCCATGAGGGCGCGGTCGTAATGCTCCATGCCCCACGCCCAGAAGTCGAAGTCGATCTCGGAGACGCTGTCCTGGATCGAGGCCCAGAGCGTCCACCCGTACTTCGACATGAGCCCCCAGAGGCGCGCCCGGGCGACCTTGTTGCGGAGCTGCCGGCCGTAGTAGTGGCCGACGAGCTCGTCGAGCTGGCCGAGCGCCAGGTTCGACTCGCTCCAGACGTTGCCGAGCTCGAAGCACGCGTCGTTGTTGCCCGAGTACTCGTAGTCGATGAGCTTGAACTCGCCCCCGACGTCGATGAAGTTCTCGGCCAGGAGGTCGTTGTTGCACGGGACCGTGCCCTCGTCGCGAACGGCCATCGCCGTCTCGATCTCACGCACCTGGGGCTCGAACTCGAGGTAGCGGTCGGGCAGGCGAAAGCCGCGGTCCTGGACGAGCTCGAGGTAGCGCGCCTGGATCCGGAACATGTTGAAGTCGTCACGGAAGCGGCGGGCGCCGTGGAGTCGCCGGCAGGCGGCGGCGACCTGCTCGAGCCTGTCGCCGCGGCGGAGGCTCTCGGGGCTCTGCGTCTCGCCGACGATGAACTCGAGGACGAGGACGTTGTCGTCGGGGAGGTACGCCGTCACGGGGGCGCCGACGCCGGCGTCGGCGGCCGCCACGGTGTTGAGGTGCTCGTTCTCCCGGTCGATCGCGAGGAGGCCTGCATCCTTGGCCGAGACCCGCACGACGTAGGCTCCGGTCGCCGTGGTGATCTTGTAGTTCGTGTTCGTCAGCCCGCCCGGGAGCTCGGCCACCTCGACGGGGTCGGCGAGCTCGGGCACCTTGGCCAGGACGCGCTCGAGAGTTCCATCTACGCTCACGCAACCGAGTTTCTATCGCAGAGAGGGGAGCCGCGTGTGGCGAGCGAGCGAGCCGCGATCGTCGTCGTAGGGGGCGGGATCACCGGGTGCAGCGTGGCGTACCACCTCGCGAAGGCGGGCCGGCGCGACGTCCTCCTGCTCGAGAAGGCCGAGCTCACCAGCGGCTCCACCTGCCACGCGGCCGGGCTCGTCACGCAGTTCAACCCGTCGCCGACGATGATGCGCTTCCGCCGCTACAGCGTCGAGCTCTACAACGAGCTCGGCGTCTTCGACGGCGTCGGGAGCCTCCGCATCGCCTCGAGCCCCGAGAGCCTGCAGGAGCTCGAGCGGGGCGCGAGCCGCGCCCGCGGAATCGGGCTCGACGTCGAGGTGCTGCCGCCGGACGAGGTCGTGCGGCTGCTGCCGGCTGCGACGCGCGAGTCGCTCCACGGGGCTGTCTGGATCGAGAGCGACGGCGCGGTCGACCCGCACATCGCAACGCACGCGCTCGCAAGCGCGGCCCGCGACCTCGGCGTCCGGATCCAGACGGGACGCCGGGTGACGGGGATCAGGCTCGGGCCGGCGCGCGAGGTGACTGCCGTCGAGACCGAAGCCGGGCCGATCGAGACGGAGCTGGTCGTGAACGCGTGCGGGATCTGGGCGCCGCAGGTGGCGGCGATGGTCGGGGCGTTCACGCCGTCGGTCCCGGTCGACCACCAGCACGTCGCTCTCGCGGCGGTGGCCGGGTACGAGCTGCCGCACGAGATGCCGTGCTTCCGGGATCTCGACAACCTCGTCTACGGCAAGTCGGAGGCGGGCGGGATCCTCTTCGGCGGCTACGAGCCGAACCCGGTGGCGCGCTGGGTCGACGGGGTGCCCTGGGATCACGCAGGCACGCCGGTCCCGCCCGACCACGAGCGCTTCGCGCAGCTCATGGACGGCGCGGTCCGCCGGTTCCCCTTCCTCCGCGACGCCGGCGTCGTCGCCCTCATCGGCCATCCCGACGCGATGACGCCCGACGGCAACCCGCTCCTCGGGCCGATGCCCGGCGTGCCGGGGTACTGGACGGCCGCGGGCCTCTCGCTCAACGGTTTCGGCGGGGCCGGGGGCCTCGGCAAGACCGTGGCGGAGTGGATCACCGAGGGCGAGACCGAGCTCGACGTGACCGGCTACCGCGCCTGGCGCTTCGGCGACGCGTACCGCGATCCGCGCTTCGCGCAGGAGACCGCGCGCGAGGTCTACCGCTACTACTACCGCCTGCGCTACCCATTCGACGCCGACGAGTGGGGCAGGCCGAAGCGGCTCTCGCCGCTCCACGGGCGGCTCCGGGACCTCGGCGCGGTGTTCGGGACGAAGAACGGGTGGGAGCGCGCGGATCACTTCGAGCCGGGGCAGGCGAGCCGGAGGGCCGGGGCCGACCAGCGGGCGTACGGGTTCGCGAGGCCGCCGTGGTTCGAGCGGGTCCGGGCCGAGCACGAGGCCTTCCGCGAGCGGGTCGCGATCATCGACATGACCTCGTTCGGGAAGATCGAGATCTCCGGCCCCGGCGCGCTGCCCCTGCTCGAGCGGGTCGCGGACAACCGCATCGACCGTCCGGCCGGGGGCGTCGTCTACACCCAGCTCCTGAACGACGGCGGCGGGATCGTGGCCGACGTGACGGTCACGAGGCTCGACGAGTCCTGCTTTCGCGTGATCACGGGCGCCGGAGCGGTGGACTCCGACCTGGGCTGGCTCCGGCTCAACGTCCGCGAGGAGGACGGCGCCGTCGAGCTCCGCGACGTCTCGGACGAGCTTGCAGTGATCGGGCTCTGGGGCCCGCGGGCGCGCGACGTGCTCGGCGGAGTCACCGAGTGCGACGTCGGGGGAGAGGCACTGCCGTTTCGGAGGGCGCGGACGATCCGGGTCGGCGGGGCCGAGGCGCTCGCGCAGCGAATCACCTACGTCGGCGAGCTCGGGTTCGAGCTCTACGTGGCGCCGGAGTGGGCCGTGCAGGTGTGGGACCGGCTGCTCGCCGCCGGCCGGCCGCACGGGATCGAGCCGGGCGGCTACCGGGCGCTCGAGTCGCTCCGCCTCGAGAAGGGCTACCGCTACTTCGGCACCGACCTGACTGCGGGCGACACGCCGTACGAGGCGGGTCTCGGCTTCTGCGTCGCCCTCGACAAGGGCGACTTCAACGGCCGCCGCGCGCTTGCGGAGGCGGGCGATCGTCCGGCGCGACGGCTCAGGACGCTCCTCGTCGGCGGCGAGGAGTACCTGCCGCTCTACGGCGGCGAGGCGGTGCGCCTCGGCGGCGAGGTCGCCGGTCGGCTCAGGAGCGCGGGCTACGGGTTCACGGCCGCGCGCACCATCGGGCTCGCGTACCTTCCTGCCGAGGTCGAGACCGGCGCGGAGGTCGAGGTCGAGGTGCTGGGGGAGCCCGTGAACGCCGTGGTTGCCGACGACGCGCTCGTCGACCCCGCGAACGAGCGGATCCTCGCCTAGGCGGCGATCCCCGCCCGCCACCGACGGCCGTGGGAGAACGACGTAGCAGATAGCACGAGACGCCGTCAAGTGCCATACTGCACATGACGATGGCCGACAGCTTGCGTCCGCGGGTCGATCCCATCGGTAGAGCGCGATCCCGGCGCATTCTCCTGTCGCGGGTCCGCCTGCGCCCAAGGGAGGGCTCCGGCTCGATCCTTCGGTTCCCGGTACCGGCGATGCCGGCCGTCGTCAGGCGGGTGCGGTGGGTGGAACACCTCGCCCTCCCGCTCGGCGCCGTGGTGGTGGCGGGGCTGAGTGGGATGGTGATCGCACTCCTGATCTACGGCGGAGCAGCCGGGGGCGACCTACGGCGGCAGCTCGCGGGGCCGATGCGGGGGCCGCACCCGTTCGCGGAGTCGTCCGTGTCCGCTCGGGTGCAGGAGTCTGCCGCCGCCTCGTCTCCGGCCCCCGCCGCGGAGCTCCTGTCGGCACCACCGTCGCCTGGTCATCGCGGCGCGGCTCGCGCGGGCGCGGTCAGCGGCTCCGAGGGGGGCGTCCGGAACGAGGCGACGAACGACGGCGACCGCGGCTCGGATGGCCATGTCCCGCCCTCCGAGGCAGCGCCGGAGCCTCCCGCGGGCGAGGCTCCGTCGGATCCCGCCGCGGAGCCAGGTGCCGGGGAGCCGACTCCCGACGGGCCCGCGGGCCCGACGCCGTTCGTCCCGCTCGACGCGCTCGAGTCGACTCTCGAGCTGCTCGATGCAAACCCGGCCATGCCCGACGTCGACGAGCTCCTCGACGCGGTGGCCGGCGAGGGAGCCGACCCCTGGGCGGTCGGACCGTGAGGCCGAGCTCGTAGCTCGGCCGACGCCGATCGGCAACGGCGCCCGCGAGACGTTCGAGTGGTCGCCGGCCGCCTCGCTGCGCGGCGCTGCTGCCCCACCTCATCGCCGTTCACGCCGTCGAGGGGCGGAGCCAGGTCGTCATCCTCATGCCGAGGCTGGGGGAGAAGGAGAGCTCGTGGAGCTACGCGCCGGCGGGAAGCGCTACGGGCACCGGGGCCGCGTCGATCAGCTGCTCGAGTAGCGCGCGATCTCCCTCGACGGCCACCTGATCGAGCCGCCGGTCGACGAACATGTAGTAGATGCCCTCCGGGTCGCCCTCGACGACGACGTCGGGGTTCTCGACCGGTCCGGAGCGCGCATCGCCGTCGACGAGGGAGGCCACCTCGTCGCCGACGCGGAACTCGAAGCGTCCCGGCGGCGCGAGCGGTGCGAGCACCGTGTCGAGCGCGTTCGCGAGCCAGCCCGGAAACAGGTCGTCCTCGTCGGTGGGAGGCCCGAGCGACCGGGCGCCCCAGACCGCGAGCTCCCGGATGGCCGGCTTGAGGCCGCGCCCGTACTCGGTCAGCTCGTAGACGCGGGATGCCGCCGGCGGCGGGAGCGTCCGCTTCGTGACGATGCCGTGCGTCTCGAGGTCGCGGAGCCGGGAGGCGAGGATGTTGGTCCCGATCCCCGGAAGCTGGTCGGCGAGGTCGGTGTAGCGCTTCGGGCCGTGCATCAGCTCGAGGACGACGAGCAGGGCCCACCGCTCGCCCACGAGTCCGAGGGCGTGGGCGACCGGGCAGTAGAGGTCGTAGCGCTTGTGCATGCCGTCAGTGTAGCGCGCCGACTTGTCGAAGTTAAGCAGTCGCTTGCGTTTTGAAAGTTCTTTCTGCTAGCTTGGCAGCTGTTCCTATGCAGACGAAAGGAAAGACTGACATGGTGGCCTCGGAACGACGCAAGTGGTTCGCGCTCGCGCTCCTCTGCGTGACGCAGTTCGTCGTCGTGCTCGACATCGCCGTCGTGAACGTCGCCCTGCCGTCGATCCAGGCCGACCTCGGCTTCTCGCAGGAGAACCTGCAGTGGGTGATCAGCGCCTACGCGCTCGTGTTCGGCGGGTTCCTGCTCCTCGGCGGTCGCCTGGCCGACATCCTCGGCCGCAGGAGCGTGTTCATGGTCGGCCTCGTCGTCTTCTCCGTGGGCTCGCTCCTCTGCGGGCTGGCCTGGAGCGAGGCGTCCCTGATCGGAGCGCGCGCGCTCCAGGGTCTCGGCGCCGCGACGATCACGCCCTCCGCCCTCTCGATCCTGACGACGACGTTCAGCGAGGGCCGCGAGCGCAACATCGCGCTCGGTGCCTGGGGCGCGGTGGGCGGCTTCGGCGCCGCCGCGGGCGTCCTCATGGGCGGCATCCTCACCGACCTGCTCTCCTGGGAGTGGATCTTCTTCGTCAACGTCCCCGTCGGCGTCGCGGCCTTCGCGCTCGCGCCCGTCCTGCTCCGCGAGAGCCGGGACGCGCACGGCCAGAGCCACGACGTCCCCGGCGCCGTCCTCGTGACCTCGGGCCTCCTCCTGTTCGTGCTCGGGATCACCCAGGGCCGGCAGTGGGAGTGGCTCTCGGCCAAGACGATCGGGGTCTTCGCCCTCTCGGCCCTGCTCCTCGCGGCGTTCGCGCTCTGGGAGCAGCGGCAGCGGGAGCCGCTCGTGCCCTTCTCCATCTTCCGGCTCCAGACGCTGACTGCGGCGAACGTGGCCGGGTTCATCATGGGCACGGCGATGTTCTCGATGTTCCTCATGCTGACGCTCTACATGCAGGAGGTCCTCGGCTTCTCGCCGCTTCGCACCGGTCTCGGCTACCTCGCAGTCGCGGGCACTGCCGTGATCTGGGCGAACGTCGCGGCCATGGTCGTCAACCGGATCGGCGTCAAGCCGGCGCTGGTCTTCGGCATGAGCATGCTCACCGCCGGCCTCCTCTACTTCACGCAGGTCTCGGTGGGCGGGTCCTACTGGGCCGACCTCTTCCCCGGCTTCCTCATCCTCGGGGTGGCGATCCCGTTCGCATTCGTCCCCATCACGATCGCCGCGCTCGCCGGGACGAAGCCGCAGGAGGCGGGCCTCGCGTCGGGTCTGATCAACACCTCCCAGCAGATCGGCGGGGCAGTCGGCATCGCGGTTCTCTCGACGATCGCGGTCTCGACGACCGACGATGCCGTTGCCGGGGGGACAGCGGTGCCCACCGCGCTCACCGACGGCTTCGTGAACGCCTTCTGGGCCGGAGCGGCGATCGCCTTCGCCGGCGTCCTCGTCTCGATCTTCATGGTGCGAGGACGCGACCTCCGGCCGCAGGAGGCCTCGATCGGGGAGCCC
>DATBJE010000019.1:0-3042 GCA_036556565.1 Gaiellaceae bacterium
GTGGGACTACCTCGACGGGATCGTCGAGGAGTCGCAGCGCGAAGCGATCGAGGAGCACCTCAGCTTCTGCCGCCGCTGCTGCGGCGAGGTCGAGTTCGCCGAGGAGCTACGCCGCTTCCTGGCCGAGCACCCGGAGGCCGATCTCCCCGACGACGCGCGCGCGCGGCTCGTCGCCACGCTCGAGGAGCTGGAGAGGTAGCCGTGACGCGCGACCTCATGCACTCGGCGGAGACGAAGGAGCTCGTGCGGACGGCCTACGCGGGCGTTGACGGCTCCTCGGAGGCCGTCGCACACAAGCTCTACGCCGCCGCAGAGCTGGCTCTGGTCCCCCGCACGTCCGTGGAAGGCGCGCTCGGCGTCGCCAACCACCTCCGCCACGCTGCGATCGAGCCGGGCGAGACGGTCCTCGACGTGGGCTGCGGCGCCGGCATCGACTCGATCCTCGCCGCCCGGCGCACCGGGCCGACGGGACGCGTGCTGGCGCTCGACTTCCTTCCCGAGATGCTCGAACGAACAGGCGCCGCAGCGGCGCAGGCCGGGCTCGACAACGTCGAGCCAGTCGAAGGCGACATGGAGGCGATCCCGCTGCCGGACGCGACCGTCGACCACGTGATCTCGAATGGCGTCATCAACCTCGCCCCGCGCAAGGCACGCGTGCTCGCCGAGTGCGCGCGCGTCCTGCGCCCCGGAGGCAGGCTGACCGTGTCGGATCTGACCGTCGACGAGGAGGAGCTGCCGCCGGAGATCCTCACCCACCCGGCAACATGGGCCGGCTGAGTAGCCGGCGCGCTGACGGAGCGTGACTTCGTCACCAAGCTCGAGACCGCCGGCTTCCGCGACGTCGAAGTGCTCGACCGCTCCACCATGGGAGTCGAGGATCTCGAGCTCTACCCCCTGTTCACCCCGGACCTCCTCGAGCTCATGCGTCAGCTCATCCCGTCCGACCGCCAGGACGCGGTCGGAATCGCCGTCGTCGTCCGCGCGCGGCTACCTGAGTAGGCCTGACCAGCCAACACAAGTAACCGTTTTGCACGAGCTTTAGAAGCCGACGCTCGGACTCGAGACCGAGCACCCCGTCACGATGCGTCGAGCGGTCGAACGCTCGTCAGGAGGGCTCGTGGATGACGTCCTCGATCGCGGCGACCACTGTGTCTGGGGCCTTCCCGAGGATCTGCGTGTGGTTGTGGGGCGTCGTCGCAAAGACGGACACGCGCGTGTTCCTCTCCTCGGCGTCGGCGGCAGCAGAGCGCACCTTGCGCATCTCGTCCTCGGTCGCACCCGAATGGGCTCCCGTGCCGACCACGAACACGGTCGGGCAATCAAGCGCCGCGAAGTCGGGGCCGAGCTCGCCGTTGACGGCGTCCATCTCGATCACGACGTCCGCGGCCTCGACGGAAGACATCCGGGCCGACCGGCCGAGCGCTGCCGCGATGCGCATGATCCACCCCAACCGGCGGAACTGGGCGCGGACCTTCTGCTTTCCGGCCTCGTCGAGCGCGGTGATGGGATAAGCACCGTCGACGAGCACGAGTCCGCCGACCCGCCCGGGGTGCTGAGCCGCGTAGCGCACCGCGATCGTGGCGCCGTGCGACCACCCGACGAGGATCGGGCGTTCGATGCCGGTCGCGTCGATGACCCGTCCGCTATCGTCGACGGCCGCCTGGACGAGTAGTCGGCCGATGTGCCCGACTTCCCGCGCGCTCGCGCGTCGAACCGCACCGTGCGGTACTTCCCGTCGAGCCGGCTGATGACGCGGCTCCAGTTCTGCACGGTGCCGAAGCCGCCGCTGAGAAAGAGCAGCGCAGGCGTGCCGCCGGGTGCGTCGACGGCATAGAGCCGGGTGTCCGCGGCCGGAATCATGAGCACTCGCGACATCGCGGTCGAGGCTATCGGACTGGCGTTGTCCGAGAGTTGGCCTGAGAAGCCGACGCCCGGACTCGAACCCCGTTCATTACGAGAGAACGACGAGTGAGGGCGCGGGGCACGCACGGGCACGTTCTCGCTGGAATCTGGCCGATTTCCGCGCCCCGCCGTAGACGCGCGTGCCCGCCCGTGCACGAGCCCGCGTACCCGTTTCGTACCCGCGAGATCACTCAGTCGGGTGGTTGGAGCCACCAGACCTGGTTGCGGAAGTCGTCGTCGCCCGGCCGGCCAGAGAGCAAGCCGTCGAGCGCCTCGACGAAGACACCGATCGTGCTTGCCGCTCGAGGCATCGAGCGCGGCGACGTGTACACGAACCCCCAGTGGTCGTCGCCGCGAGCCGCAAGAGCTCGCTCGATCGGTGCAAAGTCGCCGACGTGCTCGGTCATCAACGCCGAGCGCTCCTGGATCAGCACGGCAAGGAGGGCCGGGTCAGGGAGGCCGAGGAGCTCGGGCCGTTCCTTGGCCGACGAGACGTCGTGACCTCGGCTCCGCAGCCGGCGGGCGATCTCAGGTGAGTAGTGCTCGTCGAGGCACAGCCTCACGCGAGCACGGCTTGCTCACCGCGCCAGAGCTCCTCTTCGCGAGAAGCGAGAGCGTGGGCGCGCTCGGCAAAGACGCGTACCTCGTCCTCATACGCCCCGTAGTAGCGGGCGGCCGCCCGCACCCACGCCTCAGGAATCTCGAAGTAGGCAGCGGCCTCGGCCGCGTCGTTGCCAGAGCCTCGAAGCGTGTCGATCACGAGCCAGACGTCGAGGCGGGTTCCGGCGATCGCAGCTCGGCGTCCGGCCGGCCCGTCGCGGAATACGATCAGAGGGTGCTCGTCCATGCGAAGCCCCTCTTCCATGTAGCGCTCTCCCAAAGCGTTGACGGTCGCCCCGGTCTCCTCCGCACGGCGCGTCAGCCGGTCGACGAGCGAACTCGCGAGCCGGAACGAGCGATGCACCGTGTCGTGACGGCGCGGACGGGCCATGCCTCATTCCCTCCTCTGTGTCACTGTAAGCCACACTGTGCCACAACTGTTGAGCGAGGTCAACTCAGTGGGTTGCGAGACCCCTACGAAGCCGGCGTCGTCGCCGACCTGCGCACGATCCCCCGCCGCACGCCGCGCGCACGGAAGGC
>DATBJE010000020.1:0-53792 GCA_036556565.1 Gaiellaceae bacterium
GCCTCGCCGATCCGCACCTGCGCCTCGGCGGCCGAGTACTGGGCCTTGATGACCTCCTTCTGGCTCCGGAACGCCTCGACCTTGGCGGAGAGGCGCTTCTCGCTCTCGACGAGCTTCTCCTGCTGCGCCTCCAGGCCCTCGACCTGGTTGTCGAGGCCCTGGAGCTGCTGCTGGGCGACCGCCTTGCGCTCGAGCGCCGCGCGGGCGAGATCCTCGCGGCCGGCCGCGAGGGCCTGTCGCGCCTGCTGGTCGAGCTTGGGCAGCTCCTGCTCGAGCTTCTCGGTCTGGAGCTCGAGGCGCTTCTTCGCGGTGACGACGTCGGCGACGCCCTTCTTGACGTTCTGCAGCATCTCGAGCTGCTTCTCGTAGGAGTAGTCCAGCGTGACCGAGGGATCCTCGGCGCGGTCGAGGAGCTTCGACCACCACGCCTTGACGGCATTCGAGGTGCGGCTCATGAGGCCGGCCATGTGCGAGTCATCCTCCTGATCCGGGTTCTCCGGGCATGCTACCCCCGGCATGACGGGATTCGGCTGTCGGCTGCTCGTCGTCGCCTCGGCGCTCGCGGTGCTCGCGGCTCCGGTCGTCGCAGGCGCTCAGACCGCCGCCGAGCGCGAGCTGGCCCGGCGCCACGCGCCGATCATGATGCTGAAGGTCAACCCGGACCCGCCCTGCTCGCGCTCCGGCGAGCAGTACCGGCCCTCGCCGGTGGCGATCACCCTCGGCAATCCCACCGTCCGGCTCGTGCGGCCGACGACGAAGGGGAGCTTCGAGCAGACGCGCGTCCTCGCCCACGGCGCGACGGCGGCGGACATCGCCGGCCTCGGGCCCGACTACTACCTCGATCTCGTCGGCCACCCGCGGCGGCCGGGCTGCACGTACGCGCGGGAGTCCGAGCGGCTCACGCGCGGCCGCAGCCCGGTCATCTACGCCCACGTCGCGCACGAGCGCGGCGTCCACGGGATCGCGCTCCAGTACTGGTTCTACTACCTCTTCAACCAGTTCAACGACGAGCACGAGAGCGACTGGGAGATGATCCAGCTCGCGTTCGACGCCGACTCCGTCGAGCAGGCGCTGCAGCGCGAGCCCACCGAGGTCGCCTACGCGCAGCACGAGGGCGGCGAGCGCCACTCCTGGAACGACTCCGAGGTGGAGAGGGAGGGCGGGCGCCCGGTCGTCCACGTCTCCTCCGGCTCGCACGCGAGCATGTTCGGCTCGGCGCTCTACCTCGGGAACGGCAGGAAGGGCTCCGGGCTCGGCTGCGACGACACGCGCGGGCCGTCGGTCCGGGTGACGCCGACTCCCGTCGTCGTCTCGACGTTCCCGGCCGCCGACGCGCCCGACGCGTGGCTCTCCTACCGCGGCCACTGGGGTCAGCGCGAGCCCGGGGTCTCCAACGGCCCCACCGGGCCGAACATGAAGCGCCAGTGGCTCGAGCCGTTTCGCTGGATGAGCAAGCTCCGGACCTCGTCGCCGAAGGTGCCCAAGAACGGCGAGCCGGTGACGGGATTCTTCTGCGGCGCGGTCAGCTCGCTCTCGGGCCTTCTCAACGAGACCTCGGCGAGCCCGCTGTACGCGCTCGTCGCCTTCGGCCTCCTCGCGCTCGCCGTCGCGGCGCTCGCCGTCCGCACGCAGTGGCGCCCGACCGTGCCGGCGCCGCTCCGTCGGGAGCGCGCCGCGGGCCAGATCATCGACACCTCCTTCCGCGTCTACTGGGAGCACAAGCGGCTCCTCGTCCCGATCGGGCTCGCCGCCGTCCTGACCGGGAGCATCGCGGTGGCCGCGCAGGCGGTGCTCTTCAACGCCACCGACCTCAGAGAGGCGTTCGACGCCCTCGAGGACGAGAAGATCGAGGGCTTCGTCGCCCTGTTCGTCGGCATCCTCGCCCACGGCTTCGCCCCGCTCATCGTGGGTGCCGCCGTGGTCGTCGTCATGCGGGCGATCGACCGCGGCGAGCGGCCGGGCGCGGGGACGGTCCTCCGTGGCCTCAAGGGCGAGATCTGGAAGCTCGTCGGCCTCGGCATCGGCGGGCTCGTGGCCGTCTTCCTGCTGGCGGCCACGATCATCGGCCTGCCCTTCGCCGTGAAGAAGGGCGTCGACTGGGCGCTCGTCCAGCAGTCGGCCGCGTTCGAGGGCAGCGGCGGCCGAAAGGCCTTCGCGGGGAGCACGGGGATCATCCGCGGCCACTGGTGGAGGACGGCCGCGATCGCGGCGGTGCTCTTCGTGCTCCTGCTTCTGGCCGGGCCGATCACCGGGATCTTCATGATCTTCATCACCGACGCGCCGCTCTCGACCATCAACCTCATCGGCTCGGCGCTCTTCGTCCTCGTCCTCCCGTACGCGGCCGTCTGCCTCACCCTGCTCCACCTCGATCTGACCAGCCGGCGACGGCAGGCCCCCGCCGAGACCTCGTCCCCTGGCATGCTTCCCCCGGCGTGATCGTCGAGCGGAGCATCGATCCCCGGTGGCTGTCGAACGCCTACCTCGTCGCCGATCACCCCGGCGGGACGGCGGTGTTCGTCGATTCGGGCGCGCCGCTCGAGCCCCTGCTCGCGGCGGTCGAGCGCCTCGACGTGCACCCCACGGACCTCCTGACCACCCACGCGCACGCCGACCACGTCGAGCATCACGGGCCGCTCCAGGAGCGCTTCGAGCTGCGCGTGCTGGCGGCGCCGGAGGAGGGGATCGAGGGCGCCGAGCCGCTCGGGCACGGCGAGGTGATCGAGGCCGGCGACCTCCGGATCGAGGCGCTGCGCACGCCGGGGCACGCCAACGGGATGCTCGCCTTCTACGTCAACGGCGAGACGGTCTTCAGCGGCGACACGCTCTTCGCCGGCGCCGTCGGCGGGACGCAGGACGGGTTCGACGAGCTCCGCAGCTCGATCATGGACGTCCTCATGGCCCTCCCGCACGAGACCGTGGTCTATCCCGGGCACAGCGAGGAGACGACCATCGGGCGCGAGTGGGACGAGAATCCGTTCGTCCGCGTCTGGCGCGGGGCGGACCCGGAGGGGACCGAGCGGTGCCACGTCGACGGCGTCGAGGCGACGCTCGTCGTCTGGGGCCGCGACTACGACGGCGGGGGCAAGGCCTGGGTGCGCTTCCGCGACGGCCACGACGCGATCGTCGGCGGCTCGCGCGTGAGCCGGGACGGGCAGTAGGCAGTGATCGTCCCGGAGGAGGTCGAGCGCTACGCGGAGGCGCACACCACGCCCCCGGGAGACCTCCTCGCGCGCCTCGCCGAGGACACGCGGGCGCATCTGTCGTCGCCCCAGATGATGTCGAGCACGGCCGCGGGCCGGCTCCTCGAGTTCCTGGTCTTCGCCCTCCGGCCGCGGCGCGTCCTCGAGGTGGGGACGTACAGCGGGTACTCGGCGGTCTCGATGGCGGCGGTCCTGCCGCCCGGCGCGCACGTCGACACCTGCGAGATCGACGAGGCCCACGCGGCCGTCGCCGCCCGCTACCTGGGGGAGGCGGGCCTCGCGGACCGCGTCACGATCCACGTCGGCCCCGCGCTCGAGACCGTGGAGCGGCTCGAGGGCGAGTTCGACCTCGTGTTCGTCGACGCGGACAAGGTCAGCTACCCGACCTACTACGAGGTCCTGCTCCCGCGCCTCGCGGAGCGGGGACTCATGGTCTTCGACAACACCCTGTGGTCGGGCCGGGTCGTCGCTCCGGACGACGCCCCGGAGACGCGGGCGATCGCGGCGCTGAACGACCGGATCGCCTCCGACCCCGCGGTGATCGCGGTCATGCTCACGGTCCGCGACGGCGTCACGCTCGTCCGCCGCGCGGCCTAGTTGACTCGCGGACGAGGCGGCGCTACGTTCGCGGGCGGCACCGAGATGTGCCCTTTGCAACGAGAAGGGACGGCGCGCGATGCGAGCCGAAGGATGGCGCAAGGTCGCGTCCGCCACGTGGCGTGGCCCGCTCGACCCGCAGATCTACGGAGACCTGGAGATCGACGCGGCCGCGCTCCTGTCCTTCATCGAGGACGCGCGGGCGGCGACCGGCACGCACCTGACCGTGACCCATCTGGTCGGCCGCGCGGTCGCCCACGCCCTGGGCGAGAACCCCGACCTCAACGTCCGCAAGCGCGGCGGGCACTTCGTCGAGCGCGAGGACGTCGCGATCTTCTTCGTCGTCGCCGTCGACGACGGCAAGGATCTCTCCGGGGTAAAGGTGCGGGCCGCGGACACGAAGTCCGCGGTCGAGATCGCCGAGGAGCTCTCCGCCAGGGTGCGGAAGATCCGGGAGGCCCAGGACGCCGACTTCGGGCGGTCGAAGAAGCTCCTCGCCCGCACGCCGGGGGTGATCCTGAGACCCTCGCTCAGGCTCGTGACCTGGTTGACGTCCGACGTGGGCGTCGACCTCCGCCGGTTCGGCCTCCGCAGCAATCCCTTCGGGAGCGCGCTCGTGACGTCGGTCGGGATGCTCGGCGTCCAGCATGCATACGCGCCGCTCTCGCCCTTCTACCGCGTCCCGTTCCTCGCGCTCGTCTCGGAGGTGACCGAGAAGCCCGTCGTCCGCGACGGCGAGATCGTCGCGCGCCCGCTCCTGACGATCTCGGCGACGATGGACCACCGGTACCTCGACGGCGCCCACGCCGCGCGTCTCGCCCGCGCCGTCCGCGCGTACCTCGAGGATCCGCGGGCGTTCGAGCCGCCGCTCGCGGGCGTCCCCGTGGAGGCCGCGACCGACGCATGAGCGCCGCGACCGCGGACCGGCCGTGGGTGCGGTTCTACGGGGACGTCCCGCCCTCGCTCGACTATCCGGACGTCACGCTCTACGAGGCTCTGGCCGCGTCCGCGCGGCGAACGCCGGCCGCGACCGCCTACGACTTTCTCGGCGTGACGGCGACCTATGCGGAGCTGATCGCCGCGGTCGACCGCTGCGCGAACGCGCTCGCGGCTCTCGGTCTCCGTCACGGCGACCGGATCACGATCTCGATGCCGACGTCTCCCCAGGGGGTGATCCCCCTCTACGCCGCCGCGAAGCTCGGCGCCGTCGCCTCGATGATCCATCCCCTCTCGGCGCCGGGTGAGATCGCGGGCTACCTGAACCGCAGCGGCTCGCGCATCGCGGTCACCCTGGACGCCTTCTACGGGAGCTTCGCGGCGATCGAGGAGACGACGCCGCTCGAGACGCTGATCCTCGCCCGCGTCTCGGACGACTTCCCGCTCTGGAAGCGGGCCGGCTTCTGGTGGACGCGCGGCCGCAAGATCCCCTCCGTGCCCGACGACCCGCGCGTCCGCTGGTGGTCGGAGCTCATGGCCACGCCCCAGCCGGAGGTCCCGCCCGCGCCGGTCGACCCGGCGGAGCCGGCGGCCATCCTCTACTCGGGCGGCACGACGGGGACGCCGAAGGGGATCGTCCTCTCCCACGCGAGCTTCGTCACCGTCGGCGTCCAGGTCGGCGCGTGGATCGGGCTCGGCCCGGCCGACACCATCCTGGCCGCCCTGCCGATCTTCCACGGCTTCGGGCTCGCGGCGCTCGTCAACGCCGGGCTCCTGAACGGGTGTCGCGTGGTCCTCGTGCCCGTCTTCACCCCCGAGACGACCGCGGACCTGATCCGGAAGAAGCGGCCGACGCTCATGGCGGGCGTCCCCACGCTGTACGAGGCGCTCACGCGCCACCCCGCGCTGCAGGACGCCGATCTCTCCTCGCTGCGCGCGGCCTTCTCGGGCGCGGACGCCTTGCCCGAGCCGGTCCGGCTCGGGTTCGAGGAGCTGGTCGCGCAGGGCGGCGGGAACGTGCGGCTGCTCGAGGGCTACGGTCTGACGGAGGGGCTCTCGGCGGTCATGGGCATGCCCCTCGCCGAGTCGCGCCCGGGAAGCATCGGCGTCCCCTTCCCCGACACGCAGGTGGCGATCTGCAGCTTCGGGGAGGCCGAGCACCTGCCGCAGGGGGACGAGGGGGAGATCTGCGTCGCCGGCCCGACGGTGATGCTCGGCTACCTCGACGACCCGGAGGCGACGGCCGCCGCGCTCAAGGTGCACGCCGACGGTCGCACCTGGCTGCACACGGGTGACATCGGCCGGATGGACGAGGACGGGTTCTTCTTCTTCACGTCTCGTCTCAAGCGGATGATCAAGTCGTCGGGGTTCAACGTCTTCCCCTCGCAGGTGGAGGCGGCGCTCCACGAGCACCCGGCCGTCGCCGAGGTCTGCGTGGTCGGCGTGCCGGACCCCAAGCAGGGCGAGCGGGTGCTCGCCGTCGTCGTCCCGGCCGGGACGGCCGGGCAGAGGGACGAGCTGGAGGCCGAGCTGATCGCGCACTGCCGCGCGCGACTGATCAAGTGGTCGTGCCCGCGCGAGATCGAGTTCCGCAGCGAGCTGCCGAAGACCCGGGTCGGGAAGATCGACTTCATGGCGCTGACGCGCGAGGCGACCGAGCGCCGCGCTGCAGGCTCCTGAAGAACTAGGGGACGACGGCCGCCTTCAGGAGATCGGGCGGAGGCTCGGCGAAGAGCGCGGCGACCTGCTCGAGCCCGGCGCGGTGGGTGACGAGCCGGTCCCAGGGATAGGCGCCGCTGGCGAGGAACGCGAGCGCCGCGCGGACGGTTCGCGGCGTGTGGTGGAACGCGCCGCGCAGCGTCAGCTCCTCGTAGTGGAGCCGGAACGTGTCGATCGCGACCTCGCGGCCGCCGAAGAAGACGACGGTGCCGCCGGGGCGGACGAGCCCGACCGCGTCCTGCCACGCCTCGTCGGTTCCCACCGCCTCGATGACGACGTCGGCGCCGCGGCCGTCGCCCGGCGTCGCCCCGAACGCCGTCGCCAGCGCCCGCCGCGCCGGTCGCCCGCCGACTGAGACGACGCGGGCGCCGACGTCCTTCGCGGCGGCGCAGAGCATGAGCCCGACCGGCCCCGGCCCGACCACGGCGACGGTCTGGCCCGCCTCGATCCCCGCCCGCTCGACGCCGTGCAGGCAGCAGGCGAGCGGCTCGACGAGGGCCGCGACCTGAGGGGCGAGGGCGGGCGGGACGGGGAGGAGGTTCCGCCCCGCGATCCGGGCGGGCACGAGGAGGTACTCGGCGTAGGCGCCGTTGAGGAACGGCCGCAGGTTCTCGCAGAGCGTCTCCTCGCCGCGACGGCAGGGCGCGCACTCCCCGCACGGAGCCGAGTTCGCGGCGACCACGCGACGTCCCGTGGCGACGTCGATCCCGCAGAACTCGTGGCCGAACGGGCTCGGCGTCTCGGCCAGCAGGAGCGGATGCCCGCGTCTGAACGCCTTCGCGTCGGTGCCGTCGGTAAGGGCCACCTCGACCTGGACGAGGACGTCGCCCTCGCCCGGCTCCGGCCGGGGGACCTCCTCGACCCGCAGGTCGCCGGGCCCGTGGTACATGAGCGCCCTCACGGCGTGAAGACGACCTTGACGGCCTCGTGCGAGCGGTAGAGGTCGAGGCCCTCGGCGAACCGCTCGAGGGGCAGCGTCACGGTCGGGATCGGGTCGAGCTCGGGGAGGAGGGCGACGGCGTCCCGCATCGCCGCCGGCGTCGCCGAGCAGGAGCCGACGAGCGAGAGCTCACGGCGGAGGATGGGCTCGAAGTCGACCGGGACCGGCTCGGTGAGCCAGGCGAAGACGAGGAGCGTACCGCCGGGGGCGAGCGCCGCGAGCGCCCGGTCGAGGCCGGCGTGGGCGCAGAGGACGACCGCGTCCACCGCGCCGTCCAGCGACGCGGCGCCGTGGCCGAGCGCGAGCTCGAGCCGGTGCGGGAGCGGGTCGGCCGCCAGGACGTCGTCCCCCCGCCGGACGAGCACCTGGGTGAAGAGCAGCCCGGCGAACCCGCACCCGACCACGAGGACGCGCCCGCGGGGGATCCGCTCCACCGCCCGGAGGACGCAGGCGAGCGGCTCGGCGAACGTCCCGACGGCGTCGTCGATCCCGTCGGGCAGCGGGACCGTCTCTGCCGCCCGGGCGCGCTCGGCGAAGCCGCCGGGGACGATCGTCGGCGCCGGAAAGCGCTCGCAGGTCGTCTCGTGGCCCGACCGGCAGCGGTCGCACTCGCCGCACGGCAGGTGGTGGACGAGCGCGACGCGGTGTCCCTGCTCGTCGGCGGCGACGACCTCGTGCCCGAGGACGGTGCCCCGCGCCGCGCGGCCGATCTTCTGCACGTCCGTCCCGCAGAGGCCGCAGGCGCGCACGGACACGAGCTCGCCTTCGCCCTCCGGCTCGGCCCGCTCGGCGAGGGTCGGCTCCCCCGCCTCGTCCAGCGCCACCGCTCTCATCGCGGCAATCGTAGAGGCGGCCCGCGGCCGTCAGCCGCCGCGCGAGGGCTGCTCAGGTGACGAGCTGATGGACGGCGAGGCCGATCGCGTACCACGCCGCCAGCGCGAGGGGCGTGGCCATGACGAGCAGCGCGGCCAGCCCGCCGTCTTCACCGTCGTCCCAGGGCCCTGTGTCGGCCTGGGTCGGCTCGAGGTACGGGAGCTCGTATGAGGTGGCCAAACGTTCCATACGCCGGGCGAGCGTGTGGGCACAGTGTAAGGGCGTCCGCGGAGAACGTGGGCGTCCAACCGGTGAACGTCCGGTGTGAGGGAGGAGAAAGTCGCTCGTGGCTACGGAGTTGGAGCCGGTTCCGTGACCGTCACTGTCTCCGCAGGCAGTGTCACCGTCACCGTCTCCGGGGGTGGGGTCACCGTCACCGTGTCCGGGGGCGGGGTCACCGTCACCGTGTCTGGAGGCAGGGTCACCATTACCGTCTGGAACTGGGTGTCGATCTGGGTCAGGACGTCGGTCTGGGTCAGGAAGTTCGTCTGGGTCAGGATCTGGGTCAGGGTCTGCAGGTCCTTGACGGTCCGCACGGGACCGAGTGCCTGGACCGAGACGGTCTCCACGCCGCCGGGGCCCGTCACCGTGTCGAGGATCCGGACGGGCACCACGCGGACCTCCCCCTTCTTCGTCTTGGCGACCGCAACCGTTCTCGTCCCGCCGGGCCCGGACACGGTCGTCACCGTGTAGGTCGTCCCGTTGGAGACGAGCACCTGGGCTGCGGAGCCCTGATCGGGCGAGATCGCGTAGGCCACCATCAGGCCGAGCGTGCCGGCCGCGAGCGCGGAGACCGAGAGGACGAGCACGCGCACGGGCTTTGCGCGCCGGAGGAAGGCGAGCGCGACGACCGCCCCGAGGAACGCCGTCAGCCGGCGGCGGGCAGCGCCGAAGCGCGATGACAGCGCAGCGCCCGCCGTCGCCTTCGGCTCGTCCTCGCCGCGCGCGCGGAGCGCCGTGTCGAGGTCAGACTTCTTTGTGCCGTCCCCCCGACGACCATGAGCCACTCGCGCCCTCTCTGCAGCCAGACTCCAGGAGGGGCCAGTCTACGCCGTCCCTGCGGGCCCGTAAAGGCCCATCGCGCACGCCTCGCGGGGCAGCCGCCGAACCCCGTCCTTCAGGTCGAGCCTTAGGGTGCGCGAGAGTCGTTAGGAGCTTGCAAATACGGGGTTGACATGGCCGGAGGGGACTGCGAGGCTGGCGGCTTCCAGCAACGAATCATGAAGAAGGGTCTGTCGGCGATGGGAGGCGGGACGATCGGTTTCCCTGGCGGCTGGCTGGCGACCCAGGTTGCCGACCAGTCTGCACACGCAAAGGCGTGCGCGCGCCTGTGCGCGCTTGCCCTGGTTGCGCTCCTGTGGCTGGCGTTCGCCGCCGAGGCGCGCGCGCAGGAGGCCCTACCGGCCGGGGACCCCGGCACCTCGGTGGGGACCGTCGCCGACCCCGGCGTCGAGGCTGCTGCGCCCGCGGGTGAGACCGCGGTCGGGGAGGCTGCTCCCGCAGAGCCCCCGGCCGGTCCGGGCGCCGTGGCCGAGCAGCCTGCGCCCCAGCCCCCTTCAGCCGAAACGGCTCCGCCTGCCCAGCCCGCCGCGGAGACACCGCCCCCGGCGGTCGATCCCCCGCCGCCTCCGGCGGCCGACCCCGGGCCGGCCTCCCCGGTGGCGGAGCCGCCGCCGGTGCCGGTGGCCGAGGTCCCGGCCGAGATCCTCCCCCCGCCCGCCCCGCTGCCGGGCGTCGAGCCCGGGCCGTTGACCACCGACCCGCCGTCCGAGTCGATCGTCATCCTCCCGAAGCCCTTCGAGCCTGGCGTTCCGACGCTCTTTCCGTCCGGCCCGGGCGACGGGCTTGTCGTACTGGCGTCGCCGGGCAGTCTCTTCGAGAAGCAGATCGGGTCCCAATCGCAGCCCAAGCATGAACCCCCGCGGGAAGCCGGACGCGCAGGCGACGCTCCGCTTCTCCCTCCGGCGCCGCCGAAGCCCGGCGTGCCGCCGACTCTCTACGTGGGCGGCGGCGTGAGCGGCGGCTCGTCCGGCGGCTTCTCCGCCCTGATGCTGGCCTTCTTCGCGGCCTTCCTCGTCGCCGCTGCCCAGTCGCTCGGCGGCCTCCTTCCGGTCACGCTCTTCTCTCCTCGCTGCACGCGGCTCGCCGTCTGTCTCGAGCGCCCCGACTAGCCCTCGGCTTGTCGAGCGCCGTCCGGCTGTGCCCGGACGTGTGTGTTGGGGTTCGAGATCCGGAGGTTTGCGGTGGTGCATTTCAACGGCGAGAAGAGAAGGGCAGTCGAGGTCGCGACGGCGAGCGCCCACGCGGCCGAATCGATGCCTGAGACGGGACGTCAGGACCGGTCCGAGACCGTGCCGATCGCTCCTCGCCCTGAGCGGCAGTTCGTCTTCCGTCTCCCGAGACTGGCTGTTCTCGGGCGACGCCTGCAGGCTGTCCGCAGGCGGGCGCCCCGACGGAGACACGACAGCACGGAAGCGGCGACCCTGGGCTCGTTCGAGGACCTCGAGCGCGAGCTGAGTCGAAGCAGGCGCTTCGGCCGCCCGTTCGTCCTCGCGCGCGTCCAGCGCTCGCGCGCGGAGAGTGAGGCCGACGGATGGCGCGAGCAGACGCTCTCGTTGCTGACGTCGCTGGTCCGGAGCGTCGACCGGGTCTGGTCCTACGGCGAGGACGTGTACGTTCTCCTTCCGGAGAGCGACCGCGCAGCGGGCACGGCGGCTCTCGCGCGAATGCGCGAGCCGGTCTCCCGGGTCCTGACCGACGAGGAGGTCGACGGGATCATCTTCGCGGTCTTTGCGCCGGACGAGTGCCCCACGCGCCAGGCGTTGCTCTCCGCCCTCAATCAGCGCGTGAGAGGCGCGACGGCGAAGACGTCGGGCCGCGAGAGCGCGGTCGTGATTGCGGACAGTCGGGAGGAGGCGAGCGGATAGCGATGGTCCCTGGGAGCACTTCGTATCTCGCGGGGAAGCGCGCCTTCGACCTCGCGTTCTGCCTCCTCCTCCTGCCCGTGGTTGCCCCGCTCCTTCTCCTCTGTGCGATCGCGATCTTCCTGGACTCGCCCACCGGGTCCCTGTACATCGCCCAGGTGCGGACGGGTAAGGACGGTCGTCCCTTCCGGATGTACAAGTTCCGGACGATGGTGCCCGACGCGGAGGCGATGAAGGCGGCGCTCGCCCATCTGAACGAGCTCCCGTGGCCGGACTTCAAGATCACGAACGATCCGCGCATCACCCGCGTTGGGCGATTCCTGCGGCAGACGAGCCTCGACGAGCTTCCTCAGCTGATCAACGTGATGAGGGGAGACATGTCCCTCGTCGGACCGCGGCCGACGTCGTTCGCGCCCAGCACGTACAGCGTCTGGCACACGTACCGGCTCGAGGTCAAGCCCGGCATCACCGGCCTCTGGCAAGTCCGCGGCCGCAACAGGACCGATTTTGACGAGAGGCTCCGGCTCGACATCGAGTACATCAGGCACCGTTCGTTCGCGCTCGACCTGAAGATCCTCCTGCAGACGGTGCCGGCTGTGCTGAGGCGATCGGGGGCGTAATGGCTCGGCTTGCCGCCGTAGCGCCGCCTTCCACGCAACGGGAGGTGGACTTCGACCTCCATGGACTGGCGGGCATCCGCCTCGTCGGCGCGTCGCCCGGGGACCTGGCCGGAGTCCGGCGGCAGCTTGGCCTGGCCCCGGGATCGCTCGACCGTGAGCCCGACGTCGTCATCCGGTTCGTCGACCGGGTCGCGGCACGCTCGCGCGTCCGCCTGCTCGGTCTCGGCGAGGCAGCCTTCACCGACGACGCCTTCCTCGTCCTCCGGAGCCGCCACAAGGCGCCGGCCCGGGTGGAGATCGACCTCGCGCAGATCGGCGAGGTCGTCGAGATCGTGTGCGAGAGCGGTCTGCCGGCGGTTCCGTTCCTGATCCCGATTCTCAATCTGACCGTGCTCGCGAGAGGTGCGTTGCCGTTGCACGCGTCCTCGTTCGTGTACGGCGGGACGGGAGTGGTGGCGACCGGCTGGACGAAGGGCGGGAAGACCGAGGCGCTCCTCGCCTTCACCTCGCGTGGGGCTCGGTACGTGGCCGACGAGTGGGCCTACGTCACCGCAGACGGGAGCAGCGTCCACGGCATTCCCGAGCCCATCAGGATCTGGGGCTGGCAGTTGCGGCAACTGCCCCAGTACGAGGCGCTCGTCGGCCGCGCAGAACGGGGACGCCTGCGCGCCGTCGAGTTGGTCCTCGGTTCGGAGCGAGCCTTGCGGCGAGCCAGGGTGGGGAGGCGGCCCTCCCGTGCCCTGGCCCGGCTCGCCCCGCTTCTCAGCCGTCAGCTCTGCGTCGACGTCGAGCCGGAACGGATCTTCGGCGACGTGAGCGGTCGGGCCGCCCCGTTCGACCGGCTCTTCTTTCTCGTGAGCTCGGACGATCCCGACATCGCCGTCGAGCCCGTCGACCCCCTGGACGTGGGGGCGCGCATGGCCTTCTCGCTCCAACACGAGCGGCTGGACTTCACGGCCGCGCTCCTGAAGTACCGCTTCGCGTTCCCCGAGGCCGCCAACCCGTTTTTCGAGCAGGTGGAGGAGCTCGAGCGGCAGGCGCTCGCGCGCGTGCTCGCCGGCAAGCGGGCCTACGTCGTCTACCACCCGTACCCGGTGTCGCTCGACGCACTCTTCGCCGCGATGAGCCCGTACTGCGAGGGGTGATGGCCCCCCGGGGCGCGCAGCTCCACCCTCCCCGCGAACGGGTGCGGCAGGGACTGACGGTCGCCCTCGTCGGACCGGACGGCGCGGGGAAGACGACCGTCGCGCGGCGGCTGGCCGACGTGCTGCCGCGGCCGGTCACCTACCTCTACATGGGCGTGAACCCGGACTCGAGCAACATGCTCCTGCCCACGACGCGCCTCGTCCACGCCGTCCGCCGCGCCCGCGGGGCGAGGCCGGATACGGAAGGCCCGCGGGACTCACGCCGGCCCGACGCCCCGCCCCCGCGGAGCCGGCGGCGACGCGTGCTCCGCTCGGGGCGGTCCTTTCTGCGGCTTGCGAATCGGCTTGCAGAGGAGTGGCAGCGGGCGCTCGTCGCCTCGGTGGAGCGTCGGCGCGGCTCGATCGTCGTCTTCGACCGGCACTTCTTCGCCGACTACTACGCCTACGACGTGGCGGCGGCCGGACGGCGCTCGTACAGCAGGCGGCTGCACGGGTACGTCCTGGCGCGCCTGTACCCCCGGCCCGATCTGGTCGTCTACCTCGACGCCCCTCCCGAGACGCTCCTGCGCCGCAAGGGCGAGGGGACGCTCGAGTCGCTCGCCAGGCGGCGGCGCGAGTACCTCGAGCTCGGGGACGTGATGAGCAACTTCTCCGTCGTCGATGCCGACCGTCCGCTGGACGCGGTGGTCGGCGACGTCGCCGCGCTCGTCGAGTCCTTCGCCGGCGGCGACCGGTCTCGTCCCGAGCACGACGTCCGTGCGGGCGGGCCGCGCCGCCGGCACCACGCGACGGTTCTGGTCACCGACGCCTCCCGGGGCAGCGCCGTGTCGATCATCCGCTCCCTGGGGCGGCGCGGGATGCACGTGATCGCGGCCGACTCGGCGAGCCGGAGCCCGGGCTTCTCCTCGACCTACGCGGGTGGACGGCTTCGCTACCCGTCCCCTGCCGAGTCGCCGGAGGCGGTGGTCGACGTCCTCCTGGCCGCCGCGCGGGAGCGTCGCGTCGACCTCATCGTCCCCGTGACCGACGAGACGGTCGTCCCGCTCGCCGCGGCCCGCGAGCGGTTCGAGGGCGTCTGCCGGCTCGCCGTTCCCTCCGAGGAGGCCCTCGCCGCGAGCCGCGACAAGATGGCGACGGTCGAGTTGGCCGGGGAGCTCGGAATCCCCGTGCCCGGGACGGAGCTCGTGGCGACCGTCGAGGACGCGCTCCGGGCGGCTCCTGCCCTCGGCTGGCCCGTGGTGCTCAAGCCCCGCTTCTCCCGGGTCGTTCGCGACGGCCGCGCCATCGAGCGCTACTCCGTGTCGTATGCCGAGAACGAGGACGGCCTGGCCGAGCGGATGCGCGCCTTCGCAGGGCGGTGCGACGTTCTCCTCCAGGAGTACTGCGGCGGCGAGGCTCACGGGGTGGAGCTCCTCGCGCACGAGGGCCGCACGCTGGCTGCGTTCCAGCATCGGCGGCTGCGGGAGGTCCCCATCACGGGCGGCGCGAGCTCGTTCCGGGAAGGCGTGGCGCTCGACCCCGCGCTCTTCGACCAGGCGACCCGCCTCCTGGCCGCGCTCGGCTGGACCGGGCTCGCGATGGTCGAGTTCAAGGTGGGGGAGACGGGACCGAAGCTCATGGAGCTCAACGGACGAATCTGGGGGTCGCTGCCCCTCGCCGTGAAGAGCGGCATGGACTTCCCGGCCGGCCTCGTGGACGTCTGCCTCGGGACGCTGCCGGCCGAGGACGAGCCGCCGAACACGTCGTATTCGCCGGGCGTCCGCTCCCGGGACCTCGGCCTGGAGGTGGTCTGGATCGGGTCGACGCTCCGTCGGGCCCGGCGTTACCCGTTCATCCCCGCTCCCCGACGCCGCGATGCTCTCGCCGCGGCCCTCCGCCTCCTCTATCCGGGAGACGGCTTCGACGTCCTCGCGTTGGAGGACCCGCGCCCGGGCCTCGTCGAGATCGCCAACGTGGCGGGCAGGCTGCGCCGCAAGGTGGACCGTGGACGCTAAGGCGGCGCTCCAGCGCTCGGCGCGGGGCGCCTCCCGCAGTCCGGCGCTCTCGCGCGCCGTCGACATCCTGGAGCGGGCGGCGCGCCCCGTGCCGGGGATCCTCCCCGTCCTCACGTACCACCGCGTCGACGAGCCGGAGCGAACCCCCGATCTCTACCCCGGCCTGATCGGCGCGACGCCCGCGGAGTTCGACGAGCACATGCGCTTCCTCGCGGCGTTCCACTCGCCCCTCTCCCTGCCGGAGCTCCTTGCGATCCGCCGCGGGGAGGCGCCCCTCCCGCCCCGAGCGGTGATGGTGACCTTCGACGACGGGTACCGGTCCGTCGCCGAGCACGCGTGGCCGGCCATGCGGCGACACGGCGTCCCGCTGACGCTGTTCGTGCCGACCGCCTATCCCGGGGAGCCCGCCGCGGCGTTCTGGTGGGACCGGCTCTGGAGTGCCCTGGGAGACGAAAGGGACGTCGTCCCGACGCCCGTCGGCGACCTGCCCGTGCGGACGCCGGAGGAACGGCTCCGCACGTACCGGCGGCTTCGCGGGCTCGTGAAGTCGCTGCCCCACGAGGAGGCGACGAGGGTCGTCGACGAGCTGTGCCGCGACGCCGGCGTCGAGTCTCCGGGCGCGTCGGTGCTCGACTGGGACACGCTCAGGCGGCTCGCCGGCGAGGGGGTCGCCCTCGGGCCGCACTCCCGCACGCATCCGCTCGTCCAGACGCTGCCTCCGGCGGATGCGCGCGCCGAGATCCTGGGCTCGCTGGGCGACCTCGAGCGCGAGGTCGGCTCCGTCCCGCGCGTGTTCGCGTACCCCGGCGGCGGCGTCGACCGGGAGACGACCGCCTTGCTCCGGGAGGAGGGCTTCGAGCTCGCGTTCGCGACGAGGCGGGGCCTCAACGACCTGACCCGGCCCGACTGGCTGCGGCTGCGACGCATCAACGTCGGACGCTCGTCCGGCCTGACGGGGGTCCGTCTCCAGCTCCTGCCCCAGTGGGCCCGAATCCAGCGGGTGAGGGAGAGAAAGTTCACGTCTTCCTAACGACTACCGGCTTGGGGACCACGAGCCGGCGTGCTAGGCTCGACCGCCTTCGATCCGCGTTCGACTGCGGCAACGACCACGGAAAGAGAGGAACTGGGATGAGGGGCACGGCGCGCGTCAGTACGGTCATCGTGGTGAGCATCGTGGCGCTGGCGCTCTCCAGCGTCGCGAGCGCCAACGTCGGGATCCAGGGGCCCGCCTACCCGGGCGGGGCGAGCGGGCCGCCCACGTCGTCGAAGCCGGAGAGCAAGCTCTGGTGGAACGACGGCTTCTGGTGGGCGATCATGTTCGACCAGAGCGGCGTGTACCGGATCTTCCGCCTCAATCTCGGCTCCCAGAACTGGGTCAACACGGGCGTCGCGGTCGACGGCCGTGACAGCACGCGCCAGGACGTCCTCTCGACCGGGAGCAAGCTCTTCGTCGCATCGCACAAATTCGTGGCGGTGACCCACGAGGACCTGACGCCGAATGGGCCTGCGGACGGGAGCCGGCTGTACCGATTCGACTACGACTCGGGAACGAACACCTACTCGCTCGACGGGCAGGAGGCAATCGACCCGCAGCGCGCCGAGGCGCTGACCATCGACCGGGACCACTCGACCGGCGAGATCTGGGCGACGTGGGTCCAGGAGGAAGGCGGGCAGCGCAAGGTCTTCGCCAGCCAGACGTCCGGCGACTGCGTCGGTGGAGCCATCGGGGCGTGCGCCTTCGACCCGAAGATCACGCTCGACCCCGCGGTGGGCGCCGACGACATCTCGGCGATCGTCCACTTCGGGAGCCGGCTCGGGGTCATGTGGAGCGACACCGTCGCCTCGAACCTCAAGTTCCGCTCCCACGTCGACGGCGACGGCGGCGCGGCAAGCGACTGGTCCGGCACCGAGATCGCGACCAGCGGTGCCAAGCGGGTGGACGACCACATCAACCTCAAGGCCGACTCGTCCGGGCGCGTCTACGCGGTCACGAAGACGAAGTTCAGCTCGGCGGCCAATCCCGGGATCCTGCTCCATCGCCGGACGGCGGCCGGGAGCTGGTCCTCCCACCAGGTCACCGACGCCTCGTTCGGGCGGACCCGCCCGATCGTGATCCTCGACGAGCAGCACAACGCCATTCGCGTCTTCGAGGGCCAGACGGGCGGCGCCGTCTTCATGGTGAAGTCACGTCTCGGCAACATCAACTTCCCGGCGCACAGCCGCGGTGCCGCGGTGATGAGCGACACCGGCAGCTCGGTCGGGAACCCGACGTCGACGAAGCAGAACATCTCGAACACGACCCGCCTGGTCGTGCTGGCCTCGAACACCCAGACGAAGCGTTACTGGCACGCGTACCAGCAGATCATCCCGTGCATCGGCGGCGGCCCCGGCAGGGACGTGATCGTCGGCACGAACGGGAACGACGTCCTCTGCGGACGCGGCGGGAACGACGTCCTCCGCGGTCGCGGCGGCGACGACCGGCTGGTGGGCGGCCCCGGCCGCGACCGGCTCGTCGGCGGCGGCGGGAACGACACGCTGCTCGCGCGCGACGGCTTCCGCGACGTGCTCAAGGGCGGCGGCGGGTTCGACCGCGCGCGCGTGAACCGGTCGGACGTCCGGCGCTCGATCGAACGGCTCTTCTAGCGCCGACCCGGAACGGAATGCAGGAGTGCCGGCTCTTCGGGCCGGCACTCCTGGCATCGGGCTGGTCACGTCGTCGCGGCCGGGACTACGCTTCGTCCTGATCGACGCATATGTCCTCGTGGCGGATCGGCTTTCTCTCCATCGCAGCGCGCTGGTGGGCCGTGCTCGTCCTCGCAGCGGTCGGGGGCGGACTGACCGCGTACCTCCTCGGCTCGGCCCAGTCGCCGACGTACGAGGCCGAGGCGAAGCTCCTCGTCGTCGCGCCCGAGCCCGAGGTCGGGAGCCTGCAGACCGCCGCCGAGCTCGCGCCCACCTACGCGGAGCTCGCTCGCAGCGCGGCGGTGCTGCGGCGCACGGCCGCTGCCCTCGGCGGGCGAATCACGTTCGCCGAGCTGCGGGACGGCGTGCGCGGGGAGACGTCCCGTGACACCCATCTGGTCACGGTCCGCGTGCGATCGGGCGATCCCGCGGTCGCCGTCCAGGCGGCGAACGAGCTCGCCCGACAGCTCGTCCGCGAGGCGTCCACGCCGCCCCCTGTCGCCGAGGGCGAGACGCCGACCGCGCGCACGCGCCTCGAGATCGTCGATCCGGCCACCGAGGCGAGCAAGGTCCGCCCCCGGGCAGCGCTTCTGGCGTGGCTGGGCGCGCTGGCCGGTTTCTTCCTCGCCCTCGGCGTCGCGGTCTTCGTCGACTCCAGGCGCCGAACCGTGCGGGCCGAGGAGGATCTCGCGGAGCTGACCTCGGGAGCCGTGCTCGGCTCGGTCGAGGGCGGCCGCCGGTCGTCCCGGGTCGTCGGGGTCGGCGGGAGCGCCGCGAGCAACGGAACGGGGTCGTACCGGCGGCTCGTCGAGCGGATCGTCGCGGCCGGAGACGGGGCGCCGCGGAGCGTGCTCGTCGTCGGCGCCGACCGTCACGCCGGGAGCGGGACGGTGGCGGCGAACCTCGCCGCGACATGGGCCGACGCCGGGCTCGAGGTCGTCCTCGCCGATCTCGGCGACACGCCCGACGCCGTCCGCCTCTTCGCCTCGAGCGCGCATGGTGCCGGAGGAGAGCCCGCGGCCCACGCCGGGTCGCTCTTCTACCGCGGCATCGATCTCGACTGCTTCGAGGCCCGGTCGGACCGGGCCCCGCTCCTCGTGCTCCCCCAGGGCGACCCTCCGCGCTCGCTCGAGTCGTCGGAGGCGCGCGGGCTGGTCAAGGCCCTGCACACGCGGGCGGAGCTCGCCGTCATCCACGCCGGGCCTCCCGAACAGTCGCCCCGCTCGCTCGCCCTCGCCCGCGCGGCCGAGCTGACGATCCTGGTCGTCCGGCGGGGACGCACCGATCGCGGCAGCGTCGCCTCGACGATCGAGAGCCTCGAGCTGGCGCAGGCCGGGACCGTCGCCACGGTCCTGAACACGAGCCCGCGGCGGTCCTGACCTCGCGGCGCGTCCCTACGCGCCCGCGATGAAACGGGCGAAGCGGAAGCGCATGAGCTCGGGGAACGTGTCGCCCGCCCGGAGCGACTTCCGGCCCAAGGCGAACACGGCGAGTGACGCGAGCGTCGCGAGGGCGAAGCCGACGAGGGGCGGCGGCGAGAGGAGGAGCTGCACCGCGAGCAGGAGCCCCGCGAGGACGACGATGCTCGCGTAGACGGCGAGATCGCGCGCGCGGAAGAGCCTGATTCCCGTTCCGAGCAGCAGGCCGCCCTGCTTCAGAAAGTTGTGCAGGACGAGCGTCGAGAAGGTCCCGATCGCCGCGCCGAGCGGCCCGTAGAGCGGGATGAGCACGAGGTTGATGCCGAGGTTGACGAGCGCCGCGATCACGTTGATCGAGACGATGTAGCGGAGGCGGCCGAAGACCTTCAGCGTCAGCCCGTTGAACCCGAGGGCGGCGTTGAAGTAGTAGCCGAGGGAGAGGAGCGCGAGGTACGTGGCGGAATCCTCGTACCGCGCCCCGAAGAGCGTCACGGTCAGCGGTCCCGCCAGCGAGAAGGTGAGCGCGAAGATCGGGAACGAGAAGACGGCGATCCAGATGGCCGTCTGCCAGTAGAGCCCGTTGATCCCCTCGCGATCGTTCCGCGCGAAGAGCCTCGCCGCTGCGGGGGTGAAGAGCAGGGCGAAGCTCGCCATCACCATCTGGTTCAGGTGCGCCGCGGGCCAGATCACCCGGAAGGCGCCGACGTCCTCCGCGCCGCCGAAGTGGCCGAGCAGCACGACGTCGGACGTGTTCATCGTCATGTAGACGAGGTCCGAGGTGAGGAGCGGGATGGTGAAGCCGAAGACCGCGCGCGTCGGGATGTCGAGCCGGCGAGGGTGGAAGCGCTCGAGCAGTCCCTCGCTCTTCAGCGTCCGGTAGAGGAGGACCGCGCAGATCGCGACCCCGAGGGCGCCGCCGAGGACGTAGCCGACCGCGAGGAAGAAGACGCTCTGGTTCCCGAGGACGAGCAGGAGGACGATGGTGAGGCGGATGCCGGGCGTGAGGATGTTCTTGCGGAAGAAGATCGCGCGCGGCCGCGAGAAGACCGCGAACATGCCCATGATCAGGCCGTCGAGCGCGTTGATCGGGATGAGGAGGACGAGGATCAGGAGGAGCGAGATGGCCCGCTGCTCGCCGATCAACGACGCGCCGACGAGGCCCTGGAGCCCGTAGACGAGAATAAGCACGACCAGGCTGAGCGAGAGAACCGTGCCGACCGCGAGCACGACGGTCCCGAACATCCGGTTGTGGTCCCGCTCCTCGTCGTAGATCGGCACGAAGCGGGTGATGGAGCGATCGAGCCCGAAGGTGACGATGCTCGCCCCGAGGCTCACGAGCGAGAGGGCGTAGGCGAACGCCCCGTAGTCGGTCTTCGACAGGTAGCGGACGATGAGGATCTGGACGGCGAGGTTGACCGCGACCGTCAGGAAGCGCCCCGCGAGCAGCAGGGTCGAGCCCCGGATCTGCTTGCGGGTCGCTTCCTCGGCCGGGACGCCCGCGACCGTCCCGGCCGGGGTGCCCCTGGAGGCCGGTGCCTTCATGCCGCATCGTGGTCGTTCACGTCAGCGATCCCGTCGGCCCGCACGGAGACTCCGCGGTTGCCCGCACGGTCACCCATCGTGGCACAGATTTCGCTCCTGGACTGCGTCAGGAGCCGAACGTCACCACGAGCTGGGGATCGTTCGCGCCTTCCTCGCTGCTGAACCGGGCGACATCGCTCGCGCCGTCCTTGAGCACGAAGCTGTAGGTGCGGTCTCCTGCCACGGCGCCGGTCAGGTCGTACTCCACCCACGTTCCGAGGGTTGCGGCCCCGCCCGCGGCGATGAACGCGCCGGGCGCGGGCTTCGTGGCCCACGTGATGGCTCCCTCGCTCCAGAGGTTGTCGGAGACCGCGTAGATGCTCCCGGACACGGCGCTGGCGTCAGTCACCCAGAGACGCAGCTTCACGGACGAGACCGGGCCCGTGACGCCTGCGACCGTGAACTTCAGGTAGGAGTGCGTCTCGGTCGATCCGCTCTTGTAGACACGGACGGTCGGATCCGCGCCCGTGTTCTCGGCCGGGAAGTTCGAGCGGACATACGCGTCGTCAGTCGGCACGAAGGTCAGGGTCGACCCGCCGCCCCCACCCCCCGACGGGTTGACGGTGATCGTCCTCGTCGTCGAGCTGGGACCTGCGGTGTTCGAGACCGTGAGCCTGGCCGTGAAGGTGCCCGGGCTCGTGTAGGTGAAGGCCGGGTTCGCGGCGGTCGAGTCGACGACGCCGTCGTCCTGGAAGTCCCAGGCCCGCGAGTCGACGGTGCCGGTCGAGGTGTCGGTGAACTGGACGGTCAGCGGGGCGGTCCCGCTGGACGGCACCGCCGTGAAGCTCGCCACGGGTGGCTGGCCGCCCCCTCCGCCGCCGAGCGACACGAAGTTGTGGAAGTACCGGCCTGCCGAGCTGCTGGCCAGGACTACGAGGTTCGTCGAGGCAGTGAGGTTCTGCTTCGTCGACGTCACGTTGTTGACGTCGCTGTCGGCGTCCGTGATGATCGGCGTCCCCAGCCCCCCGGCGAACGAGATCGACCCGATGGGCGAGGTCTTCTGGTAGATCGTCTGAACACCCCCGGTCGATGACTCGGGCGAGGTGGCGAACATGCGAACGAGGCCGTTCGCCTCGTCGAGGAGGACGATCGGGCGCGTGTGCTTGTTGCTCACGAGGCCGAACACGTGGGACGACCAGGATCCGGTGGGCGAGCGGACGAGCAGCATCGTGAGCGGATTGCTCGAGCCGCTCTTCGACGTCTTCACGGCGGCGTAGACGCGGCCGCTCGAGTCGGTCTTCAGGTTGATGTGGTCGTCGGCCATGCCGGCGCCGGAGAGGGCGGTCTCGATGGTCCAGACGTTGTCGGCGGCGCTGTCGGAATGGACGGCGAAGTAGTCGGCGGACGCGGCCTGGTTGCTCCACATCACGCCGATCTTGTTCCCGCCGAAGGCGATCACGGACGAGATGTCGTCGCTGTTGACGTTCGTCGGGTTGATCGAGAAGGCAGTGCCCCAGCTCGCGTCGTTGCAGGTCGGGTTGCACACGGACGTGTTGACCCAGACCTTCCCGCCCTGCACCCACGTGGCCCAGAGCTGGCCGCTCGAATCCTTGTCGATCACGAGCGTCTCGGTCCGGAAGTTGTTGATCGTGACCGGGAAGCCCGGGTCGCGCGTGTACGTGTCCGTGAGGGCGTTGTAGCTGTACCGGTAGAGCCGGCCCGGGTAGCCGCTGGCCGGGGACTCGGAGAAACGGTGCGAGGCGACGTACAGCTTCCCCGCGACGGGATCCCACAGCGCGTCGGCCCGCGTGCTGGCGCGGTCGTCGAGGGCGACGCCGGTATCGGTCCACGTCTGCGTTCCTTGGTTGAGCTTGAAGATGTGGAAGTCCGAGCTCCCGGTGTCCCACATGCTCGCCCACCAGAGGCCGTCGTTCCACCAGAGCTTGCTCTCGGGCTTCGAGCCCGTGGTCGCCGAGCCGGCGCCTGTCGAGGACGGCCCCTCGTACCCGATGTCTCCGGGCGCGGCCTTCGCCGCGGCCGGAAACGCGAAAACGGCCCCGAGCACGACCAGAAGCACGAGCTGCAGGCAGCGACGCCTACGCGTCCCACGTCCCGAATCCCGCCGCCGAGCCACCAGCACCGAGGTTGGATATCAGGCGCCGGCGGGCGTGTCAACCGGCCGCCGCCGAAGTCCGCGGGCGCGTGCTCAGTCCAGATACCCGAGGTCGCGCAGCCGTGCCTCGAGGAGCGCCTCTTCCTCGGGCGTGTAGGCCGTCTCCGGCGTCGGCTCGGCGTCCACGTCGACCTGCATGAGCTCGCTGAGGCGGGCTGCCAGCTCCGCCGTGATCTCGGGGCGGTCGACGGCGACGTTCTCGGACTCTTCGGGGTTCAACTCGAGGTCGTAGAGCTCCACCGGCAAGTCCGGGTTGTGCATGCCGCGGGCGTACTTGTACCGCTCGGTCCGAAGCCCCGCCAGCCATTGCTCGGGGTGGTCCATCCTGCGGGCGCCGTTCGCCTCCAGGTAGAGCGCCTCGCGCGCGGCTGCGGCGCCGTTGCGCCCGAGAGCCGTCAGATCGAGACCGCTCAGGTGCGCGGGCAGGGCGCCGTCGAGCCCGAGCGCCGATGCGAGCGTGGGGAAGACGTCGACGTGGCTGACCAGCGGCTCGACGACGGTTCCGGCCGGGAACCCGGAGTCGGCCCCGCGCACGAGCAGCGGCACGTGCACGAGCGTGTCGTAGACGTGAAACCCGTGGCCGAGCCAGGCCCGGTACCCGTCGGTGTCGGTGGGCGTCCCCGCTCGCAGGCCTCTGAACAGGTGCGGCATGAGCCAGCGCCTCAGCCTCTTCACGCCGGGCACGTTCCGCTTCGCCCAGGCCGCGGGGCCCTTGAGGCGGGTCACCCACTCCTTCCTCCTCGACGGGGACAGGTACTCCCCGTGGTCGGCGGTGAAGACGACGAGCGTGTCGTCCGGGATCGCGTCGAGGACCCGCCCGAGCTGGTTGTCGAGCGACGAGACGGCGCGATCGTAGAGGGTGGCGCCGTACGCGGAGTGGTTGAACCCGCTCGTGACGCGGCGGGGATTGTGGACCTCCCACAGGTGCACGTAGCCGAACCACGGCTCTTGCGTGCTCGTCAGGCGGGCCACGAGCTCGTCGCCGAAGGGCGTGTCGAGCCACTGCTCGGGCGGACGGCACCGGTACTCGTCGAAGCCCCGGTCAAGGCCCGTCATCGGCTGCAGCGGGCCCGTCGTCTCCGCCCAGGTGCGATACCCGTTCCACTTGAACAGCTCGGGGAGCGTCGGCAGATCGGCGCGGAGCCGCCGCCCCGCCAGCGAGTGGACGCCGTGGACGAACGGGTAGGTGCCCGTGAGGATGCTGGCGACACACGGGGTCGTTGTCGACGCGACCGAGAAGGCCCTCGTAAACGTCGTGGCGGACTCGCGGAACTCGTCGAGGTTCGGGGTGCGGCACGCGCGGTTCTCGCCGAGGACGCGGTCGGCCCGGAGCGCATCGACGACGAGAAGCAGGACGCTCGGCGTCACGACGCTCTGACCTCGGCTCGCTCCGCGCGGCCGCGGTCGCCCTCGAGGGCCCAGATGACCGAGCTCGCCAGCGCCAGCAGGACCCAGAAGTAGCGCTGGTACGAGAGCTGGAGAAAGAGGGCCGTTGCCAGGTACGCCAGCAGGGCGAAGAAGAACGAGCTCGCCAGGATCGATCGCTCGACGTCCCGTTCGCGCCAGTAGCGTGCGTTCCGATACAGGTAGCCGAGGGCGGCCGTCACCATCGCGAGGAAGGCACCGAGCCCGACGAGCCCGATGTCGGCCGCCATCTCGAGGTAGAGGCTGTGGCCTCTGCGCTGGCTCTCGAGGTACCTGAGGCCGAGGCGGTTGGCGTACTCGCGCGAGTACTCGTGGAAGTAGACGCCCGGACCGACGCCGACGAGGGGGTGGTCGAGGAACGTGTACCACGCCGCGAGGTTCTCGGTCGCCCGTCCGAGCACCGCCCTGTCCGGGTAGCTGCTCTCGTCGGAGGCCGAGATGCTGGTGACGCCCTGGAGCGAGCTCACGCGAATGACGTAGTCGGGCGCGACGAGGAGGACGGCCGCGGTGCCGACGGCGAGGAGGAGGGCGAAGTGGCGGAGCCGGAGCTCCCGGAGGAGGACCATGAGCAGGAGGACCGCGCCCAGGCCCACCGCCGCGCCACGCGAGAACGTGAGCAGGATGCCGCCGAGGATGAGGAACGAGGCGCCGGCGGCGAGGAGCCGCCGACGGCGCGAGCGCTCCCGGAACGCCCGGATGAGCGCCAGCGGCATCAGGACGACCATGATCTGCGCGTAGCGGTTCTCGCTCCCGAGGGGGCCGCCCAGGCGGGGTCGCAGGATCTTCTCCTGCGAGTCCTGCGGGGCGATGTTGAAGCTCCCTCCCACGTCGAGCCGGTCGACCTGGGCGAGCCCGCCGTAGTTGTTCGCGTACGTGTGCGTGAGCTCCTGGTAGATGGAGATCGCGCCCATGAGGCTGCCGGCGAGGATCAGGACCCAGACGACCCGGTTCAGCGTTTGCGTCGTCCGCACTGCGTTCGAGACCAGCAGGTAGAGGATGAGCCCTTCGGTCAGGTAGGTGCCGACGGACCTGCCCGCCACCCCGGGATCGCCCGAGAGGGTGGCCGACAGGAACAGGGCGCCCAGGAAGACGAAGACGAGCGGAAGCACGGGCGTGATCACGAGCGGCTCCCGGTCGATGAGGACGTACTTGCCGATCGGGAAGAGGAGGAGCAGCGCGATCGACGAGGCCATGACCTCGGGAACCCCGTAGAAGTCCGAGGCGATGACGGCCAGGTTCGCGTAGAGGACGAAGAGGAACGCGAGCGCGGCAACCTCGGGACCGATCCCCAGGCGCGTCGTCCCCGGGGCGCGCACGCCGCCCCAGGCGAGGGGGGTCAGCAGGGTCTGGTCGCCGGATGCCATGGAGCTACCTGAGAGGCCGTTGATGGTACGACTTGCCGGCGCTTCGGCGGGACTGCCCCCGGAGCAGCCGGACGTTGTACAGCAGGCGGTAGCGGAGGTAGCGGGCGAGCTTGCGCCAGCCGCCCTGGAACTTCCGCCCCGAGGTCAGGACCTCGAGCTCCCCGGAGCCCCCGTAGACGGCCCGTCCTCCGGCCGCCTTCAGGGCCGGGCCGACGTTGAGGTCGTCGGCGAGCATGCCCGCCTCGTAGGCGTCCAGGAAGGCGGCGCGGTTGACGCCGTAGTTGCTCCCTCGCGTCGTCGGGAAACGCAGGAGCACCCGCTTGACCGTGCGGGAGAGATGGTGCGCGAGCACCCGGGCGCGCACCGACCAGAGGGGCCTGAGATCGTAGTGGCCGACCCGCGTGTACGCGACGTGCGTCCCGCTCCCGAGCCGGTCGACGTACCAGTCGAGCAGGGGCGTCGGGTTGGAGATACGGCAGTCGGCGTCGAACAGGATGACCCGCTCGGCCTCGGCGGCGCGGATGCCGGGGACGCGCGCGCTGAGGCAGACGGCCTCGCCGGCGCGCCAGACGTTCGGGACCGAGACCACGCGCATGCCGGCGGCCGCGTACGACCGGCTCTCGACGGGTGGGTCCTCTCCCGGGTAGTTGTTGACCACGAGCACGATCTCGAAGGTCCTCTCGCCTCGGTAGCGGGCGATGTCCTCGAGGACGGTGAGGACGGTCTCGAGATCGCTCTGGGCGTTGACGGGAATGACGATGCTCGCATCCGGCGGGCGCTCGCGGTCGCCGCGCATGCGCGTGAGCTCGGCGTCGAGCCGTCTCAGCCGGTCGACCGTCGCGGGTCGCACTACCCGTCTCCGCCGGGCGATGTGGGCCTCCCCCGAAGCGACGGCAGGGCGTCCTCGTCTCCGGTCGGCGGAGGCCGCTGCGGCTCCCACCGGTCGATCCGGTGGCCGCTGACGACGTTCCAGACGGCGCGCAGCGACGCTGCGTTGACGAAGCAGAAGAAGGCGGGGAGCACGAAGACCTTGCGCCGGCCGGCCCGCGTGCCCCGCAGCAGCAGCCCGCTCGCCCCCAATCCGTAGAAGACGACCTGTGCGCGCGTCGCCGCGCGATAGACCCGCCCGCGGCGCCAGAGGAGCGGGCTCGTCACCGCGACGGCCGCGAGCGGGAACACCATGGTGCGACGGAGGAGCTTGTGGGTGAGCAGCTGGGGCGCATAGAAGCCGGAACGCCGCGGGTCGAGGAGCTCGCGCCTCAGCACCACGGCGCGCAGCCCGCGGGTCATCACGCGGACCTTGCGGCCCCACTCGACCTCGCTCTTCTTCGCGACGGGCTCGTAGGCGACCGCGTCCTCGGCGAAGACGAGCCGGAAGCCCTGCGCGATCACGCCCGTCGAGATGAAAAAATCGTCCGTCACGCCGGCCGGCACGGGCCGGAAGAGGGAGCGGCGGACGGCGTAGATCGCGCCGGTGGCGGAGATCGCGTTGCCGGAGCGGCTCTCGGACGCCTTGAGGATGCGGTCGAGATCCCAGTAGCGCTGCTCGCCCGAGGCGACTGCGTCGTCGCCGTTGCGAGAGACGTAGCGCTGGTCGCCGGCGACTCCGCCGACGCCCGGGTCGGCGAAGGGCCTGACCAGCGCCCGGAGCGCGTCGGGTGCGTACATGGAGTTCGCATCGGAGAAGACGAGGATCTCGCCTCCCGCCTCGGCGGCCGCGGCGTTCAGGGCGGCCGCCTTGCCGACGCGCGGCAGCGAGACGAGGCGCACGCCACGCTCGGCGTACCCGCGCACGATCGCGTCCGTGCCGTCGTCCGAGCCGTCGGAGGCGATGACGACCGTGAGCCGGTCCTCCGGGTACTCGAGCGAGAGGATGTTCTCGAGCTTCGCGCCGATGCTCGCCGCCTCGTTGTGCGCGCTGATCACCAGCGTCACCCGCGGCGTGATCTCGTCCGAGCGGTGCGGGCGCGGTCTGAGGACGGCCCGGAGGACGACCGCGAGAGGGAAGAGGACGTACGTGTAGGCGATGAGGCCCGTCGCCGACCAGAAGAGGAGCCGTCTCACGCGGGCACGCCCGCGTGCATCCGGAACCTGCGAACGAGCTCGGCCGCATTCGTCCTCACGTCGAACTCGCGCTCGACCTTCTCGCGCCCCCCGTGCCCGATCCGGTCGCGCAGCGTCGGCTCGTCGTGCACGCGGCGGAGGGCGCCAGCGAGCGCCTGCGGATCGCCGGGTGGCACGAGGAGACCGCTCGTCCCGTCGTCGACGAGCTCCGGGATCCCGGAGATGTCGCTGGCGACGACGGGGACGCCGCAGGCCATCGCCTCCATGAGCACGACCGGGATTCCCTCCCGCTTTCCCTCCTTCGTGCGGACGCTCGGCGCGGCGAGGACGTGCGCCCGGCCGAGGAGCTCGGCGACCTCCGCGCGCGTCCGGCGCCCCACCAGCTCGACGCGGCCCCGAAGGCCGGCGGAGTCGATCCGGCGCGCGAGCGCAGCCCGGTCGGGCCCCTCGCCGACGAGCGTGCACCTGACGTCCAGCCCGGCCCCGGCGAGGAGGCGGCATGCCTCCACGAGGTAGCGCTGCCCCTTGACCTCGTGCAGCGTCCCGACGCAGACGATCGAGAACGGTCGCTCCGGGATCGTGCCCTCGCGCGGCCTGAAGAAGCCCGTGTCCACGCCGCAGTGGATGACGACGAGCTTCGCGTCCGCCCGCTCGCCGCATTCCTCGACGATCAGCCGGCGGTTGTACTCCGAGATCGGGACGACGAAGGCCGCGTCGGCGACCTTCCGGCAGAGCATGTGCCGGTCGACGTGCAGGTCGAACCCGTGCGCCGTGAAGCTGTAGGGGATACCGACGAGACGACCGATGAGAAAGCCGGCCGCGGCCGGGTGGTTCGAGAAGTGGCAGTGGACGTGCTCGACGCCCTCGATCTCCATGGCGCGGGCCTGATGGACGACCTTCGGGAAGATCCCGAGCGCGCCGACGAAGAAGTTGGCGCTGCCCCACGTCCCGCGCAGCAGAGCCCAGAGCGCGGACGCGTACCTGCGCGGGTCGCGACGGAGGAAGTAGGCGTGGCTGCGCAGGATCGGCACGGAGACGAACGGCTGGAACCGCGCGCGCTCCGACAGAGCCGCCGCCTCCGGGTGAACGACGTCCGCCCGCTCGCGGAGGAGCGGGAACAGCTCGACGTCGATCCCCTGCTCCTCGACGGCGAGGATCTCTCCGAGGACGAAGGTCTCGCTCAGCCTCGGGAACCGGGACATGACGTAGGCGACCCTGAGGCGTCGCGGCCGGCCCCCGGTCGGTTCCGACGAGGCTGGTACACGGTCGTCCAGGTGAGTCGTCACGCGCCGCAATCCCCTTTCCCGGCCGCGCCCGAGGGTCGGACACGAAGAGTCATAGCACCCTGAGGAGGGGGATGCCTACGGAAGACCGCGCTAGCGGGCGGCGTGCGTCCAGTCCGTCCACCCGACGTTTCGGCCGATCTCGCTGCCCGTCACCGGGAAGGACGTGCCGTAGCGAAGGTTGACGATCCAGTACGCGGGAACGCCCGGCTCCCACCAGTCCTCCTCGGGGAACTCCTGCTCGAGGTCGAAGAGGAAGCGGGACGCGCGGAGCAGCGCCTTGTCTTCCCAGCCGTAGACGTCGTAGCCCTGCCGGTAGAGGATCTCCGCCAGCGCGACGTAGCCGCTCAGCGCCTCGCGCGGGTACTGGGTGTAGTCCGGCGGCCACGTGAACTCGCCGCCCCGCCGCATGTCGTCGGGAAGCGCGCCGTCGATCGAGTGACCGTCCTTCTCAGCGCCCTTCGGATTGACGCCGCGCGGCCGTGAGGGGTCCGCCTGCCAGGAGAGGTCGTCCTCCGCTCCGCCGAAGCGAAAGCCCAGGCCGACGTCCCCGTCGTCGAACAGCGGGCCCGGGATGCCCGGGTACGCGGAGCGATCGCCGAGCCAGCCCTTCATCACCTTCGCCACGCGGGCGAGGTCGGCCTCGTCACCGAGGTAGGCGGCGATCGCGGCTCGGCTCGCGCCGGCCATGCCGCCCCAGTTGCTCGGCGAGCGCTCGTACGTCTCGACCAGGGTCAGGTCGGACACGGACTCCGAGCCGAGCGGCTCGTCGCGGACCGTGCGAAGCCACTCCTGAAACCCGGCCTCCGCGGCAGGGTCGTACGCGCGGAAGTCGATCAGGTCGGCGGCGATCACGTACGAGAGGAGGTTGCGGCCGAGCTCGAGCGTCCGGCCGCCCGTCTCGGTGCCGACGGCGTCCTCGATCGCCGCCGCCGCCCGCTCGCGGTAGGCGGGATCGCCGGTCCGGGCGGCGACCAGCGCGATCGCAAGCGTCTGGACGTCGTGATTGGAGTCCTGGTCGGCGATGTCCGCCTGCGGCAGGGGCTCGTCCGCGGCCGCCTTCACCCGCTCCCAGGCGGCGCCGTGCGTCGGAAGCCGCATCAGCTCGGCGTGGGAGATCCAGATCCCGTCGCTCGCCTTCGGCACCGTCCGGGCCGGTGGGGGAGTGGCGGCCGCGCGCTCCTCTGCCCCTCTCAGCGCGCTCTCCTGGCGAGCGAGATCGTCCCCTTCCCCGCTCGTGCTGCAAGCTGAAACGGACAGGATCGCGACGGCGAGCACGAGCGTCGCGAGCGTCCTCACGCATAGAGTGTAGGGAGCGCGGATGGCCTCCAACGGGTGAACCGGACGCGACGCCGGCAGGCGTCAGGCCCGGCCCCCGGGAGCTCACCCGGCACCTTGACAGCGCTTGCGGCGGCGAACGACGATGCCGGACGGTTACTCGGGACGTTTTCAACCTGTGGAATCCTCAGCTCACGAGCACGTGGCCGGCATGGCGGCTGAGTCCCTCGCGGGCGTCACGAGGCGCGTCCTCGCGTGGGTGCTGGACGTCGCCGTCGTGGCCGCGCTCATCTTCGTCGTGGTGGGGGCCGTCGACGAGCTCCTCGAGCCGACCGTCGGCGTGCATCCCGACGCGGCAACCCTGGAGGACGTCCTCTCGGCGGACGAGGGAAGAGTCGCGGTGAATGCCGTGCTGGCCGCGGGTCTCAGCGCCTGCTACTTCGTCGTTCCGTGGGCGCTGGTCGGCGGGTCACCCGCCCAGCTCGCGCTGCGGATGCGGGTTCGCGGCAGTGGAAGCGACGCCTCGCTCACGGTGGGACGGGCGCTCGTCCGGTGGATCCTCCTCTTTCCTCCGTTCGCGACGGTCTCTGCCCTGGCCGCCGGCGTTCCGTACATCGGGGCGCTCGCCTGGGGGATCGCCGTGGTCTGGTACCTCGTCCTCCTGGTCACGACCGCGCGCAGCGACACGAAGCAGGGCTTGCACGACCGGCTGGCCGGCAGCGTCGTCCTCGCCCGCCGGCCGGCGGCAGCGCACGGAGGCGCCGGTGTTCGCTGACGCTCGCTCCGTGCCGAGGGGAACGAACCTGACGGCGGACGTCTGCGTCATCGGCGCGGGGGCGGCCGGGATCACGCTCGCGCTGGAGCTCGCCGGGTCCCCGCTGCGCGTGATCGTCCTCGAGAGCGGCGGCTTCGAGTTCGACGCGGAGACCCAGGCCCTCTACGACGGCCGGTCGATCGGCGTCCCGTACGGCGACCTGGACCTCCCGCGCCTCCGCTATCTCGGGGGGACGACCAACCACTGGGCCGGCGAGTGCAGGCCGTTCGAGGAGGCCGACTTCGAGGCGCGTGAGGGCATTCCGTACACCGGCTGGCCGCTCAAGAAGCCCGACCTCGACCCCTTCTACGCGCGGGCGGTTGAGGTCGTCCGCCTCCCCACGCACGACTGGAGCCTCGGGCACTGGGCCTCGGAGGACTCGCCGCCACCCCTTCCCCTGAGGAGCGATCGCATCGTAAGCAGGGTCGTCCAGGAGGTCGAGCCGGACATCCGGCCGCTCGGCGAGAGCTACCGCGAGGAGCTGCGGGCGGCGCCGAACGTGACCGTCCTCCTGCACGCGAACGTGACCGCCATCGAGACCGACCGGTCGGGGAGGACGGTCACGTCGGTCGAGGCGGCGACCCTCGGCGGGAACCGCTTCTCGGTCGCCGCCGAGACCTTCGTGCTGGCGACCGGCGCCGTCGAGAACGCGAGGCTCCTGCTCGTGTCGAACGACCGGCAGCCGAACGGGCTCGGAAACCAGAACGGCCTGGTCGGCAGGTTCTTCCTCGAGCACCCGCGCTTCCTCGCCGGCTACCTCGTCCCGTCGGGCGCCGACCCGAATCTCGGGTTCTACCGCGACCACCGCGTCGACGGTCATCTGTTCACGGGGTTCCTCGCCTCGGCGAAGGAGTTCCAGCTCGCCGAGGGGCTGCTCGACCTGCAGATCCGTCTCGAGCTCGACTACGGCGACGCTCCGGACGACGCCGCCGGCTTCGCCCGTCACCTGATGGCGCTCGCCGGCGACATCGACAGCTGGCAGGAGCTCACGATCCCCGGGGCGCCGGTTCCGATTCCGTACCTCGACGTGATCCGAGAGGCGCTGGAGGACCCGGAGGACACGTATGTCTACCTGCGCGGCGACATCGATGCGATCGGCCTGACGACGCGAATCGAGCAGGCCCCGAATCCCGCCAGCCGGATCGTGCTCGTGCGGGAGAGGGACGACCTCGGGATGCACCGGGTCGCGCTGGACTGGCGGTTGAGCGACGTGGACAGGCGAAACGTCCAGCAGACGTTGGAGCTCCTCGGCGCCGAGATCGGGCGCGCGGGCATCGGGCGCGTCAGGATCCTCCACCCCAACGAGCCCGGTTGGCCCGACGATCTCAACGGCGGACAGCACCAGATGGGCACGACCCGCATGAGCGACGATCCGAAACAGGGAGTGGTCGACCGCCAGTGCCGCGTGCACGGGATGTCGAACCTCTTCGTCGCGGGCTCGTCGGTGTTCCCCACGCCGGGGGGCGCGACTCCGACGCTGATGATCATCGCGCTCGCGATCCGCCTCGCCGACCGCCTGAAGGCGACAATGGCGAGATGACCCGGCCACGCAGGATGAGACGCGGGACGTTCCTGCTCGCCACCGGCGGCCTGGGCGTCTCCCTGGCCTGGCGCTCTCTCGGCATGTGGCCCTTCCTCGGCGGAGCCCCCGCCGGGAGCGAGCGGCTGGCGGGGCTCCTGCGGAACGAGGAGGGCGCGTGCACGATCGGGCGTGCGTACCTCCGGGCGGTACCGGCCGAGGCGTCATCCGCCGTGCTGACCGCTCGCGTGGCCGAGCGAGTCCCCGGAGGCCTCACGGCTGTCGACGCGATCTCGGACGACCGGTTGCGCGTGCTTCTGGTCGAGGCCAGTGCGGAGGACTTCCGCGACCTGCGCACCGTGGAGGTTCAGGGGTGGGTGCTCGCGCGCACGGAGGCTCGACTGTGCGCGCTCGCGGCCATGCGCGCGCGGGCCACGCCCGCGTAGGGCTCCGCGCTCGCTACAACCGTTACAGTGCCGGCGGCACGACGCGCCCTGATCGCGGACGCCGGGACCAACGGAGGCTTGCATGGGGAGAGCGGGCGCATTCTGGGCGCAGATGCAGGACGAGGCCTCCGCCTGGGGAGTGTCGCCGCGACTTGCCCGCTGGCTCTTCCTCATGCCCTTCGTCGGGTCGGTCCTCGTCGTCGCGTCGAGAGCGAACAAGGCCGTGTTCCGGGCCATCGTGGACGAGGACAGGCTGCTCGAGTGGCTGCAGGTCGCCGGCTTCGCCGCGGCGTCGGTCCTCGCCTTCGCGTGCGCCTGGCTGCTGCTCGGGCAGGAGCGGCGGGCGCTCGCGCTGGCCTACGCCCTCTTCGGGCTCCTGTGCTTCTTCATCGCCGGCGAGGAGATCGCCTGGGGCCAGCGGCTCTTCGGTTTCGGGACGCCTGAGGGCCTCGAGGAGATCAACAGGCAGGAGGAGGTGACGGTCCACAACATCGGCGACGTGGAGAATCTCGGGAACGCGGTCTTCCTCCTCGTGGGCCTCTACGGATCCGTGGGAGCGTGCCTCATCCGGCTGCGCGCCCGCCGCCCGTCGGACGACGTCCTCGACCTGCTGGTCCCGCCTCTCTTCCTCACCTCGGCGTTCTTCGTCATCTTCGCCTACAAGCTCCTGCGGTACACGCTGTTTCCCGAGTCCGGGTTCACGGTCACCCAGATCGGCGAGTGGCCCGAGTTCTGCCTCGCGTTCGCCTTCGCGGCCTACGCGTTCCTGGTTCGACGCCGCCTCGTGGCCCGAGCGCGGGAGTGAGCATCGCGAGGGGTCCGAGGGTCGTATACTCCGCGCTCGGCGGCATGTTCACCCTCGCCGGCGTCTCTCGGGGACCAGAGCCGGTGGGGTGCGGGACGATCGAGAAGGGAGTGCGATGCAGCGCGTCTTGGTGACGGGGGCCGGAGGCTTCATCGGCCACCATCTGGTGACGTACCTGAAGCACCAGGGGTACTGGGTCCGCGGCGTGGACATCAAGCGTCCGGAGTTCACCGACGTCGATGCCGACGAGTTCGAGATCCTCGACCTGCGACGACGGGACGACGCTCTCCTCGCCGCGCGCGGGGTCGACCAGGTCTATGCGCTGGCGGCGGACATGGGCGGCATGGGCTTCATCTCGGAAAACCACGCGACCATCCTGCACAACAACGCCCTCATCAACCTCCACACCATCGAGGCGGCTCGTCTCCAGGGAATCGGGCGCTATCTGTACAGCTCCTCGGCGTGCGTGTATCCCGAGCACCTCCAGGCCGACGTCGACGTCACTCCCCTCCGCGAGGAGGACGCCTACCCCGCGAATCCGCAGGACGCGTACGGCTGGGAGAAGCTGATCTCGGAGCGACTGTGTGAGTACTACTCCGACGAGCACGGGATGGAGACGCGCATCGTCCGGTTCCACAACGTCTTCGGCCCGTACGGAACCTACGACGGCGGTCGGGAGAAGGCACCGGCGGCGTTGTGCCGGAAGGTCGCGCAGGCGACGCCGGGAAGCTCTGTCGAGATCTGGGGAGACGGCGACCAAACCCGCTCGTTCTGCTACGTGGACGACTGCATCGAAGGGCTCTACCGCATCATGGAGTCGGACTGTTCCGAGCCGCTCAACCTCGGCACGGACCGGATGGTGACGATCAACGAGCTGGCGCAGATGGTCATCGCCGTCTCCGGGAAGCCCGACCTTCGCCTGGAGCACGTCGACGGGCCGCAAGGCGTGCGCGGTCGCAACTCGGACAACACGAAGCTGCGGGCGGTCCTCGGCTGGGAGCCGGACATCTCGCTCGAGGACGGCCTGGCACCGACGTACGAGTGGATCGAGGGCCAGGTCGAGCGCGCGGCGGCGACGGCTCCCGAGCCGGGCCTGCTCACCTCCGCTTGAGCGCCGCATCGCCCGGGCCGGGATCGAACGGCTCCGGTGTCCGCCCTCCGCGGCTGGCCATGCTCGCCTGCGCGTTCATGCCCGCGGAGGCGGGGATCCGGGGGGAGGTCGTGGAGGCGCCGCCGGACTGGCGCCTCGATCTCGCCGGGATCGACGAGGGAGTGGACGTGGTCGTGTGGGGGCGCCCGCCCGAGTCGTCAGGGCCCCTCGCCTCCTCGGCGCGCCGCGCGGCGCTCCGCGAGATGGCGCTCCACAGGCTGGGGCGGCGGCTTCCCGCGCGCCTGCGTGTCCGGGCCGTCCATCGCCTGCAGCCTCGCGGACTGGAGCTGGACCGGCTCCGCGGCGGTGTCCGGACCGCGCTCCGGGGTGGTGCCCTCGTCGAGCTGCGGTCAGAGCGCGCGGGCGCACGCGTCCTCGATGCGGTCGCCGGGGCCGCAGGCGCCGCCGTCCCCGAGCGCCGCGTCCACGCCGGCTCGGGCGGCGCGCTGCTCGTGCCGGGACGTCTCGCAGACGGGTCCGAGGTCGTGCTTCGAATCGCGCGCGCCGACTCCCCGGGAGACCCGGCGGCTCTTGCGGACACGCTGGAGCGTCTGGCCCGGGCGGCCGTCCCGCTCGCCCCGCGCCTCCGCGCGCGAGGGCGAACGGCGGGCGCGTCGTGGCTCGCCGAGGAAGCCCTGGCGGGCCGCCGGCCGTCGCGTCTCGACGCCTCGTTGGCGCGGCAGGTCGCCGATCTCTGCGCCGTCTTTCCGCGCGACGATGGCCCCCCGACCGCGATCGCGACCGACCTCTCCACGGTGTCCGCCGCGCTGCCCGACCGGGCCGCCGCGATCGCCGATCTGGCCGCGGCGGTCTCCGATCGCGCGCGGACGTTGCCGTCCGTGCTTCGCCACGGCGACCTGTGGGCGGGCAACCTGCTCGTCGACCGTGCGGGAAGGTTGTGCGGGGTCGTCGACTGGGACGCGGCCGACCCGGCGGCCGCTCCGGGCGCGGACCTCCTCCAACTCGTCGCGACGGAGTTCCGGCGCAGGACGCACCGCGCGCTGGGGCCGGCCTTCCTCGCCCGGCCCTGGCGCCTGCCCGAGTACGAGGACGCGACGGCTCGCTACTGGCCGGCGATCGGCGTTCGGCCGGACGATGATCTGCTGGGCGTCGTGGGGATCGCCTGGTGGGCGGCCGAGGTGCGCGGAACGCTGACCCGGCTCCCGCACCGGGCCGCCGACGAGCGGTGGACCGAGACGAACGTCGATCTCGTCCTCGCCGATCTCGTGACGTGAGCGCGGTCAGCCCGCGGCGGGAGCGCGCTCGTGCTCCGCGAGAACCTCGTCGTACAGGCGGTCGTACGCGCGACCGATCGCGGGCCAGTCGTACCGGGGCCGGACGTAGTCGCCGCCCGCGCGGCCGATCCTCGCCGCCAGCTCGTCGTCCGCCAGCACCTCGACGAGGCGCGCGGAGAGCTCCTCGGGCGTCGATCCGACGAGCAGCTGGTTGCCCGGCGTGATGTCGTCCAGCCCGCGGTGGCCGAGCGGGGTGACGACGCAGGGGAGGTCGGTGGCCATCGCCTCGAGGAGCTTCGTCTTGATCCCGGTGCCGTCGAGGAACGGTCCCGCCCAGACCCGGCTCCCGGTCAGCCACGGTCGCAGGTCCTCGACCCCGCCGGTGACCTGGACTCCGTCGAGCTTCGCAAGCTCGAGCACCGAAGGGCTCGGATCACGGCCCACGATGACGAGGTGGGCGCCGGGTCGCGCGGAGCGCACGCGAGGAAGCACGTCCCGGGCGAGAAAGCCGACCGCCCGGACGTTGGGCGCGTAGTTCATCGCGCCGTGGAAGACGATCCGGTCCCGATCGACCGGCGCCCCGGGGTCGGGAGCGTACGCGCCGGCGTCGAAGCCGATGGGGACGACGACGAAGGGCAGGGTCGGGTCCCGCTCCCGGAGCTCGGCCAGGTCTCCCTCGTTGCTCACGACGACCCGGTCGAACCCGCGGTACTCGGACGCCTCGTAGCGCCGGATCCGTTGGGCGTCGGCGAGCAGGAGACGGCGCCGCAACCCCGTCGCGACCTCGGCCCGCGCGTCGACGTTCAGATGCCAGGTATCCATCACCATGAGGATCTTCGGCAGGCCTTCCAGCTCTCTCCTCATGCCGGAGAGCTTTCCCGGGCCGACGTGGACGAGATCCGGCCGGAAGCGCGCGAGCTCCTCGCGCAGCGTGTCCTGCAGCCCGCGGACGAGCCGCTCGGCCCGCAGGGGACGACGCCGGATCATCGCGAGCGCCAGGTCGTTCGCGTTCTGAAGAGCGCCGGGCCGTTCGAAGTCGACGATCCGCATGTCGGCATCCACCGCGGGCTCGGTCGTCTGGTCAGGCATCCGGTAGCCGATGAGGCGCACGTCGTGGCGTCGGCCGAGCTCGGGCACCAACCCCAGCAGCTGGCGTCTGAACCCCGTGTTCGTCGGCGGGAACGGAGCGTCGGAGGCGCAGATCAGGACCCGCATGCCCGAGCCTGTGAGGCAACGTCTTCTCGGCCGTTCCAGCGACGCCTGTACTCGCCCCAGATGATCGCGGTGACCTCGGGACGGACCGTGTCCGCATCGCGCGACGCGTCCACGACGGCGACACGGGGGACTCGGGCGAGGAGCGTCCGGTACGCACGTCGCTGTGACTCGAGGAGGTCGACGGTCTTCTCGCCCTTGCGCGCGTGGAGCACCTCGCCGGGAGCGTCGAGGAACACGACGAGCTCCGGGGCCGGGCACGCGTGGGCGAGCAGCCAGCGTCGTGCTCTGCCCCTCCGGCTGTAACGGAAGCGCGTGGGCAGGAGCGCGTCGTACGCGTAGCGGTCGTAGAGCACGAGCCGCCCACGGCGCTGGTGATACGCGCCCCTGAGCCAGCCTGCCCACTGCGCCGACAGCTGGGCGGCGAGGCCGATCCCGGGGACGTGGCGTCTCCCGCGAGGCCTCGCTGCCTGGTAGAGCCCCATGTGGATCGAGCGCACGGGGAAGTAGAAGTCCGTCTCGATCCCCCTGGACAGGGTCGACTTGCCCGCGCCGTCCGGGGCGAGCAGCGCCACCTTCATGCCGCGGCGTCGGCTCGTGCGCCGAAGCTTGCCCGACCACTGCCGAAGCGTGTTCGCGGTCGCGCGACGACGCACGTCGCCACGTCGTCGTCGGCTCCAGGACGCGGCGAGGTCGGGGCCGAGTTGCGACAGGGCGTCCCACTCGTGCCTCCGGGCGGCCGAGGCGATATCGGCGGCGCTCCACCCCGCGGGGCAGAGGGGGTCGACCGCGCGGCCGAGGGCCCCGTCGGCTCGGGCCTCGGGGGCGAGCGCGGCGAGCCGCTCAGCAGCTGCGGGGCCGATGCCGCCCTTGTCGAGGAGACGGTGCAGGAGCAGCGTCCAGAAGGCGTCGTCCCGGTCCGGCACCCAGGCGCCGTCGACGCGCCGACGCCGTGCGAGGACGTCCGCCTCCGCACCCGTGGCGAGTGCGAAGCCCCGCCCGAACGCGAGCTCCGTGACGACGTCCAGCTTGATCCACGTGTCGCGTGCGGGGTCGTAGCCCACGAAGAAGAGGTGCGACCCGTAGCCCCAGGCGGGCACGGACGCGAAGCCGAGCCCGGTCGCCACCCCTCGGAACCCCGGCACGTGCGCCTCGGCGACGAGAAGGTCGACGTCCCCTGCCGGGCTTGCGAGATCCTCCTCGCCGCGGAGCACGCACCAGACGACGTCCACCTCGTCGAGGGCACGGAACAGGGCCGCGAGCGTCGGATGAAGGGTCACGGCCGCGCGCCGATCGGATCGCCCGACGAGAGCTCGAGAAGCCCCGGCGCGTCCCGGCGCGCGATGGCCAGGCGCAGGATCCCGATGTAGCGGCCCCGATCCAGCCGATCCGGCGGCAGCGTCGCTGCCTCCTTGAGCGCGCGGTGCATCCAGCAGGTGTAGAAGAGGGGCCCGACGAGCTCCGCGGCGAGGCCGATGCGAGACCTGAGGCGACCCGTGGCGTCGACCAGGAGCCGGTGCACGCCGGACTGCTCGAGGAACTGCTGCTCGAAGCTCTTCAACGGGTCCCTCGTGCCGGCCTTGCGCGAGACCAGGAGGCCGTAGCTCCGCAGAAAGTGGAAGAGATCCCAGAGGGGCATCCCCTGCGCCTCGCCCGCTTCCCAGTCGAGAAAGGCCGGCCTGCCGGCCGGGGTGACGAGAATGTTCCACGGCCCGGGATCACCGTGCTGGAAGACCAACGGGAACCCGGGCGCACCTTCCGCGAGAGCCGCGACACACGACTCGAGGTGCCGCTGCTCCTCCGGTGCGAGCCGGTAGGTCCCCCTGAAACGCTCCCAGCGCGGCCAGAGCTCGGAGAGGGCCCCGGACGCGTCGTTCGTCGCGCGCGAGACCGTCGCCGTCGCGAGGTCGAGGAGCCAGTCGACGGCGGCCCGGGCCTGCGGGCAATCCGGGGTTGCCCGTGTTCGCTCGCGGAACGGCACCCCGTCGAGCGCCGACTCGCCCAGCACCGCGAGCCCTCGGTGCGACCCCAGAAACAGGGGGCGAGGGAGGGTGTCCTCGGTACCGACTCCGTGCTCGCGCAAGGTCGTGAGCGAGCGCCACTCGTTCTCGAGTCGGTCGTTGAGCTCCGGGTCGCGCGTGATCTTGACGATCGTCTCGGGCGCCTCGCCCCCGCCGAAGAGGAAGACCAGCACCTTCTGGGAGGGATAGTCTCCGGGGGCGGCGAGCGCCCAGCGCTTGCGCTCGGTGTCGACGCCTGCCCGAGCGGCGATCGCGCGGACGTACTGCGGGACCCCCGCGCTCCCGCCGGCCGCGGGCCCGCCGACGAGCGCGCCGCGCCTCCGGACGAGCCGGTTGACGGTCGAATGTCGGGCCAGCACGCTGCGCGGACGCTTGAGGAGCTGACGCCGCAGCACGGGCCGACGGAGGAAGGCCCGCTCGACGTAGGCGATCGCCTGCCTGTCCGCGAGCGGGACGACCGCGCGCACCTCGCCTGCGGCCGGCGCGAGCCAGAGCGGCGCCCCTCGGTCGATACGGGCGAACCCCCGGCCCTCGACGTAGGCGACACCGTCGTCCGCCAGGAGGCGTCCGACCTCCCCGAGCCAGTCCGCTCCGGCGCGCGGCAGGCCCGGGAGGCGTGGGACGAAGACGAGCTCGGCGCACCCCTCGGGGAGGCCCGGCGCGCCGATGCGAGTCGTCGCTACCAGCGTCACGTTCGGCAGGCCGGCGCGACCGACGGCCCGCTCGAGCTTTCGGAGAGCCGCCGCGGTCGCGCAGACGACCACCTCGTCGCCGAGGCGCGCGAGCGTCGTGAGTGCCGCGACCGACGGGCGTCCCAGGCACACGACCCGGCCGAGGTCGAGGCTCGGCAGCGCATAGCACCAGTTCGCGCCTCCGACCGCTCCCTTGACGTTGCTTCCCGGGGCGAACCGCGTGTCCGGGCCGTCGGGCCGTTCCATCGGCTGACCCTCGAGCAGTCGGGTCACGGAGACACCGCCGGTCCACCCGAGAGCTCGAGTCGGCTCCCGTCGCTCAGGAGGCGCGCTCCCGGCAGAGGACGACGCCGATGACGTTGCCTCCTGCCAGGCGGAGGCTCTCGACCGCCGCCGGCACCTGCTCTCGCTGGGTGTGGTCGCGCTCGGCGACCAGGATGGTGGCGTCCGCCGTCGACGACCAGACGAGACTGTGCGGCGAGCTGTCGACCGGGGGGGTCGTGAGGACGACGGCGTCGGTGTCCGCGAGGACGAGGTCGAGCAGCTCGGTTGCCTGCCTCGGCTCCAGGAGCTCGAAGGGCGCCTGGGGCCAGAAGACCGTCACGCGAGAGTGCCGGACGCGAAACCGGTCGAAGGTGATCCGGTCGACGCGCAGGGGCTCGCCGGGCCGGACCTTCTCCTCGGAGCCGGAGTTGCCCGAGAGCCTGAAGAGCCTCTCGACGTCCTGCTCCCCTCCCTGGTGGATGAGCGCGACCCGCGTCCCCCCCTCGGCGAGGGCGCCGGCGAGGTTCGCGGCCAGCGCGCCGCCCGAATGGCCGTCGGGAGCGTCGAGAACCAGGACGCTCCTGGGCGCCCTGTCGCCGTTCGACAGCTCGATCTTCGCCGCGAGCAGGCGGTAGGCGGCCGCTGCCTGGGAGTCGGGATCGGCCGCCACGACGAACGGCGAGTCGGCCGATGCGGGTCCCCGTCCGTTGATCGAGCCGAGAACCGGCACCGGAGACAGGGTGACCAGCTCCTGTTCGTTTCGGACGACGGTCGAGAGGCCGTCGACGATGGCGGCAAGACCGAGCGAGACGAGCAGCCCGGCAAGAGCGGCGAGCGGGACGATGAGCGAAGCCGACGGCCCGATTCCGTCCGTCGCCGGGATCGCGGGGTCCCGGAAGCTCAGCAGGCCCGCCGTCGTCGGCGGCGTGGTCTCCGTCGGCGGCGGTTTCGGCGCGGGCGTGACGACGCCGGGGTCGGGCTTCTTCGAGTAGACGATGAGCTGCTTGCCGAGCTCGTTCGCGATGCGGGCCGCGCGGGCGCTGTTGCCGTCGCGGACGCGGATCGTGAGGAGGCGGGTCACGTCGCTCGCCGTGACGTCCTTGATCTTGCCCTTGACGGCGCTCGAGGACATTCCCAGCGCTCGTGCGGTGGGCCCGATGATGGTCTGCGTCGTCGCGACGGCAGCGTAGTTCCGCGCCTGCTGGCCCGCGGCCTGCAGCGTGTCCCCGTCGCCGCTGATGGGCCCGACCAACAGGGTCGCTTCGCTCTCGTACGTGGGCGGGAGCCGTTCCGCGACGAGGAAGCCCATGAGCGCGGCGACGCCTGCTCCGACGACGAGGAGCCACCACCAACGCTTCGCAACCGAGAGAACGCCGCTCAGCTCACCACACTCCTACCTTCTCGACGCCTGCCGCCGCGATGGCAAAGCGCCTGCAACTTCACGAGTTTAGTGCTCCGCGAGCCCGCCGTACCAGTCTGTCGCGCTGGGCAGCCTTCTCTTCTGCTGTACGCTGGTCGCCCGCGAGCCTGGACGGGAACACTTGCTCCTTTCGAACGGTGGCCATTTCGACGAACTCAAGGAGACGCTCGACGCGGGGTTGCCCATCCTCCTCGCCGCCGTCGGAGTCGCGCTCGTCCTCCTGCTCGTCGCCGTGCTGCCATCGTCAACCCTCCCGGACGGCGTCCTCTCCGATCTCCTCGATGGACGCCGCAGCCAGGTCGCGCTTCTCGGGGCCGCCATCGGCCTGAGCGCCGGCACCGCGTGCGCGATCGTCTTCTGGGCCTTGTAGCCGCCGCTGCGCCCGCTCCTCGGCTGCGGCCAGCTGGGCTGCGAGACCGTCGGCGAGGCCGGTTTGCGGGCGCCAGCCCAGGTCCGAGCGGATGAGGCTCGTATCCGCTGCGGTGCGACGAACGTCCCCGCGCGCGACCGGCTCGCGCCGAGCGTCGAGGGACCTCCCGGAGAGCCGCTCGCAGATCGCGATGACCTCGCCGAGCGTCGCCTCAGCACCGCCGCCGACGTTGTAGACGGGGCTCGAGGGTGCGCCCTTCATCGCGGCAACGGTGGCAGCGACCGCGTCGCCCACGTACGTGAAGTCCCGCGACTGCTCGCCCGAGCCGAAGAGGTGGAACGGCGTGTCGCCGAGGAGCGCGGAGAGGATGCGCGCGAAGGCCATGTCGGGACGCTGTCCCGGGCCGTAGACGGTGAAGTAGCGGAGCGAGACGACGTCGAGCCCGAAGGACTCGGCGTAGGCGCCGGCGAGCCTCTCGCAGGCCAGCTTGGTCACGCCGTAGGGGGACACGGGACGAAGCGACGCGTCCTCGACCGTCGGGTAGGTCTCCGCATTGCCGTACACGGACGAGCTGGACGCCTGGACGACGCGCAGCTCTGCGCGGGCCGACGCCTCGAGGAGACGCTGGGTCGCCACGATGTTGTCGCGGACGTAGACCGCGAACGTCTCCCCCCAGCTTCCCCGCACGCCCGGCTGGGCGGCAAGGTGGAAGACCCCGTCGACGTCGGCGACCAGAGGGGTCAGGTCGGCCTCGGACAGGTCGAGCTCCAGAAACCGGAAACCGGCACGAGTCTCGACTCGGGCGAGGTTCGCCTCCTTGACCTCGCGCGGGTAGTAGTCGGTGAACGCGTCGATGCCCGTGACCTCGTTGCCGCGATCGAGGAGCGCCTCGACGAGGTGCGAGCCGATGAAGCCGGCGGCGCCGGTGACCAGGTAGCGGCTCATCGGACGCCGGGTCGCGACGATCCCAGCCGGGGCCCGTGAAGTGGGTCGGCGACGCCGGCGGCGTCGCTCATGGCCGTGACCGGGTCGATCGCAGGACGTGTCCGGGGTCGAATAGCCCTTGTGATCTTAGCCCCGTGCCATCCGCGGAATGGCCGACGCCTCGAAGGACCATGCGAAAGTTGGGCCGCCCGCTGCGGCCCGCGGGCGACCCACCCGAGCGATCCTACGCCATCCCAGGTGGCGCCACCCGCTCGCTAGACTGTGGCTCGCGCGGGGCTATAGCTCAGCTGGGAGAGCGCCTGGATCGCACCCAGGAGGTCGCCGGTTCGAGTCCGGCTAGCTCCATCTCACCGGGAGACTCGCACGGAGGTGAACGCCGAGATGGACGAGGGGCAGATCCACGGGTCGATCGAGACGCTCGTCGCCGAGGAGCACGAGCTCTGGGAGCGCGAGGCCGCGGGTGCCGCGAACGATGCCGACCGAGCGCGGTTGGAGGAGATCCGCGTCTCTCTCGACCAGTGCTGGGACCTCCTCCGGCAGCGCCGCGCGCTTCGCGACGCCGGCAAGGACCCCGACGGGGCGCAGGCCCGGTCGTCGGAGGTCGTCGAGCGCTACCGCCAGTAGTCGGCTTCCGCGTCTGCTAATCTACAACCATATGGTTGTAGATAACTCGACCGACGGGGCGGTGGACGAGCTGTTCCACGCGCTCGCCGACGCGACGCGGCGCGACATCCTGCGGCGGTGCGTCAGGGACGCGCCGTCCGTGTCGCGGCTGGCCGAGGCCTACCCGATGAGCTTCGCCGCGGTGCAGAAGCACGTCGCCGTGCTCGAGCGCGCGGGGCTGGTCCGCAAGGAGCGCCGCGGACGGGAGCAGCTCGTTCGCAGCGACCTCGAGGCCGTCGAGCGTGCGCGGCGCGCCCTCGACCGGCTCGAGAGCGACTGGCGCGAGCGGGTGGAACGGATGTCCGGCCTGCTGGCGGAGGCCCCCGAGCCGGACACGCAAACCGCGACGAGAGGACGTGAGCGATGAGCGTCACCAGCGTCGACAAGGACCTCGACACCCTGACCCTCACCCTGACCGCCGACTTCGACGCATCGATCGAGCGCGTCTGGGAGCTGTGGGCCGACCCACGGAAGCTCGAGCGGTGGTGGGGCCCGCCGACCTACCCCGCGACCGTGGAGGAGCACGAGCTCGCCCCGGGCGGAGCGGTTGCGTACTTCATGACCGGACCGGAGGGGGACAGGCACCGCGGCTGGTGGCGGGTCACGGCGGTCGACCCGCCGCGGTCGCTCGACTTCACCGACGGGTTTGCCGACCAGGACGGGACGCCGAGCCACGACATGCCCGTCAGCACTGTGCAGCTCCGGCTCACCGAGCGCGACGGCGGCACGCGGATGGAGCTTCGCTCCTCCTTCGAGTCGCGGGAGCAGATGGACCAGCTCCTCGCCATGGGCATGGACGAGGGGCTCCGGCAGTCCGTCGGCCAGATGGACGCCCTGCTCGCCGCCTGATCGCACTGCGGCGCCGCTCCGCAGTAACGTAGGCGGGTGCCTTCGGCGGCTGCGGACGTGATCGGGACGCGCGCCGGCGGGCTCGTGCCACGGGTGGGCGTCGTGCTCGGCTCGGGGCTCGGCCCGCTCGCGGACGACGTCGCCGACGCGGTCGTCGTCCCGTACGACGAGCTGCCGGGGTTCCCGCAGGCGGGCGTCGCCGGGCACGCGGGCCGGCTCGTGCTCGGGCGCGTCGGCGGGACGCCCGTCGCGCTCATGCAGGGTCGCGCCCACTTCTACGAGCACGGCCGTCCGGACGGGATGAAGACGGCCGTGCAGACGCTGGCGGAGGTCGGTTGCCGGACGCTCGTCGTCACGAACGCCGCCGGCAGCCTCGACCCGGAGATCGGCCCGGGCTCCGTCATGCTCATCGCCGATCACATCGGCCTCACGGGCGTCTCGCCGCTCTTCGGCGAGAGCGGCACCGACCGCTTCGTCGACATGGTGGACGCGTACTCGCCGCGACTCCGCGAGCGTCTGCAAGAGCTGGCCGCGCGTCTCCGCATCGAGCTGCGCGAGGGCGTGTACGTGTGGTTCGCGGGCCCGCAGTTCGAGACGCCGGCCGAGATCCAGGCCGCGAGGATCCTCGGCGGCACGGCCGTGGGCATGTCGACCGTCCCGGAGGTGATCCTCGCCCGCCGGGCCGGCCTCGAGGTGGCCGCGCTCTCGGTGATCACGAACCTCGCCGCCGGGATGAGCGAGGAGCGGCTGAGCCACGAGCAGACGATGCGCGTGGCGGCGACCGCGACCGAGACGGCCGGCCGCCTCGTCCGCGCGCTCCTCGAGGACCAGTCCCCCTGATCCCGACGGCGGTACCCTTGCGGCGCACCCGAGGAAGGGAGACCGGCATGTACGCGCGCATCGCTCGCTTCGAGGGGATCGAGTCGGGTCGAATCGACGAGCAGGTCGCGGAGATGAAGGCGCAGATCGACCAGTCCCGGGGGTCGGTGGACCCGCCGCCGGGCGCGCCGGAGCAGGTCCGCACGCTCATGGAGACGGTGAAGCGCGTGGTGCAGCTCGCCGACCGCGAGGGGACGGCCCTCGGGATCGTCTTCTGCGAGACCGAGGACGACATGCGGCGCGCGGACGCGGCGCTGGACGAGATGTCGCCGGGCGAGGGCGCGGGCCGGCGGACGGGCGTCGAGATCTACGAGGTGCTGCTCGACGAGGACTTCGCGTAGCCGTGGCCGTCAGGGACGAGAGCGCGGACGTCTTCCCGGAGTCCTACCACCAGATGCTCTGCCCGCCCGTGGCGGAGCCTCCGTTCGAGGATCCGGCCGAGCTCGAGCGGGTGTGGGGCGCGCGCTGGGGCTCGGTGGACGAGGTGGGCGTCCTGCGGTCGGTGCTCATGCGCCGCCCCGGCGGCGAGCTCGAGCAGATACGGGCGGACGCGTGGAACCCGGCCGCGCGGGCGCTGGTCGACCCGGACGGCGGCTGGTACTGGGAGAGCGAGGAGCCGCCGGATCTCCCGCTCGTCGCGCAGCAGCACGCCGGGCTCGTCGCCGCCCTCGAGGGAGAGGGCGTCGAGGTGCACTTCGCAGAGCCGCTGGCGGCGCGCTTCACGAAGGCGATGTACACGCGCGACCCGCTCGTCTCCGTCCCGGGCGGCATCGTCGTCGGCCGCCTCGCTCCGCTCATGCGGAGGGGCGAGGAGCGCAGCATCACCCAGGTCGTCGGCGCGCTCGGCGTCCCGATCCTGCGCACCATCACGGGAACCGGGCTCCTCGAGGGAGGCTCGTTCGCGAAGCTGACGCCCCGGGTCGCGGCCTTCGGGACGTCGATCCGCTGCAACGACGAGGCCGCCTCCCAGCTGGCCGAGGTTCTCGAGCGGCTCGGGGTCGAGCTGATCGTCGTCCCGATGTGCGGGTACTCCATCCACCTCGACGGCCACTTCGCCATGGTCGACGTCGACAAGGCGCTCGTCGACCCGACCGGGCTCCCCCACTGGTTCCTCGACCGGCTGGGAGAGCTCGGGATCGAGGGCATCTGGTGCCATCCCGACGAAGGCTGGGCGATCAACGCGCTCGCGGTGCGCCCCGGGCGCATCATCATGAGCGACGGCAACCCGCGAACGGCGGAGCGGCTCGAGCAGCGCGGGGTCGAGGTCGTCGTGGTGCCCTACGACGAGATCGAGAAGAACGGCGGCGGCGTCCACTGCTCCACGATGGAGCTCCGCCGCGATCCCGCCTAAGTTCTAGGCTTCGCCGCGCCGCCTGGGTCGGTACCGGCGGGCGAGCTCGTACGTGAGGGTCACCTGGACGAGCGCGACGACGGCGACCACGCAGAGCGCGAGCAGGGCGTGCAGGCCGAAGACGACCAGGAACTCGCGCTCGAGGTTCATGTGCTCGACGAGGCTGATGAGCTCGTGCTCGAGGACGAGCGGGACCGACACGAGCGCCAGGGTGAGCCAGAAGTGCCCCCGCACCAGGGCCGCCGAGCGTCGGAAGGCGGCGCGGACGCCGAGCTGCTCCGACACGATCAGCGGCCCGACGAGGCAGAAGAGCGTGAAGGCGATCACGCCGGGGACGACCAGGAGGATGAGTCCCACGATCGACACCGCGACCAGCAGCACGTCGGCCGCGATCAGCCGCCCGTACGGCAGCGTCCTCAGCACCTCGCCGACCGTGTGCTCCGGCTCCCCCTCCCGGTCGGTGGCGACGACGCGGTCGATCAGGCCGGCGTAGAAGACGCCGCCGATCGCCGAGAGGGCTCCGGTCAGGAGCCCGAAGAGGACCGCCCACCCGGGGACGTAGCCGAGGTCGTCGAGCTCGCGGTCGGCCGTGAAGACCGCGAGCGTGTCGAAGAGGGCGAGCGGCACGAGGAGCGCGGCCGCGCACCCCGCGACGCGGGAGAACCGGCGGCGGTAGGTCGTGAGGGCCGCACGCAGGACCGCGCCGGCGCTGACGCCGGGCGCGGGCGGCGAGATCGCGGTCACCGGGCCAGCCTAGACGCGCCCGGGGCAAGACGTGCAAACATATGTTCGTGCCCCGCGAGGCCACCATCCTCCACGCCGACCTCGACGCGTTCTTCGCCTCGGTCGAGCAGCGCGACGACCCGCGGTTGCGCGAACGGCCCGTGATCGTCGGCGGGGGCGTCGTGCTCGCCGCGAGCTACGAGGCGAAGGCCTACGGGGTCCGCACGGCGATGGGCGGGCGGCAGGCGCTCCGGCTCTGCCCCGGCGCGGTCGTCGTCCCGCCGCGCATGTCGGCCTACTCGGAGGCGAGCAAGGCGGTCTATCGCGTGTTCGAGGAGGCGACGCCGCTCGTCGAGGGACTGTCGATCGACGAGGCGTTCCTCGACGTGCGCGGCCTCGAGCGGATCGCCGGCACGCCGCCGGAGATCGCGGCGAGACTCCGGCACGCCGTTCTCGAGCGGGTCGGCCTCCCCATCACCGTCGGGGTGGCGCGCACGAAGTTCCTGGCCAAGGTGGCGAGCGGGGTCGCCAAGCCCGACGGGCTTCTCGTCGTGCCGCCGGAGCGCGAGCTCGACTTCCTCCACCCGCTGCCGGTGGAACGGCTCTGGGGCGTGGGGCGCGTCACGGCGGAAAGGCTGCACGCCGAAGGGCTCATGACCGTCGGCCAGGTCGCCCGGGTCGAGGAGGCAGCGCTCGTGTCGATGCTCGGCCGTGCGACCGGTCGTCATCTCCACGCCCTCGCCCACAATCGCGACCCGCGGCGCGTGCGCGCCCGCGGCCGGCGGGGTTCGATCGGGGCCCAGCGGGCCCTCGGCCGCGCGCCGACGTCGCCGGACGAGGTCGACGCGTCGCTCGTCGCGCTCGTCGATCGCGTGACCCGGCGAATGCGGGCGGCCCGGCGGACGGGGCGCACCGTCGTGCTCCGCCTCCGCTTCGACGACTTCTCGCGCGCGACCCGGTCGCACACGCTGGCCTACGCCACGGCCCAGACACAGCTGATCCTCGGGACGGCCAGAGCGCTCCTCGCGGGCGTCGGCCCGACGATCCGTCGGCGCGGCCTGACCCTGGTCGGCGTCGCCGTCGCGAACCTCGAGGACGACCGCTTCGTTCAGCTCCGGCTGCCGCTCGAGCGCAGGAGCCGGGAGGCGCTCGACGCCGCGATCGACGACGTGCGCGTGCGGTTCGGCGTGAACGCCGTGACGCGCGGGGTCCTCCTCGGCCGCGACCGTGGCATGACCGTGCCGCTCCTTCCCGACTGACCGTGACGGACCGATGAGATCCCCGGGTTCGAAACGTCATCCCTCGGGAAACGACCACGGAGAACGATTCCGGAGGAGGCACAGATGACCCGACTGAAACTCGACATCTCCATGTCCCTCGACGGCTTCGTCGCCGGGCCCGACCCGACGCTGGAGCAACCGCTCGGAGCGCAGGGTGAGGACCTGCACGAGTGGGTCTACCCGCTCAGGACCTGGCGCGAGGCCCACGGGCTCGAGGGCGGCGAGACCGGCGTCGTCGACGACCTCGTCGCCGAGTCGATCGCCGCGACCGGAGCGACCATCATGGGCAGGCGCATGTTCAGCGGCGGGAGCGGCCCCTGGGAGGACGACCCGAAGGCCGACGGCTGGTGGGGCGACGAGCCTCCCTTCCGCCATCCGGTGTTCGTGCTCACGAGCCATCCGCGAAAGACGGTCGTCAAGGAGGGCGGAACGACCTTCACGTTCGTCACCGAGGGCATCGAGGCCGCCCTCGAGCAGGCGAGGACGGCCGCCGAGGAGAAGGACGTGGCGATCGCCGGCGGCGCGAGCGTCGCGCAGCAGTACCTCGCGGCGGGCCTCCTCGACGAGGTGCGGCTTCACCTCGCGCCGGTGCTCCTCGGTGACGGCGTCCGGCTCTTCGACCACGTGGGGCCCGGCGCGACTCGCCTGGAGCAGACGAGTGTCCTCGACACCCCGGCCGCGGTCCACGTCACCTACGCGGTGGTGCGATGAGCGCCGTCGAGACCCCGCACGGCGCCGCGCGCGTCCACCTGCGACCGGTCGAGGAGCCGCGCGGCGCCCTCGTTCTCGGCCACGGCGCGGCGGGCGGCGTGACCTCGGCCGACCTCGCTGCGGCGGCCGACGCCGCCCGCGAGGTCGGCTTCAGCGTCGCCCTCGTGGAACAGCCGTACCGCGTGGCCGAAAAGCGCGCGCCCGCGCCCGCGCGGCAGCTCGACGCAGCCTGGATCGCGGTTCTCGGCCATCTGCGCGACGGCGCGTTCGCGGGCCTGCGCCTCGTCGTCGGAGGCCGGTCGCTCGGCGCGCGCGTGGCGTGCCGCACGGCGGGGGAGACGGGCGCCGACGCGGTTCTCTGCCTCGCGTTCCCGCTGCAACCTCCCCGGCGCTCCTCCGGGGCGTCGCCGAGCCGCCTGCCCGAGCTCGACGCGGTGGAGATCCCGACGCTGGTCGTCCAGGGCGCGCGCGACCGGTTCGGGATCCCGCCGGGCGGCCGGCGCCGGACGGTCGTCGTGGTCGCGGGCGACCACAGTCTGCGGGCCGATCTCGACGCCGTCGCCGCGGCCGTCCGGGATTGGCTCCCCGCCGTCGCGTCGGCGTGAGATCGTTCCCCGCGTGCCGACCGACGTCGCCGCGGCGGACCTCGCCGTCTTCTGGCTCGTCGTCGCCGGGCGTCTGGGGCTGCCGCTTCTCATCCCGCGGTTCCCGCTGCCGGCCATCCTCGCCTGCCTCGTCCTGGACGGGATCGACCAGACGATCTACCAGACGTTCACCGACCTCGACCTCAGCGGCTACCAGAGCTACGACAAGGCGCTCGATGTCTATTACCTCACGATCGCGTACCTCTCCACGCTCCGGAACTGGACGAATCGCGATGCGTTCCGGGTGGGGAAGTTCCTCTTCTACTACCGCCTCGTGGGCGTCGTGCTCTTCGAGCTCCTCCACTGGCGGCCGCTGCTCCTGATCTTCCCGAACACCTTCGAGTACTTCTTCATCGTCTACGAGGCGATTCGCTCGCGCTGGAACCCCAGGCGCCTGTCCATGCGGAACGTCATCCTGATCGCGGCGGTGATCTGGATCTTCGTCAAGCTCCCGCAAGAGTGGTGGGTCCACATCGCGCAGCTCGACACGACCGAGCTGATCGCGGCCCACCCGTGGGTCGGGGTCCTCGGCGCCGCCGCGCTCCTCGCGCTGCTCGCCGTGTTCCAGTGGGTGGTGCGGCCGCGGCTGCCGGCGACCGACCATGCGTGGCGGATCCCCGCCGACCCGATCCCGGCCGAGGTCGCCGACCCCGCCGCCCTGGACGCCTGGATCGCGCAGCACCGCAAGGTCTTCGACCGGAGGCTCGTCGAGAAGATCCTGCTCGTGGGCCTCGTCTGCGTGATCTTCGCGCAGATCGTGCCCGGGCTCGAGGTCTCGAACCTCGGGATCATGCTCGGCGCGGCCGTCCTCATCACCATCGACTCGCTGCTGGGCCTCTGGACGGCGCGTCGGGGCAGGGGGCCGGCAGCGCTCGTCTGGTCGTTCGCCGCGCTCGCGGTCGCCAACGTCGCGATCGTGGCGGTCGGCAAGCTCCTCGGAGGATCGGAGGTGCCGCTCGGCGACACGCTCTTCTTCATTCTGTTGCTGACGCTGATCGTCACGTTCTACGACCGCTACGAGCCGTACCACGGCGTGCGCTTCCCCCGGGACGCCTGAGGGGCTTTCGCGGGTGGACCGAGCCGATCGACGAGACTCATCGCGAGCGATGAGTTTTCCGTGCCAGGCCGGTCTACCCTACTGACATGGCCATCACCACCACAGGCGCGCCGGATGCCCAGAACCTGCTCGCGGCCGCGCGGGGCGGCGACCAGGACGCGTTCAGGCGCCTCGTCGAGAGCCACCGCGCCGAGCTCCACGCCCACTGCTACCGCATGCTCGGCTCGCTGCAGGACGCCGAGGACGCCCTCCAGGAGGCGCTCCTGCGCGCCTGGCGCGGGCTCGACGGGTTCGCGGGCCGAAGCTCGCCCCGCACGTGGCTCTACACCATCGCCACGAACGCCTGCCTGGACGCGATCGCGCGGCGCCCGAAGCGGGTGCTCCCCGTCGACTACGGGCCGCCGGCGACCCCCTCGACCGACCCGGGCCAGCCGCTCGTCGAATCCGTCTGGGTCGAGCCGTACCCGGACGACGAGCTCGGGCTGCCTGAGGGATACGCGGCGCCTGAGGCGCGGTACGAGCAGCGCGAGGCGGTTGAGCTCGCATTCATCGCCGCGCTGCAGCACCTGCCGGCGCGCCAGCGCGCCGTCCTCGTCCTCCGCGAGGTGCTCGGGTTCTCGGCCCGCGAGGTCGCGGACTCGCTCGAGACGACCGTCGCCTCCGTGAACAGCGCCCTCCAGCGCGCCCGCAAGACGGTCGACGAGCGCCTCCCCGCGCAGACGCAGCAGGCGACGCTGCGCACGCTCGGGGACGAGCAGGTCCGCGACGCGGTCGAGCGCTACGTCGACGCCTGGGCGAGCGGGGACGTCGAGGCGCTGCGCGCCCTCCTGACCGAGGACGCCACGTTCTCGATGCCGCCGTGGGCGAGCTGGTGGCACGGCCGCGAGACGATCGCCGGCTTCGCGACGACGGCGGTCGAGACCTGCGCCGACGGGCGCCCGGTGTTCGTCCACGCCAACGCCCAGCCCGCCGTCGCCTACTACTTGAAAGACGCCGACACGGGTCGTCTCAAGGCAGGCGCGATCGACGTCCTCTCCTTCGACGGCCCGCAGATCAGCGACATCACGGCCTTCATCTGGCCCTCGCTCTTCGCCCGCTTCGGCCTCGGGCCCGAGCTGCCCGACTAGTCGCCTCCGCCGATCGGAGGCGATGCCCTGAGGGTCGCCTCGAGGCCGCGGACGAACGCCGCCTTCTCGCTGTCCGAGAGCCGGGCGTCGCGGTGGTTCGGCATCCACGCGTAGTAGGACGGCGGCATCTCACCCTCCTGGACGACGTCGACGATCTCCCCGGCTCCCTCGCCCTGCGGGCGGTCCCATTCCGAGAAGTTGAGGGCAGAGCGTCCTCCCTCGACGTCGTTCTGCACCAGCCAGGACGCCGGTGCGATGTTCGTGTACCAGGGCCACTTCGTCTCGTTGCTGTGGCAGTCGTAGCAGGCTGCGACCGCGTAGGCCCGCGTCTGGGCGGAATCCCACGCGGGCTCCTGGGTCACCGGCGGATTCGTGTGGCTCCGGCCGTAGGGGACGGCCTGCATGAGCAGGAAGATCGCCACGAGGGCGCCCCCCGTGTACAGAAGAACCCGCTTCCACCGCACGCGCCGGCCACCGATCCTCATGCGTGCAGGCTGCACCGGCGCGGACGGCGCTGCATCGGGAACGGGCCGAACGCGGAGTGCGGCGAACTACCGAGAATCGCTCCATGCCGATAGCCTCCACTCCGTGGGCGAGGCCGACGCCGCGGTCCGGCACGCGAGGTCGCACGACGGGACCGCGATCGGATACTACGAGAGCGGCGCCGGCCCGCCGCTCGTGCTCGTCCACGGGACGACCGGCGCGCACTGGAGCTTCAGGTATCTGCTGCCCGAGCTCGTCGGGACCTTCGCCGTCTACGCGGTCGACCGCCGCGGGCGCGGGGAGAGCGGCGACGCGCAGGACTACGCCCTCGAGCGCGAGTTCGAGGACGTCGCCTGCCTCGTCGACTCGCTCGAGCGGCCCGCGATCGTCTTCGGCCACTCGTTCGGCGCGACCGTCGCCCTCGGCGCGGCGCTCCTCTCCGCGAATGTCCGCGCACTCGTCCTCTACGAGGGGTCGCCGGGGATCGCCGCGGTCGACGAGGCCGACCTCACGCGGGTCGAGGCGCTCGTCGCCGCGGGCGACCGCGAGTCGGCCATGGTCGAGTCGCTCCGGCTGTTCGCCCTGACGCCCGAGGAGATCGAGCAGATGCGCGCGTCGCCGACCTGGCCGGCGCGGATCGCTGCCGCCCACACGATCGTCCGTGAGGTGCGGGCCGAGGAGGCGTACGAGGTCACGTCAGAACGCCTCCGGGAGCTCGCCGTCCCGACGCTGCTCCTCCTCGGCGGGGAGAGCCCCGGCTGGGCGCGGGACGGGACCGAGCGGATCCGCGCCGCGCTCCCCGATGCGCGCGTCGCCGTCCTCGCCGGCCAGGGCCACGCCGCGACGATGACCGCACCGGGCCTCGTCGCCGGCGAGATCGCTCGTTTCGCGGGCTAGCGGTCGGGCGCAGGCCCGCCGAGGTGCCGGCGCACGTACTCCCCGGCCGGGTCGAACCGGGCGGCCTGCCGAGTCGGGT
>DATBJE010000021.1:0-5145 GCA_036556565.1 Gaiellaceae bacterium
CTGGACGAAAGTTCGCAAAGAGCGGCAAAACGTGGCAGAATGCCCGCCGCTCACGCATCGCCCGATGTTCGAGCCTTCTTCAAACAACGCTAACGGTTTCTGCACGGACTCCCGACAGTTGTCCGTCAGCCTGTCCGGCATGCCCAGGCCTGTGAGGACGGTCCTCACGCTGCTCCTGTGCGTGATAGCTCTGGCGCTCTCCGCTCCGGCCGACGCCGACTCCTCCCGAATGGAGACCCGCCTGGTGGAGAGGATCAACGACGCCCGGGACGCCCGCGGGCTGCACCCGCTCCGTGTCGCGGGTGCGCTCCAGCGCGGCGCCCACGGATGGGCCCGGCATCTCCTCCGCTCGGACTCGTTCCACCACGACCGCCTCGCGTCCGGCACCGGCGAGATCCTCGCGTGGGGCACGTGCTCGTGGATGAGGCCGGCGAAGGCGGTGCGGATGTGGCTCGACAGCGCCCCGCACAGGGAGCTGCTCCTGAAGCCGGGCTTCCGCAGGGTCGGGACCGGCTGGCTGCGGGGGCAGTGGCGCGCCTACGGGTGCGCCGAGATGGCCGTCGCGCGGTTCCGCTAGGAGACGCCCTCGAACAGCTCCCGCAGCTGCGCGATCTTGTCGCTGCGGAGCCGCTCGCGGTCGCCGCGCTCCACGGCGCCGAGCACTCCGCGCACGAGCGAGGCGAGCTCGACCGGGTTGAACGGCTTCGTGATGTAGTCGAGCCCGCCCACGTCGATCCCGCGGGCACGGTCGCGGACGTCGGCGCGGGCGGTGAGGAAGACGATCGGGATGTCGGCGGTGCGGGGGTCGTCGAGCAGCATCTGGGCCACCCGCCAGCCGTCGAGGCCCGGCATCATTACGTCGAGCAAGATCACGTCTGGGCGCTGCACGCGGGCGAGGTCGATGCCGCCCGGCCCGTCGCCCGCCTCGCTGACGTTCATCCCCTCGGCCTCGAGGTTGACGCGGCACAGGAGCCGGATCGGCGCCTCGTCGTCGATGACCAGCACGCGGGTCACGACTGCACCGCCGCTTCCTCGACCGGCGCGTCCACGGGCTCGTCGCCGGCGAGCGGGAGCTCGAACGTGAAGCGCGAGCCCCGCCCCTCCTCCGACTCGACCCAGACGCGCCCGCCCATGGCCGTGACGAGGCCGCGGACGAGGAAGAGCCCGAGGCCCGTGCCCTCGTGCGCCGCACCCTCGCGGTCAGCGCGGAAGAACTTCGTGAAGACCCGCTCCCGGTCGGCCCGCGGGATGCCGATCCCCTCGTCGGCGACGGAGATCTCGGCGCTGTCGGCGAGCCGCCGGGCGTCGACCTCGATCCGGCCGCCCGCCGGCGAGTACTTGACGGCGTTGTCGAGGAGGTTCCCGAGCACGCGCGCGAGCTTCTCGCGGTCGGCTGCGACCGTAAGCGCGCCCGGCTCCACGTCGACCTCGATGTGGGACGGGCCTGCGCTTCCGGGCGCGACCGCCGCCGCGGCCTCGCGCGCCACCTCGCCGACGTCCGTCGGCGCTAGGGTGACCTCGAGCGTCCCCGCCTCCAGGCGCGCCACGTTCAGAAGGTCGTCGACGATGCGGATGAGCCGCTCCGACTCGGTGCCGATGTAGCGGAGGAAGGTGTCGCGCTCGGCCTCGGAGAAGTCGACGTCGACGCGCATGAGCGTCTCGGCGAACCCGTAGATCGAGGTGAGCGGCGTTCGCAGCTCATGGGAGACGGCCGCGACGAAGTCGGACTTCAGGTCCTCGACGGCCCGCTCGCGCGACACGTCCCGGAACGCGAAGACGCGGCCGGCGACCGCGCCGTCCGGGTCGAGCATCAGTGCCTCGGAGAGCGCGAGCCAGACCTCCCCGCTCGCGCCGCGGATCGCGACCTGCCGCTCGCCGGCCGGGCGCGAGTCGTCGCCCGCGAGCTCCCGCTGCAGCACCTCGGGCACGAGGCGGCCGAGCGCCTCCGGCGCGGGCACGCCCGTGATCTGCTCGGCCATCGCGTTCCAGAGGACGATCCGGCCGTCGCGGCCGACGGCGACGATCCCGTCGGCGATGTTGGCGAGGATGGCGCCGCTGCGCTCCTTCTCCTCGGCGACGCGCTGGTAGAGGTCGGCGTTGGCCAGAACGGTCGAGGCGGCGGCCGCGAGCGCCGAGAGGGACTCGACCTCGTCGTCGCGCCACGCGCGCGGGTCGCGCGAGTAGACCGCCAGCACGCCCGAGAGCCCGCCCCCGTGAGCGCTCATCGGGACGGCGACGCACGCGGCCGCCCGTCCCTCGAGGAGGAAGTCGCCCCTGGCGAGCCGCGGGTCCTCGCGAACGTCGGTGACGGCGAGCGGGGCGCGCGACCGGACGACGACGCCCGCGACGCCCGCCGACGAGCTCGTCCTCCTCCCGGCCAGGCCCCCGGTCTCGGGACCGTGCGCAGCACGCACGACGAGCGTCTCGCCGTCGAGGAGGCGTATGACCGCCGCCTCGGCGCCGAGCAGCGCGGGGGCCTCGCGGACCACCTCGTCGAGCACGACCGCCGAGTCGAGGCTCGTCGCCAGCGCGGCGCCGACGCGGACGAGGCCCTGGGAGAGCGTCCTGGCGCGGCGCTCGCGCTCGAACAGCTCGCTTCGCTCGAGCGCGCCGCGGGCGGCGCCGCTCAGCTGGCGCGCGAGCAGGACGTCCTCGTCCGCGATCGCCCGCTCGCCGCGGAAGAGGACGATCGCGAGGTACGCCTGGTCGCGGGCGCCGGCGACGGGAGCGCAGAGGAGGGCCCCGTAGCCCTCGGTGGCAAGGAGCTCACGCAGGTCGGCATCGAAGCGCTCGTCGCCGGCGAGCTCGCTCGAGGAGATGATCCGCTCCTGCCCTGCATTCCCGGCGAGCGCGCAGAGAGAACCGGACACCCCGTCTGCGAACCGCTCGCTGATCGACCGGGGGAGCTCGTGCGCGCCGGCGAGGACGAGCGCGTCGCCGCGTAGTTCGGCGACGAGCGCCGACGTCCCGCCCAGCGCCTCGCACGCGGCCTGCGCGAGGGCGTCGAGCGTCTCCGCGAGCGAGAGCGAGGAGCCGAGCACCTCCGCGATCCGGAAGAAGCCGCGCTCGACGCCGGCCTGGCGCGCACGCTCCTCGAAGCTCTCGGCGTTGTGCAGGGCGAGGGAAGCGAAGCGCGCGAACGCCTCGAGCAGCTCGACGTCGCCCGCGTCGAAACGCCCGGCCTCGCGGGAGCAGACGCCGAGCGCTCCGCGGGCCTCGCCCAACCAGGTGATCGGAGCGGCCATGACGTCGTTGAAGACCGCGTACGGCGGGCTCGGCGGCGGCTGCTCGGTGGCCGCGAAGTCGTGGGTGAGGATGCTGCCCCCGGTCTCCAGGGCGCGCCCGATCGTGCCCTCGGGCGGGATCTGGCGGCCGACGTTCCACTCCGGGAGCCCGGCCACGGCCCGGCAGCGCAGGAACCGCCGGTCGGGCTCGAGGATCCAGCAGTCGGCGGCGTCGGCGCCCGTGAGCGTGACCACCTCCTCGACGAGCCGGCGGCTGACCGACTCGAAGTCGAGGTCGCTGGTGAGGACCTGCGCGGCCTGGATCAGCGTCTCCTGCTGGCGCAGCCGCCGCTCGTTCTCCCCGATGAGGCGCGCCGTCGAGATCGCGAGCCCGACCTCGCGCGCGACCGCCTCCGCGAGGGCGATCTCCCCGGGCGTCCAGCTACTCGCCTCGGGCCGATGGACCTCGACGACGCCGATCATGCGGTCGAACACGAGGATCGGGGTCGCCAGCGCGGCGTTCGTCCCGAGCTCGAGAAGCGCCTGGCGGCTCCCGAGCGACGGGTCGCCGATCTCGTTCGCGACGGCGACGTGCTCGACGGCGACCGTCCGCCGCTCGCGGGCGGCGAGGTTCGTGACCGGGAGCCGCGCGGCGGCGTCGCCGACGGGCTCCACCGCCGTCGCGTTCCACTCGGCGACCACGGGCATCGGCTCGCCCGGCTCGCCGAGCCGGATGAAGCACCGGCTGACGCCGACGGCCCGCGCCGTCTCCTCGACGGCGACGTGGAGAACCGTGTCGAGATCGAGCTCGGAGCGCACGCGCCGTCCGATCTCCGCGACGAGGCGTTCGCGATCGAGCGCGACGCGGAGGGCCTCGTTCGACCGCGCGCGGCCGAGTGCGAGGGCCGCCTCGCTCGCGAGGCCCTGGACGACCTCGAGCTCCGGCTCGGAGAAGTCGCGGTACTGCGCGCGGGTGCAGGCGACGAGGACGCCGGTCACCTCGCTCTCGGAGATCAGCGGGACGAAGGCCGCGCTCTTCGCGTCGACGGCGTCCGCGAGCTCCCGGTTGACGTCGGGCGAGGTGAGAACGTCGTAGATCGCCAGGCTCGTTCGGTCGCGCGCGACCGACACGATCGCGCCGGTGTCCTCGTCGAGGTCGAGCTCGACGGTCTGCCACCAGTCCTCGTCGAGGCCGCGCGCGGCGAAGCCCGAGGCGCGACGGCGCTCCTCGTCGACGAGCGCCAGGAGAAGGACGTCGGGCGCGAGGAGCGCCTCCACCTCGTCGAAGAGCGAGTCCGTCGCCTCCCGGGTCGTCTGCGCGCGCGAGAGCTCCGTCGAGAGCCGCGAGATGGCGTCGGCCTCCCGCTCGCGCTCCGCGGCGCGCTCCTCCGCCTCGCGCACGCGCCGGCGCGCGCTGACGAGGAGGGTCCGCTCGTGTCCCCGGAAGAGCACGACGACGGCCGGCACCGCGAGGACGACCACGCCGGCGAGCACGAGCCAGGGGCTCTCGCCGATCGGGTCCCGGCCGGCGAGGCGAAGCCCGCCCAGGATCGCGGAGAAGACGGCCACGACGGCGAAGAGGAGCCAGATCCCGAGGCCCAGCCACGTCGCGCGGCGCTCGCGCACGAGCGCGACGCCGAGCACGATCGCGACGACCGCGTACAGGCCCGCGAGGGCCAGCAGAGGCAGTGCGTCGAGCAGCATCGTCTGGGTGTCGTCGCTCACCGGCGGCTCCGGTTGATGATAGGGAGGTCAGGCCGCCCCGTCACGTGTTCGCGGGAGCCGGCGTTTCTCATCCCAAACGCAGAAGAACCCTGTTTTCAAAGATGGGCCGTTCGGCCCATTGGAAGTCCGTTCCGGGGGCGGTACGGTGGCTGCACTGGGCGATGCGAACCGCGGTGTGTGTCCCTGGCCATGTAAG
>DATBJE010000022.1:0-10912 GCA_036556565.1 Gaiellaceae bacterium
GACGGCTACGACGCCACCCGCATGGTCGTGCCCGAGCTCCGTGCGCAGATCGAGCGCGAGTACGGCGGCCGATCCGTGGTCTACGCGATCCCGATGGAGAACGTCTTCGTTGCGCTCCCGGAGAAAATCCTGAACAGGGGCTTCACCGAGAAGGCGTTTCGGCTCAAGGTCAGGGGGCAGTTCCAGACCTCGGACGACCCGCTCAGCCCCGCCCTCTTCGTCGAGCGCGACGGCGAGCTCGTGACCTACTGATGGGCGCCGAGGCCACCGGGGTCTGGGCGGTGCTCGTCGGCGCGGGCCGCGGGGAGCGCTTCGGCGGCGACCGGCCCAAGGCGTTCGCCAACCTGGGCGGCAGGCCGCTCCTGGCCGAGAGCCTGGCGCGCCTCGACGCGTCCGACTGGATCGAGTCGATCGTCGTCGCCGCGCCGCAGGACTGGGAGGAGCCCGTCATCCTCCTCGCCGAGGAGCTCGGAGCGTCAAAGGTGCGCTCGGCCGTGACCGGTGGCGCGACCCGGGCCGACTCGGTCCGCGCCGGCCTCGCGGAGGTGCCCGAGGACGTCGCCGTCGTCCTCGTCCACGACGCGGCCAGGCCGCTCCTCTCCGAGGACGTCGTGAAGCGGGTCGTCGCAGCGCTCGGGGACGGCTGGGACGGTGCGGTCCCGGCGCTCCCTCTCGCCGACACGGTCAAGCGCGCGGACGGAGAGGCCGTCGCGGAGACCGTCGACCGCGCGGGGCTCCACGCCGTACAGACGCCGCAGGGATTCCTCGCGGGAGCACTGCGCCGGGCGCTCGCGTCCGGCGCGGACGCCACCGACTGCGCCGGGCTGGTCGAGGCCGCGGGCGGCAGGGTGCGGATCGTCGAGGGCGACCCGCGACTCCTGAAGGTGACCACGCCCGCCGACCTCGCCTTCGTCGAGACTCTCCTCCGCGGAGAGGACGAAGAATGATCGTCGACTACCACATGCACCTGCGCGGGCCGGCGAACGGCCACGAGGGCCCGATCGACCACACGGTGGAGGCGGTCGAGCGGTTCGTGACGGAGGCCGCGACCAGAGGGGTCGACGAGATCGGCCTCACCGAGCACGTCTACTACTTCCGCGAGTTCGGGCCTCTCCTCGAGAACCCCTACCAGCAGGGGCGGGTCGGCCACGACCTCGACGCCTACTGCGAGGCCGTGGTCGAGGCGAGGCGGCGCGGGCTGCCCGTGAAGCTCGGGCTCGAGGTCGACTGGATCCCCGGGCGGGCCGAAGAGCTCGCGGAGATCCTCGAGCCGTATCCCTGGGACTTCCTCCTCGGATCCGTGCACATCCTCGACGGCCTCGCGGTGGACGGGGCGGAAGAGGGCCTGTGGGACCGCCTGACCGTCGAGGAGGTGTGGAGCCGGTACTTCGCCGCCCTGCGGGAGCTCGCCGCGAGCGGGCTCGTCGACGTCCTCGCCCACCCCGACCTCCCGAAGATCTTCGGGCGCCGCCCGTCCGCCGACGAGGTCGCCGCCCACCACCGGGAGACCGCGGCGGCCGCGGCGGAGGCCGGCGTCGCCGTCGAAGTCTCGACCGCCGGACTGCGCAAGCCGGTCGGCGAGCTCTATCCGGACGGAGACCTGCTGGCGCGCTGCCGCGAGCTGGGCGTCGGCGCGACCCTGGCCTCGGACGCCCACGTCCCCCACGACGTCGGCCGCGACTTCGGCGAGGGGATCTCGCACCTACGCGCTGCCGGCTACGAGACGTTGACGGTGTTCGAGGACCGTGTTGCCCGGCAGGAGCCGCTCGGATGACCGATTTCCGGGTCGGCATCGGCATCGACGCCCATGCGTTCACGGACGAGACGGCGCTCCGGCTCGGCGGCGTCGAGTTCCCGGAGGAGCCCGGGCTCGCCGGGCACTCGGACGGCGACGTGATCGCGCACGCGCTCGTGGACGCCGTGCTCGGGGCGGCGGGCCTCGGCGACATCGGGTCGTTCTTCCCCTCCGACGAGCCCCAGTGGGAGGGCGCGTCGTCGCTGCTCTTCCTGGAGCGGGCCTACGCGGCCGTGCGCGAGGCCGGCTTCGAGCTCGTGAACGCCGACTGCGTCCTCGTCGGCGAGCGTCCGCGCATCGCGTCCGCGCGCGCCGAGATGGAGACGCGCCTCGCCGGCGCGATGGGCCTGCCGAAGGAGTCCGTCTCGGTGCGGGCGACGACGACCGACGGGCTCGGGTTCCCGGGCCGCGGCGAAGGTCTCGCGGCGCAGGCGGTCGCGCTCCTCCGGTCTGGTTGAATGGGGTCGCGTGGCGGGACGGAAGCGATCTCGGAGGCTGGGCGCGCTCGTCGGGCTCGCGCTCGTCGGCGCCGCCGTGGCGACGGAGCTCCGGAAGCCGGCAAAGGACCGCACCTGGCACGGCAGCCTTCTCGGCTTCGTCCCCTACGACCTCAGGCCGCCCACGCTGGAGCGCCTGAAGGCATCCTGGTGGAGCCCCGACGATCCGCGCATCCTCACCGACCGCGTCTTCGGCGTCGGCTGGGCGCTCAACGTCGGCCGGCTCGCGCGGCTCGCCGCCGATCGTCGTTAGGTGAGGCGTCTGTGTTCCTCTCGAGCCGCTCGAGACGCGTGTTGATCTCCGCGAGGAGGGTCAGCGCCTCGCTCTCCTCGCGCTCGATGAGGCGCTCCTCCGCCTGGACCTCCCTCACGATCATCGAGGCCATGGTCGCCGTCACGAACGCCAGGCAGGCGAAGCCGGTGAGCATCAGCGTCACCCCGATGATCCGGCCCGGGCCGGTCGACGGGACGAAGTCCCCGTAGCCGACGGTCGTCGCGGTCGCCACCGCCCACCAGAGCCCCTCGCCGATCGTGTCGAACCTCTGCGGTTCGAGTACCGAGACGAGCCACCCGCCGGCGAGGACCACCGCGCCGGTGACGGCGGCGGCGAGGGCGAGTGCCTGAATCACGCTGAGCCGCTTCACGGCTCGAGCGTAGGCCCGGCGGCGCGTGCGGCGCATCGGGGTTCGCCGCGATCTCGCCTGCGGGAAATTCCCTCGAACGTCGCCCGGGCCGCGCGATCCGTCTACCGCGGCCAGCCGAGCTCGTGCACGGCCGTTGCCTCGAGCTCGACGCGGAGGGCATCCTCGAGCGGCTCGTCCGGCAGCGCGAGGACGCCCAGCTCCGCGAGGAACGGCGCGAGATGGCGGCCGGCCAGCTTCCCGGGCGGCCACCAGAGCGGCTCGCTCGAAGCCGTCGAGCTCTCGCCGTGGCCGCCGCCGAGCTCGACGCGCAGGAACGCCGGGGCTGCACCCGTCAGGAGCAAGGCGCGGAGGACGGGCTCGAACGGCTGCGGGTCGTTCCCCGCACCGACCGCGGCCGCGATCGCCTCGGCGACGGCGTCGGCCTGCTGTGCGGCCAGGCCGCCCTGCTTGATCGGGAAGGTCGTGAGATCGCCGGCCGCGTAGACGTCGGCACACCCGCGAACACGGCCGTGCGGATCGGTGGGAACGAACCCGTCGCCGACGCTCGGCACGCCGGCGATCCCGGCGCCCACGAGGTGGGGGAGCGCGACGACGCGGTCGGCCGCGATCGTCCCGCCCCGAACCGTCGTGAGGCCGTCACCGGTGAGCTCGACCGCGTAGGTGCTCGTGTGGACGGCGATGTCGTGGTCGTCGAGCAGCGCGCCCACCGCCTCCGACGCCTGGGGTCCGAAGAGCGCGAGCGGAGAAGGCTCCGACGTGACGACCTCGAGCGACGCATCGGGACGGCTCGACTGGAGCTGCGCGGCGGCGAGGAGCGCGATCTCGTAGAGCGGAAGCGGCCAGACGGTCCCGGAAGGGACCACGAACACGATGCGGTCAGCCTCTCGCCGGGCGACCGCGGCCATGAGCTCCCGGAGCGCGTCGACGTCGGCCGGGCCGCGGAACGTCAGCGCTCCCGGCACGGCGATTCGTGGACGGGCGCCACATGCCAGGACGACCGCGTCGTACTCGATCCGCAGCCCCTGCGCCGTGTGGGCCACGTGCGCCTGGGCGTCGATTCGCTCGAGCGCGCCGGGCGTGAACTCGGCGCCCGCCGCTCTCGCGAGATCGTCCAGCTCCCAGCGGTGCACATAGCCGACCCCGAAGGGCTCCGCGACGGCAAGGGGCCGATAGAAGAAGTGATGCTCCGGGGCGAGGAGCTCGACGTCCACCCTGTCGCCCGCCAGCTCGCGCAGGGCGAGCGCGGCTTCGAGCCCCGCGACGCCGCCGCCTGCGATGAGCACGTGGTACTCACCCCTTCGTCCGGCCGACGTGTGGGACATGCACCCACTCTCGCGCACTGCTTCGCCGCCGGCATCGGGGTTTCCGCGGACGGGAGAGCCGTGGGCTCCCGGATCGGGCGGTGCCCCGGCGCCGAGCTCAGCCGGGGAGGCTGACGGACCCCTTTTCGATCGCGACGAGGCCGTCCCGCTCGAGCGTTGCGACCGCGTCGGCGTCGAGCCGCCCGAGCGGCCGGGGTCGCTCGGCTACCGCTCTGAGGACACGGGCCCGCCGTTGGCGGAACGAGCCCTCGAAGCGGCTCTGCCGGCGGAGCGGCTCGTAGCGGCTCCCGCGCGAAGGGCAGGCGGACGCGAGCGCACAAACGCCGCAGCGCGGGATGCGCGCGAGGCAGACCGTGGCGCCGAGGTCCATCAGCGCCTGCCCGCACTCCGGCCCGAACCGGTGGCCCGTCCGTTCCTGCACGCGGCGGACGTTCGTGTCCTCGGGCAGGGTCGGCGTCCCGAAGGCGAACGCTCCGACCGCGTCGGCCGTGTAGCGCCCGACTCCCGGGAGCTCGGTGAGATCGTCCGGCCAGCCCTCGGCCGCGATCCGCTGCGCCGCGCGATGCAGGTGGACCGCCCGCCGGTTGTAGCCGAGCCCCTGCCATTCGCGGATCACGTCGGCGAGCGCCGCGGCGGCGAGTGCCTCCACCGTCGGCCACCGCTCGAGCCAGGAGAGGTACCGTGGAACGACGCGCTCGACCTGCGTCTGCTGGAGCATGACTTCCGAGACCAGGATCGAATACGGATCGCGCGTCCTCCGCCAGGGGAGGTCGCGGCCATTTGCCCGAAACCATACGAGCAGAAGGTCGTCCATCGGCGCAAGCCTACGCGGGAGTCGCGACGACTATGACAGTGACGAGTCTGACTGGGATCCTCGCCGTCGGCCTCGCGGCCCTGATCCTCGCCGCCTGCGGCAGCGGGGACGAGAGCGCTCCGTCGACGGAACCGAGCCAGCCGACGACGACGTCGCCGGGCGCCACCAGCACGGAGTCGGCGACCGCCACGGAGCCCACCCCACCGCCCGGCCCTCCGTTCGGGACGCAGCCAGTCTCCGGTCCGGCGGTCCCGGGCGGGACGGCCCTCCTCACCGACGTGCGGCTCGGGCGGCACGAGGGCTTCGACCGCGTGGTCTTCGAGTTTCGCCCGGGCGCCTCGCCCGGCTATCAGGTGCGCTACGTGCAGCCGCCGATCGTCGAGGACGGCTCCGGCAAGCGAGTTGCCCTCGCGGGGGACGCCTACCTGTCCGTCCGCATGGAGCCTGCGTCGGGGTTCGACCTGGAAGGGACGAGCGGGCAGGTGTACACCGGGCCGGTACGGATCGGCGGCTCGGGCGCGGGGACGAACGTCGTGCTGGAGGTCGTGCGCACCGGCGACTTCGAGGCGGTGCTGACCTGGGTCGCCGGCCTCGAGGACCGGGCGCCGTTCCGGGTCATCCGCCTGTCTGGGCCGCCCCGGATCGTCGTGGATGTCCAGACGGAGGACTGAGAGCTCGACGGCGGGTAGAGTGCCTCGCCGATGGCGGTCGACTACTTCCTCGAGATCGACGGCATCGAGGGCGAGAGCGCCGCGGCGAAGCACAAGGGCGACATCGACCTGATCGGGTTCAGCTTCGGCGCCAGCATGGGCAAGCAGTCGGGGGTGGTGCCAGGCATCGCTTTCCTCGACGAGCTTTACGTCCTCGCGCCGACGAGCAAGGCCTCGCCGCTCCTCTGGCTCGCCTGCGCGTCCGGACGGCACTTCCCGACCGCCGTCCTCACGTGTTGTCGGAAGACGCAGAAGGGGCACGTCGACTTCTTCAGGGTCACGCTCGCGGACGTGACGATCACGTCGTACGAGACCAGCGCCGACGACGGCGAGCCGCCGGTCGACCAGCTCTCGCTCCGCTACTTCCGGATCGAGGTGGCCTACCAGCCCGCAGATGCGAGCAAGGCGCCGGCCACGGCTTCCTGGCACGTCAACAAGATTCCCGACCTCAAGGCCTAACGCCGTGGTTCGCGTGCGCTTCGCGCCGAGCCCGACCGGCTCCCTTCACGTCGGCGGCGCCCTCACCGCCGTCGCCAACCGCCGGTTCGCGGACGAGCGCGGCGGCGTCCTCGTCCTCCGGATCGACGACACGGACGTCGCGCGCGAGGTGAGCGGCTCGGAGGAGGCGATCCTCGCCGACCTCGAGTGGCTCGGGCTCCCCTGGGACGAAGGGCCGATCCGGCAGAGCGAGCGGGCCGAGCGCCACCGCGAGGCCGCGCTCGCGATCGGCGAGCGCGACGACGAGGGAGCGCTGCGCTTCGGGCGGATCACGCTCGTCCGCCCGGACGGCCGCCCGACCTACCACCTGGCGACGGTCGTGGACGACGCCGATCTCGGCATCACCCACGTCATCCGGGGCAAGGACCACCTCTCGAACCAGCAGCTCCACGAGGAGCTGGCCCGGGCGCTTGGGCTCGCGCCGCCGGAGTTCATCCATCACGGACTGCTCGTCGGCGAGGCGGGCCGCAAGCTGTCGAAGCGGACGAAGGGAGCGTCGATCGCCGGGCTTCGTGAGCTGGGCATCCCGCCCGAAGCGGTTCGCGCCTACCTCGAGGAGCTGGATCTGCCTCGGGGCGACGTCCACTTTGACGAGACGCGCCTGCGGAGGCTCGCCGTCTCCGTGCTGGGGTCGCTCCCGGACGACGAGCTCGCCGCGCGCGTGGGCGTCGAGGCCCGCCTGGGGCCGGCTCTCCACGGAGCACGGGACCTCGTGGAGGCGCAGGCCGTCGCCGAGCAGATCGCGCGGGTGCCGCCGCCGACCGCGACGGCGAGCCCGGAGACGCTCCGCCGCTTCGCCGAGCTCCTCGAGCAGGCCGACGGCGACCTCGACAAGGAGCAGGCGAAAGCGCTCGTCCGCGAGCTCAAGGCCGTCGGCGGGGACCTGCGGGCCCTACGCCTGGCGCTCACCGGCTCCGAGCGGGGCCCGGAGCTGTGGGCCGTCCTCGTCGCCCTCCCGCCCGCGGAGGCTCTGCGCCGGGCCCGTTCCGCCCTGTCCAGCGGGTGAGCTCCGGCTGCATCTCGCGCAGCGTGGCGAGGAACGACTCGACGGCCCCCGTTGGCGCCCCGCGGTCTCGCCGCCTGACGGCGACGATCTGCCGGCGGACCGGCTCGGCGTCGACGATCTCGATCTCGCGCAGGACTCCCGCCTCGAGCTCGTCGGCGACCGCGGTGTGGGGCAGGAGGGCGACGCCGAAGCCCTCCTGCACCATCTTCTTCGCCGCGTCGATGTTGTCGAGCTCCATCACGCCCTCCGGCTGGACGCCCGCGCCGCGGAAGATGGCGTTGGTCAGCTCGGTGTAGCTCGACGTCCGGTCGAAGAGCACGAGCTGCTCGCGGGAGATCTCCTCGAGGCGGATCCTGCCCCTCGTCGCGAACCGGTGGCCGGGCTCGGCGACGAGGATGAGGCTGTCCTCGTAGAGCGGCGTGGCGGCGATGTCCGGGTGGTGGAGGGCGCGCACGAGCCCGAGGTCGACCTGCTCGCGGAGCACGAGGTCGAGCACCTCCTCCGAGTGGCCCGTCTTGACGACGACGCTCACGCGCGGGTGGCCGACGGTGAAGCGCTTGAGGATCGCCGGGAGGACGTACGTCGAGACCGCGGGCGCCGCGCCGAGCGCGAGCCGCCCGGCGCCGCCCCGCTCGAACGCGTTCACGATCCGGCGGCCGTCGGAGAGGCTGTCGAGGGCCTTCACCGCGTGGGGGAGGAACGCCTCGCCGGCCTCCGTCAGCTTCATCCCGCGGGGCGTGCGCATGAAGAGGCGGGCGCCGAGGTCCTCCTCGAGCCGCTGGAGGCGCGCCGTCAGCGCCGGCTGGGTGACGAAGAGCGTGTCCGCTGCGCGGCTCACGTTCCTCGTCCTGGCGATCTCCACGAAGGCTTCGATCTGCGACAGCAACACGATAGACACAGTTTATATCGCGCATCGAAAGAAACGATTTGGTGAATATCGGAACCGCCCGTACCATGAGTCGAGAGCGGAGATGCAGACTGCGGCGGCACCCATGAAGGCACGCACGGACGAGGCTCGTGACGTTGCGCGCAAGGAGAGGACGAGCGTCGTCCTCACATCGGCCGAGCTCGCCGAATGCACGTGCCCCGAGTGGTGCGAACGCGACCACGACCGCGACTAGAGCGAGATGGGTCGCACGGAGGTCGTCAGCGGGGTTGAGCTTCGCGCGCCCGTCGAGGGTCGCGCAGCCGAGATCCTGACGCCGGAGGCGCTGGCGTTCGTCGCCGCGCTCCACGGGCGATTCGAGAGCGCGCGCCGGGAGCTCCTCGAGCGGCGCGCCGAGCGTCACGCCCGGATCGACGCCGGCGAGCTCCCGGACTTCCCGCAGGAAACGCGCGCCGTCCGCGAGGGCGACTGGCGGATCGCGCCTGTCCCACCCGACCTCGAGGACCGGCGGGTCGAGATCACGGGCCCCGTCGACCGCAAGATGGTGATCAACGCGCTCAACTCGGGCGCCCGCTGCTTCATGGCCGACTTCGAGGACGCCACCTCGCCGACGTGGCAGAATCTGGTCGACGGCCAGGTGAACCTCGTCGACGCGATCGAGCGCACGATCGAGCTCGAGACGCCCGAGAAAACGTACGCCCTCGACGACGAGGTCGCCGTGCTGATCGTGCGTCCGCGGGGCTGGCACCTCGACGAGCGCCACGCCCTCGTCGACGGCGAGCCGCTCGCCGGCGCGCTCTTCGACTTCGGGCTCTACCTCTTCCACAACGGCCGCCGGCTCCTCGACCGGGGCAGCGGCCCGTACCTCTACCTCCCCAAGCTCGAGGGCCACCTGGAGGCGCGCCTCTGGAACGAGATCTTCGACTACGCGGAGGCGGAGCTCGAGCTCCCACCGGGGTCGATCAAGGCGACGGTGCTCATCGAGACGATCCTCGCCGCGTTCGAGATGGAGGAGATCCTCTACGAGCTGCGCACGCATGCCGCCGGCCTCAACGCCGGCAGGTGGGATTACATCTTCAGCATCATCAAGCGGTTCCGCGAGCGCGACGACTTCGTGCTCCCCGACCGCGCGCAGGTGACCATGACCGTCCCCTTCATGCGCGCGTACACGGAGCTGCTCGTCAGGACGTGCCATCGCCGCGGCGCGCACGCGATGGGCGGGATGGCCGCGTTCGTCCCCAGCCGGCGCGACCCCGAGGTGAACGCCGTCGCGATCGCGAAGGTCCGCGAGGACAAGCGGCGCGAGGCGGGGGACGGGTTCGACGGCACCTGGGTCGCTCATCCCGACCTCGTCCCGGTGGCGATGGAGGAGTTCGACGCCGTCCTCGGCGACCGGCCCAACCAGGTCGAACGCCTGCGCGAGGAGGTCGAGGTCGCCGCCGCCGACCTCCTCGACGTCCGCGTCCCCGGCGGCGAGATCACGCCCGACGGCGTGCAGAACAACGTCAGCGTCGGCCTGCGTTACCTCGAGTCCTGGCTTTCGGGGAGCGGTGCCGTCGGCATCTACAACCTCATGGAAGACGCGGCCACGGCCGAGATCGCGCGCTCGCAGATCTGGCAGTGGATGCGGCACGGCCGCGTGGGGCGGGACCGTGTCGTCGAGTTCGAGGACCAGGAGCTCGCCGAGGCCGGGGACGGGCGCTGGGCCGAGGCCCGGGCCGTCTTCGACTCGGTGGCGCTCGCGGACGAGCTCCCCGAGTTCCTCACCGTCCCCGCATACGAGTTGATCGACTAAAGGAGCTGCGGCAATGGATCGCTGGGAAGGAATCGAGAGGCCCTACACCGACGAGGACGTCGCGCGCCTGCGCGGATCGGTCGTCGTCGAGCACACGCTCGCCCGCAGAGGGTCGGAGCGGCTCTGGAAGCTGCTCGAGGAGGAGCCCTACGTGGCCGCGCTCGGCGGCCTCACGGGCGGCCAGGCCGTCCAGATGGTAAAGGCCGGCCTGCGGGCGATCTACCTCTCCGGCTGGCAGGTCGCCGCGGACGCCAACCTCTCCGGCCAGACCTACCCCGACCAGAGCCTCTACCCGTCGAACAGCGCTCCGGCGCTCGTTCGCCGGCTCAACCAGGCGCTCCTCCGCGCCGACCAGATCGAGCATGCCGAGGGCGCCGACGGCCGCGAGTGGCTCGCGCCCATCGTCGCCGACGCCGAGGCCGGCTTCGGCGGCCCGCTCAACGCCTTCGAGCTCATGAAGACGATGATCGAGGCGGGCGCGGCAGGCGTGCACTTCGAGGATCAGCTCGCGTCCGAGAAGAAGTGCGGCCACCTGGGCGGGAAGGTGCTCGTCCCGACGAGTCAGTTCATCCGCACGCTGGCCGCGGCCAGGCTGGCGGCCGACGTCTGCGACGTCCCCACGGTCCTCGTCGCGCGTACGGACGCGCTCAGCGCCACCCTGACCACGAGCGACGTCGACGAGCGCGACCACGAGTTCCTCACGGGCGAGAGGACGCCGGAGGGCTACTTCCGGGTCGAGGGCGGGATGGACTCCGCCATCGCGCGCGGCCTCGCGTATGCGCCCTACGCGGACCTCATCTGGTGCGAGACGTCGACCCCCGACCTGGGCGAGGCGCGCGAGTTCGCCGACGCGATCCACGAGCGCTTCCCCGGCAAGCTCCTGGCCTACAACTGCTCGCCGTCGTTCAACTGGAAGCGCCATCTCGACGACGACGAGATCGCGCG
>DATBJE010000023.1:0-7142 GCA_036556565.1 Gaiellaceae bacterium
GACTTGAACCTCCACGGGCTTGCGCCCACACGGACCTGAACCGTGCGCGTCTACCAATTCCGCCACATCCGCGCGGACGACAAGTGTAGCCCGCGACCCTCTAGCGACGAGGGCGGTCTTCGTGCTCCTCGATGACCGGCAGGTCGGCGAGGTCCTGCTCGACGCTCTTCACGAAGTCGTCGTCCTCGTGCCCGTCGTCGCCCTGGATGAGCGTGAGGCGCTCCTTGCGCCGCCGCCGCGAGCGACGGGCCCAGGCCGGGCTCCCGAAGCGCTCGGTCAGGCGCGGCCACTCCGCCCCGATGACGAGGAGGACCGTGGCGACCAGCAAGGCAATCGCGATCCAGCCCACCAATCCCTCATTGTAGTCCCGGCCCTAAGGCACGGGAGGGTCTCGTCCGATAGAGGACCCATGCCGTGGGACGTGCCGCTTCCCTTCGCGCTTCTGACCTTTCTCGCCTGGGCGATCGTCGCCCGGGCGGTGCTCGTGTACGCGCAGGTGCTCCCGCCCACGTGCGGGACCTGCAACAAGAAGCTCGAGCGCCGCTACCTCGGCGAGCCGGTGTGCCGCTGCGGCCGCTAACCGCGCGCGTTTCGCATCGTCCGGCCTGAGAGCTCCTAACACAATGAGGAGCCATGCCGCCTCGTCACGCTGGACGGCACGTGGCAGCGTCCCCGGTCGCGCCCATACCTTCTCGGTATGAGCGGCTCCCTGCGTCCTTGCCTCGAACCACCCAGCGCATCCAGCCGGCGGGTCATCATTCCGTTAGAAGCTCTGAGTAAGATCGCGCCCAGATGGCCGAGGCCTTCTTCTGGGGGCTCCTTGCCGCGTCCTCGCTGATGGTCGGCGGGCTCCTCGCCCTCGAGATCGACATCCACGAGCGCGTGCTCGGCCTGATCATGGCCTTCGGCGCCGGCGTCCTCATCAGCGCGGTCGCCTTCGAGTTGGTCGAGGAGGCGTTCGAGACGTCGAGCGGGAGCCTCGAGGTGGCCTCCGGCCTCCTCGCGGGCGCGCTCACGTTCTACGTGGGAGACCTCCTCATCGACCGCATGGGAGGAAGCGACCGCAAGCGGATGGCGGGCGCCCAGGCACCGGGCTCGGCGCTCGCCATCGTGCTCGGGATCGTGCTCGACGGGATCCCCGAGTCGATCGTGCTCGGCCTCTCCATCCTCACCGGCGGCAGCGTGAGCGTCGCGTTCCTCGCCGCGGTGTTCCTCTCGAACCTCCCGGAGGCGATCGCCGCCACGGCGGGCCTCGCGGCCGGGGGCTGGGCGCGGGCGCGCATCCTCGGGCTCTGGGCGCTCGTCGCGCTCGTCAGCGCCGTCGCGGCGCTCGCGGGCTACGGGCTCTTCGACTCCGCCTCGCCGCGCCTTCTCTCCTTCGTCCTCGCGTTCGCGGGCGGCGCCGTCCTCACGATGCTGGCGGACACGATGATGCCCGAGGCCTACGAGCACGGAGGGAAGCTCGTCGGCGTCGTCACGACCATCGGCTTCGGCGCCGCGTTCGCGCTCTCGGCGCTGGAGTGAAGGTGCGCGGCTAGGCGACGAGCGCGCGCACAGCCCGCGCGAGGACGCGGGCGCCGAGCTCGCAGTGGGCGGCGTCCGTGAACTCCTCGGGCGAGTGGCTGATGCCGCCGCGGCTGGGGACGAACAGCATCCCGACCGGGACGTGGTGGGCCAGCACCATGCCGTCGTGACCCGCGCCGCTCGGGAGCGAGAGCGTGGAGGCGCCCTCCTCGCGGGCCGCCGACTCGAGCGCCTCGCGGAGCCCGTCGTCGAGCGCCACGGGTCGCTTGTGTGGGTCTCGCGGAGCTCGAGCCCGAGCCCCTCCTCGGCGCCGATACGCTCCAGGGTGTCACGGACGAAGGGCTCGAGGCGGTCGAAGCCCTCCGCGGTCGGCGAGCGCACGTCGATCGTGAACTCGGCGGCGCCGGGAACGACGTTGAAGCCACCCGGCTCCACGGCGATGACGCCGACGTTGGCGGTCATGTGGTCGCGCGCGTTCGCTTCCTCCCGCAGGGCGAGCACGGCGCGGGCCGCGCCGGCGAGGGCGTCGCGCCTGAGGTCCATCGGCGTCGTCCCCGCGTGGTTCGCCTCGCCGACGAAGCACGCGCGGAACCCGAGCATGCCCGTGATCGCGGTCACGATCCCCAGGTCCGCCCCACGCCGCTCGAGGACGGGCCCCTGCTCGATGTGGAGCTCGAGGTAGGCGCCGACGTCGTCCACGCCGCGCGCGTCCGGAAGCCGCGCCAGGTCGAACCCGGCCGCCGACATGGCGTCGCCGACGCCGCGAGAGACGAGATCCTCGAGGTCGCAGTCGCCGCAGAACGCCCGGCTTCCCAGCATCCCCGTCTGGAACCGGGATCCCTCCTCGTCGTTGAACGAGACGACCCAGACGGGCCGGCTCGGCTCCACGCCGTCCGCCTTCAGCCGGCGCACGACGTCCAGCGCGGCGAGGACGCCCAGCGCGCCGTCGTAGCGGCCGCCTGATGGGACCGTGTCGAGGTGGGAGCCGATGAGGACGGCAGTGCCCTCGCCCGTCTGCCAGCGGCCGATGACGTTGCCGGCCGGGTCAAGCTCGGCATCGAGCCCGAGCTCCTCGAGCCGCTCCGTCAGCCAGGCGTTCGCAGCCGCGAGCTCGGGCGTCCACGCGAAGCGGTTGACGCCGCCGCGCTCGTCGGCGCCGATCTGCGCCGCGTCTTCGAGATCAGCCGTCAACGATCGCACGGCGCCTCCTGAGCCAGCGGTAGCCCTCGATCGCGCCCGTGACCAGGAGCGCGGCCGCGAAGGCGAGCGCGAAGCCCTTGAACGGCTGCTGTTCGAAGGTGCTCCCGCCTACGTAGCCGAGCATGGCCGCGTACGTCGCCCACACGAAGCCGGCGATCACGTCGAAGAGGAGGAAGCGGTGCCACGGCATCTCGAGCATGCCGCACGAGAGCGTCACCGCGGTGCGGCCACCGGGGATGAACCGCCCGATGATGATCAGGTAGCCGCCGCGCTCCTCCACCTGCCTGTGCGCCCACTCGACCTGTTTGTGGCGGTCGCCCTTGAAGAACCGCTCGACGAGCCGGTGGCCCACCGTTCGGCCGATCCAGTACGAGACGTTGTCGCCGACGATTGCCCCGAAGGCGGCGAACATGATCACGAGGACGAGCGCGAGGTCGCCGCTCGAGGCGAGGACGCCGGCGAGGATGATCGAGGTCTCGCTGGGGACGAGCGGGATGAGGACGTCGAGCGCCGAGACCGCGAACAGGAAGGCATACGTCCACGGCGAGCCCGAGACGAGGTCGGTCAGGGACTCGAACACGGTGACGACAGGCTAGTGCGCCCGCAGGACTAGTGCGCGTGCTCTTCGGGGACGCCGAAGCGGCGGGCCGTCCCCTCCTCGGAGTCGAACTGGACGAGGACTGCCTCCTCGTCGCCGACGACCCAGGCATCGTGCCCCGGCACGATCGTGACCACGGCGGGCGCGGTGTAGTCGAAGGCGCATCCGTCCGCGTACTCCCCCGCGACGCGGCCGCGCGCGAGGAAGCCGATGTGCGCGTGCATGCAGAGCTCGGTCCTCACAGTCGGCCGCATATGGGTCGACCAGCGGAAGCCCGGCGGGTAGACGGCGCGCTTCACGCGGCCGTTCCCCACCTTGACGATGTCGACGACGACGCCGCCGACCTCCTGGCGGTCGGCTCCCTCGATCGGCTCGATGAGCGGATCCACCGCCCTAGCTTAGTTCGTCGAGGAGGAACAGCGTCCCGGTTGCGACCTGCCGATAGCCGAGGCTCTCGTTCAGGCCGAGCATGCCGGCGTTCGTGCCGTCCGTCGCCGTGAGGATCGCCTCGTACCCGTTCTCCCGCGCCCACGCGATCGTGGCCAGCTTCGCCAGGCGCGCGAGCCCGCGCCGGCGGAGATCGGCCCTCGTCCCGGTCATCTCGTTCGCCGCGAGCCGGTGGTCGGGGTCGACGTGGAGGAACGCGTAGGCGACCGGCTCGTCGCCGGCGAGGAGGACGAAGCTGCCCTCGCGCGTCAGCTGGGGATGCGCGAAGGTTTCCTCGACCCAGTCCTCGGCGCGGAAGTCGTCGATCGCGTGCGTCGCCGGGACGTCGGCCGAGGCCGCGGCGTCGAGCCCGTAGAGCGCATCGGCCCGGTCGGCGACCGCAGCGAGCGGGACGAGCTCGAGGCCCTCCGCCTCCTTCCCCGCGCGGAGGTCGCCCAGCCCGGACAGGTCGGCGTCGGCCAGGTCCAGCCGGAGCACGCGCTCGACCCGGACCGGGCGGAACCCTCGGTCCCTCAGGAAGCGCTCGCCCGGCTCTCCCTCCGACCACGACTCCACGGATCGCGCTCCGGCTGCGGTGACGTGCTCGAGCCCGGCGGCGAAGAGCGCTCCGCCCAGCCCGCGCCGGCGGTGCTCGGGGGAGACGAAGGCCCAGACCTCCGCCGCCCCCTCGGCACGCGTGAACCACTGGAGACGAACGCGCGACCACGCCACGATCCGGTCACCGTCCACCGCCACCCAGCACCGGGCCACGGCCCGTTCGGGCTGGCTCGCGAGCCAGTGACGGACGCCGTCGGCGGTCAGCGCGTGCGGGATCTCGTCCTCGTTCAGGAGCGCCGCGACACCTTCGCCGTCTTCCTGCGCGAACGGGCGGATCACGCGAGGCGCTCGGCTGCGAAGGGCCCGAGGTCGCCGTCCGCCAGACGCCGCGCGAGCCCTGGGGCGGTGACCATCCCGATCGAGGAAAGCCCGCCGATCACCTCGAGCCCGGCGGCGTCCCCCGCCGGCCCGACGACGGGAAGCCCGTCCGGCGTCAGCGCCCGCCGGCCGGACCACGACGCCACGACCGGGACGCCCTCGAGGTGGGGCGCGACACGCACGGCCCGCTGCGCGAGGAGGTGCACGGTGTCGGTCCCCTCCGGCTCCTCGCGGAGCGAGCGCGCGAGCGACGTGCCGATGAGGCAGTGCCCGGCGGGGCGCCCTCCGAGGAGGAGCGAGACGAACGCAGCGTCGTCGGCGCGTCCCGCCGCGACGTCTCCGAGCGTCGGGTCGCCGAAGGCCGGCCCCATCTCCTCCTGCTCCGGCCAGGCGGCCTGCTCGATCGCGTACGGCGGCGGCGGGTCGACCCTCCCCGTCTCGAGCAGCCAGCCGCGCGTCGAGGAGACCGGCAGGTCGGCGCCCGCGCTCCGGAGGAGGAAGCGTAATCGCGGCCCGGTCGCCACGACGACCCGGGCGCAGCGCAGGACGCCGCCGTCCGTGGCGACGCCGGCGACCTTTCCATCCGCGACGAGGATCCGCTTCGCCTCGCAGGCGAGCACGAGCCGCACGCCCTCGCGCCGGGCCGCCTCCGCGGCCGCGGTGGTGGCGCTCATCGCGTCGATCGTGTGGCCGCCGTCGACGAGGAACCCGCCGGCGAGGTCGTCGGCGAGCCACGGGTCGCCGCGGACGTCGACCTCGGTCCCGCCGACGGCGTCGGCGTATGCCCGCGCGTGGCCGAGCTCGTCCTCCTCCGCCGCCAGGAGCAGCATCGGCCAGGCGTTGAGGTCGAGCGGGACAGGGCCCTCGTCGTCGAGCGCGGCGTACCACGCGATCGCCTCGGCGAAGAGCTCGTTGATCCACGGGGCGGGCTGAGGGAAGAGGAAGCCGCCGTTGCGCCCGGAGGCGCCGGCCCCGATCCCGCCGCGGTCCTGGAGGACGACGTCGGCCCCGGACACCGCGAGGGCGCGCGCCGCGGCGCAGCCGGCGATGCCGGCTCCGACGACGGCGACGTCCGCGGTTCCTAGGTCTCGGCCGACTCGGCGCTCCCCGCCCGGCGCTTGCGCCGGAACACCATCGCGCCGAGCGTGGCGGCGACGGCGGCGGTCGCGGCGGCGGCGATCTTCTTCTTGTTCTGGTTCTTCGGCTGCCGGCGAAGCTTCCACTTCGCAACGGGCTTGGCGACCATGTAGGTCGTGTAGCCGATCGCTGCCTTGCGCTTGTTCACCATCGGGCCTCCTCTCTCCGGTCTCGATTCAGGCGCTCGCGGGTGCCCGCTTGCGATTGGGTACGTGGATGGCGCGGCCGAGGGCGACGAGCCCGGCCTCCTTGATCGCCTCCGACAACGTCGGGTGGGCGGTCATGCCGTCCGCGATCGTCTCGACGGTCGCCTCCGCGTCGAGCGCGACGACGCCCACCTCGACGAGGTCCGTCACGTGCGGTCCGACCATGACGAGCCCGAGCTGCTCGCCGTACCGAGACTCGTGGATGGACTTCACCCAGCCGACGGTCTCGTTCTGCATCATCGCGCGGCCGTTGACCGAGAACGGGAACCTCCCCGTCACGACCTCGTCGCCGTACTGCTCGCGCGCCTCGCGCTCGGTGAGGCCAACTCCGGCGATCTCCGGATCCGTGTAGATCGGCCGCGGGACGCCGCGGTTGTCCACGACGGCGTCGTGCCCCATCGCGTTCTCGGCAGCGACCTCGCCCTCGCGAAAGGCCGTGTGCGCGAGCTGCCAGTAGCCGGCGCAGTCGCCCACGGCGTAGATGTGCGGGACTGTCGTGCGCCGGTGCTCGTCGGCGGCGATCCCCTTCTTCGGATCGAGCTCCACGCCGATCTCCTCGAGGCCGAGGCCCTGCGTGACCGGGCCGCGCCCGGTCGCGACGAGCATGAGGTCGCACTCGACCGACTCGCCCCCGAAGCGCACGCGCAGCCCGTCCCCGGTGTCCTCGATCCCGTCGCACTGCGACTCGAGGTGGACGGCGATGCCGCGCTTCTTGAACTGCTTCAGAAGCTCCTTGGCCGCGTCCTCGTCCTCCATGGGGATAAGAGTCGGGAGCATCTCGACGATCGTCACCTCGGTGCCGAAGCGCTGGAAGATCGACGCGAACTCGCAGCCGATGATCCCGCCGCCGAGGATCACGAGCCGCTTCGGCACCTCGGTCTGGGCCAGGAGCTTTTCCGAGTCGACGCAGCGCGGCGAGTCGATCCCCTCGATACGCGGTCGCAGTGGGTACGAGCCGGTGGCGACGATCGCGCTCCGGAAGGACACGTCCTCCCCGCCCTCGACGGCGATCGTGTTCGCGTCCTTGAAGCGGCCCGTGCCGCGCACCCACTCGACGCCGTTCGCCTTGAAGAGCGTCGCGACGCCCGAGGTGAGCTGGCCGACGATGGCCGCCT
>DATBJE010000024.1:0-16525 GCA_036556565.1 Gaiellaceae bacterium
GGATCTGACCCAGTAGAATTCGTTCATGGCGACGGATGTGGGGGCCGCGCTCGCGGCCGGAGCGACCCTCCCGGCCGACTGGTACGCCGACCCGGCGATCCAGCGGCTCGAGCAGGAGCGGATCTTCGCGCGCACGTGGCAATACGCGGGCCGGGCCGACCGCGTCGGGAGCCCCGGCGACTACTTCACGTGCTTCGCGGGCCAGATCCCGATCGTCGTCGTCCGCGACAAGGAGAGCGTCCTCCGCGCGTTCGTCAACGTCTGCCGCCACCGCGGGCACCTGATCGCGCAGGGCGACGGGAACCGCAAGGCGCTCCAGTGCCCCTACCACGCCTGGACGTACGACCTCGACGGCACGCTGCGGAAGGCGCCGCGCTCGGAGCGGGAGCCCGACTTCGACAAGGAGGGCTTCTCGATGCTCCCCGTCGCGGTCGAGCGGTGGGGCCCGCTCGTCTTCGTGAACCCCGACGCCGACGCCGGCCCGCTGGCCGACGCGCTCGGGCCGATCCCGACGCTCGTCGCCGAGAGCGGCGTCGACCTCGACCGCCTGCGCTTCCGCGTCCGCAACGACTGGGAGCTCGAGTGCGACTGGAAGGTCGCGATCGAGAACTACCTCGAGTGCTACCACTGCGCGGTCGCGCACCCCGGCTTCTCGAAGGTGATCGACGTCGGCCCCGATGAGTACCTGCTGCGCGCCGAGGGGCTCGCCCTGTCCCAGTTCGGCGAGGTACGCGAGTCGGCGAACGGGAAGGTCGCCTATCTCGCGAACGCCGACGTGAAGCAGGCGCAGTACCACATGCTGTTCCCCAACTTCACGCTCAACATCGACCCGGGCCCGGGGAACATGTCCGTAGACGTCACGCGGCCCGCGGGGCCGGGGCGCTGCGCCGGCTCGACGGAGTACTTCTTCTACGAGGAGGTCTCCCAGGAGACCGCGGCCGAGATGATGGCCTTCGCCAACCAGGTCGGCGCCGAGGACGCGTCGCTCGTCGTCTCCGTCCAGCAGGGGCTGTCGTCGGGGATGATCCCGTACGGGCGGGTCCTGCCCTCGAGCGAGCACCTGCTCCAGCACTTCCAGCGCCTCGTGCACGAGGCATTGACGGCTGCCTAACTCGCGGCGCCCGAGCCGCGCTGCCGGAACCGCTCCGGCGGCTCTGCGCCCAGCGCCGGCGGGCCGAACGCCTCCTCGTTCACGCAGACGTAGATCTCGAGCCACCAGTTCTCACGCTCCTCGTCGATCTCGCCCTCGCCGACGAGGAAGCACGTGTTCAGCCAGCGGTACGGCTCCGCTTCCGTGGTCAGCTCGACGCGCGCGAGGATCGCGCGCCGGCGGCCCGGGCCGCGCTCTTCGACGCTCTGGCCGTGGATCGAAAGGAGGAGCTCGTTCCCGTCGCGCTCGACGATCATGCCGCGGAGGTTCGGCGTCCAGACGCCGTCCTGGCGGCGGCGTGGGTAGTTCGCCCAGACCACCGACCCCTCGATCTCGCCGGTCACGGCTCCGTCGCCGTGACCGAACCCGAGCCCCTCCTCGCCCACGGGCCGGGAACCGTACGGCTGCTGCCAGCTCGCGTCCGTGTAGCGCATCGAGATCCGGCACAGCGACTCGAGTCGCATCGCATCTCCTCCCGTCGATCGCAGATGTCGCCCGATTCTCGCCCTACAGGCGGCGCATCTCCTCGGCGAGCTCGCGGGCGGACTCCTCGTCCCCCGCCGCCTCGAGGGCGTGGATGCGCGTGAGGAGCGCTCGTGCGCGCTCGCGCCGCGGCCCGTGCGCCAGCTGCTCGCGCCAAAGCTCGTCCATCTCGTCGCCCACGGAGGCCGACGCGGGCGGTGGGGCCGGAGCCGCCTCGACCTCGTCCTCGGAGACGGGCTCGACGCGCGCGAGGCGCCCTGCGAGGACCGCGAGGACGAGCCCGAGGGGCACGCACGCGGCGAGCTGCGTGAGGAGCGTGACGAGCCGTTCGGAGCCCGGATACGCGAAGCCGAGGCCGGAGCTGCTCCCGACCTCGCCCTGCTCGGCGATCCAGACTGCGAAGAGCAGCACGGCGAACGCGAGGGCGGCCCCACCGGCGGCGACGATCGCGAGCAGCGGGCGCGCGGCATCGTGCAGCGAGGCGAGGCGGCCGGCGGGCTCCCGCAGCCCGAGGTAGGCGAGCACGGCGCCGCCCGCGCAGAGCGCCAGCGGCACGGGGCGGAAATCCCAGAGCGCGACGGCCGCCCGCTCCCAGGTGGAGAGGCCGGCGAGGTCGACGGCGAACCGCGCTCGGAGCGACCACACGGCCTCGGCGGCCGCGGCGAGCATGACGGCGCCTCCCCCGGCGAGAAGGATGTCCCCGCGTGTCCACGCAGTCGCTCGCACGGCCGAGAAAGGATGGCCCGCGCGCGCGCGGCGATCAAGGCCAATGCCGGTTTCGTGCAGGGAAAAGCCTGCGTTACACTCGCCGTTCACGGTGAGCGACGTCGGGATCAGCCTCGAGAGCGTCAGCAAGCGGTTCGGCAAGGTCGAGGCCGTGCGCTCCGTCTCGATCGAGATCCGCGAGGGGGAGTTCTTCTCGCTGCTCGGCCCGAGCGGCTGCGGCAAGACGACGACGCTCCGCATGATCGGCGGCTTCGAGCACCCCGACGAGGGGCGCATTCTCCTCCGCAACGTCGACGTCACGGTCGAGGCGCCGAACCGGCGGAACGTCAACATGGTCTTCCAGAACTACTCGCTCTTCCCGCACATGTCGATCGGGGACAACATCGCGTTCGGCATGCGCCTGAAGAAGGTGCCGAAGCCCGAGCGGGAGCGGCGCGTCGCCGAGATGCTCGACATCGTCCGGCTCGAGGGCCTTGAGCGGCGGCGTCCCGCGCAGCTCTCGGGCGGGCAGCAGCAGCGGGTCGCCCTGGCGCGCGCGCTCGTCAACCGTCCGGCCGCCCTCCTCCTCGACGAGCCGCTGGGGGCGCTCGACGTGAAGCTCCGCCGGCAGATGCAGCTCGAGCTCAAGCGCATCCAGTCCGAGCTCGGGACGACGTTCGTGTACGTGACGCACGACCAGGAAGAGGCCCTCGCCATGTCCGACCGGATCGCCGTCATGAACAGCGGCGTCGTCGAGCAGATCGGCTCGCCGCGGGAGATGTACGAGCATCCGGCCACGGCCTTCGTTGCCGACTTCATCGGCTCGCTGAACGCGCTCGACTTCCGCGTGGACGATGTCGTCGAGGGCCAGCTCGTCTCGAACGTCTCCAACCACGAGCGGCTGGTCGTCCCGGCGTCGAACGGCCACGAGCGCGGGGAAAGCCTCAAGCTCGCGGTGCGGCCCGAGCGGATCCGCATCGACCTCGCCGGCGAGCCGGCCCCGGAGGACGGCTCGCGCCTCGAGGGCGTCGTCGCCGACGTCGTCTACCTCGGCTCGCTGACGCAGTTCCACGTCGACACGAAGGTGGGCCGCGTCGTCAGCCACAGGATGAACGAGGGGGACGGCCCGCGGGGCATCGACTCCGGCCGGAACGTCGTGCTCACGTGGCCGGCGCACGACAGCGCCGTCCTCGCCGGCGCCGTTGAGGCTCCCGACTAGCGCCGGCGCGCCTACTCGGTGCCGAGACGCCGCTCGAGCACGCGCCGCCCGATCTCGGTGGCGACGAGGATCACCGCCGAGGCGGCCATGACGACGCACGCGACGGCGATCACCTGCGGCAGCAGGGTCGGGAAGCGAAGCTGCGAGAAGAGGTAGAGCGGGAACGTCGTCACCGTTCCGGCGACGAACGAGGCGATGATGATCTCGTCGAACGAGAGCACGAAGGCGACGATGAAGGCCGAGACGAGCGCCGGCAGGATGAGCGGGAGCGTGATGAGGCGGAACGTCTGGAACGCGCCCGCGCCGAGGTCGCGCGCCGCCTCCTCGATGCGAACGTCGAGCCGCTCGAAGCGCGGGACGAGGATGAGGATCGTGTACGGGATCGAGACGACGACGTGGCCCATCACGACCGTGCGCATGCCGAGCGGGAACGTCTCCGGGGCCTGGCTGAAGAAGACGAGCAGGCCGATCGCGAGCGCGATGTAGGGGACGACGAGCGGGCTCAGGAGGAGCGCCGAGGCGACCGACTTGCCGAAGACGTGGCGGCGCACGAAGACGATGGCGGCCAGGAGCCCGAGGAAGACCGCGATGAGGCTCGATAGCGCGGCCACCTTCGTGCTCGTGACGACCGATGCCCGGAGCTCGGCGTTGCCCAGGAACTGCTCGTAGGCGGACGTGGTGAAGCCCTTGAGCGGGAAGACGGGCAGGTTGTTGTCGTTGAACGAGAAGAGGAGCAGGAGCCCGAGCGGCGCGTAGAGGAAGATCACGAGCAGGCCGAACCAGAAGGTCAGAAGCCGCCTGCCGTTCCTCGAGACCGCGATGTCCATCGGCTGCGCCATCAGCCGGTCGCCACCCGTCGGACCGTGAGGAAGCGGGCGAAGACGGCCATGAGCAGCGCGACCACGAGCAGGAGGAAGAACGAGAGCACGGAGCCGTTGAGCCAGTTGAGGCTCTGGCCGAACTGGTCGGCGATCGCATTCCCGAACATCGTCCCCTCCACGCCGCCGACGAGGAGCGGCGCGAAGTACTCGCCGATCGTCGGGATGAAGACGAAGATGAACGAGGCGATCACGCCCGGCATGGAGAGGGGAAGCGTCACCTTCCTGAACGACTGCCAGCGGCTCGCCCCGAGGTCCGCGGAGGCCTCGAGGAGCCGCCGGTCGAGCGAGTCGAGGGAGGCGAAGATCGGCAGCGCGACGAACGGGATGTAGATGTAGACCAGGGTCAGGATGACCGCGAACTGGCTGTAGAGGAGCCAGGACAGGGGATCGTCCTGAGCGCGCAGCCCCGTCCAGTAGAGGAACGAGTTGATCACCCCCTGGTCGCCGAGGATGACCTTCCAGGCAAGCAGGCGCAGGAAGTAGCTGACGAGGAACGGGGCGAGGATGAGCAGGAGGAGCGTGTACTTCCGATCGCCCGAGAGGAGCGCCAGGTAGTACGCGATCGGGTAGGCGGCGATGACCGAGATGACCGAGACGATCAACGCCATGCGGATGCTCTTCCAGAAGAGGTCGAGGAAGGGCGAGCCGTCGAGGAAGTCCTTCCAGGCGTCGAGCGTGAAGTACTGGCCGCCCGGATAGAGCGAGAAGATGTTGACGCTGTAGAGGAAGATCAGGACGACCGGGACGAGGAAGAAGACGACGAGCCAGAGTGTCGGCAGCGCAAGCAGGCCCGCCGTGGCCAGACCGGTGTGCGACCGGCGCTTCGGGCCCGTCGCCGCTGCCTGCCCGGCGGCCTCCTGCGCCTCGACAGCCATGTGCTCTCCTGCTCGCCCTAGGCGGCCTTCACCTCGTCCCAGCGCTGCGCGTACGCTGCCCGGCGCTCGGCCAGCAGCGGGCGCGCGTAGTGGGCCCTCGGCTCCTCACGCGCGGCCGGGTCGTCGAGGTGGAAGACGGCGACCAGGTCCGGATCGACCTTCGAGAGGTCGAGATTGGTGTTCGACATCCCGTACGCGTAGTTGTTGATGTTCCACAGGGCCGACTCCGGGCTGACCCAGGTGTCGACGTACTCGTGGGCGTGGCGGAAGTTGTCCGTGTCCGCGATGAGGACGAAGCCGCAGTTCCAGCCGAGCCGCCCCTCCTTGGGGTCGCTGTAGACGACCTCGAGCCCCGCCTTCTTGGCCGCCATGTACGAGCCGCCCCAGGAGTAGCCGATCCAGATGTTCCCGGCGATGAAGTCGGCCTCGAAGTCGGTCTGCGAGGACCAGAAGTTCCGGCAGAGATGCTTCTTCGAGATGAGGAAGTCCTTCGCCTCGTCGAGCTGCTCGTCGGTCATGTCCCATGGGTTCTCGATCCCGTTGACGTAGCCCCAGATGACGAAGTTCTCGAGCGGGGTCTCCCACCAGGAGATCTTCCCCTCGTAGCGGTCGTCGAAGAGCAGCGCCCAAGAATCGACGCCGCCCTCGGGCTCGACCTTGTCCGAGCGGTAGAGCGGGCTCGAGAAGCCCCAGTCGGCCGGGATGAAGTACTGCTGACCGTCGATCTGCCCGCCCTTCACGAGCGCGGGCTCGAGATCCTTGAAGTTGCTGATGAGCGACGTGTCCCAGGGCTGGACGACGCCCATCTCGACCCAGTTTCCCGTGTAGTCCACACACGGGTGGACGGTGTCCGGCCGATACCCGGCGCGAACCTTTCCGATCGCCTGGTCGTCGCTCGTGAGGAAGACGTACTTCGGTTTGCCGTATGTGTCCACGTAGGGCGAGAGAGCTCCCTTCTTGCCCCCGTAGGTCGGGTACTCGTAGCCGGCCCACTCGAACACCTCGAGATCACCCGGCTCCGTGTCGATCGGCGGGGCCTCCTTCTTCTCGGTCGTCGCCTGGGCCGCCGGCTCGGGGGCGCCCTCGGCTCCACAGGCCGCGAGGAGCCCCGACCCGACCGTCACCGCGCCGAGCTTGAGGAAGGTGTCCCGTCCGAGCGTCCGCTCTCTCGACTCGCCGTCACGCTCCGTGCTCATCTCCACCTCCTGTGTACGCAGCCTGACTGACGGGTCAGTCAGGTGGGTATTAGAGTCAGACTCGGGCCGGACGGTCAAGGTTAGGAAGGAGTAGATTCGGACGATGAAGGGGGCGACGAAGGCAGGCGCGCCGGCGCGCCCGACCGCCGAGGCGATCCTGTCCGCGGCGTGCCGGGTGATCGTCCGGCGAGGGGTCGAGGCCACGCGGATCGCCGACATTGCTCGGGAGGCGGGCACCTCGACCGGAACGGTTCACTACTACTTCGAGACCAAGGACGACGTGCTCCTCGCCGCGCTCAAGTGGGCGAACGAGCGACCCTACGACCGCGTCGAGGAGCTCCTCGGGCGCGAGGCCGACGACCTCTGGCGGCTCGCGACGCTGCTCGAGCTCTCCATCCCTTACCCGGGGCCGCCGCGCGACGAGTGGGTCTTCGTCCTCGAGCTCTGGTTCCAGATCCTCCATCGGCCCGAGCTGCGCCCCGCCGGCGAGAGCTTCGACTCCCGCTGGCGCGGCTACTTCTACGACGTCGTGCGCTCGGGAGCGGAGTCGGGCGCCTTCCATCCGACCGCCCCGGTCGAGGAGGTGGCCGACCGGCTCGTCGCGCTCGTCGACGGGCTCGGCCTCAAGTCGGTCCTCGGGGGCGAGTCGTGGATCACGCCGGAGCGGATGCGCGAGATCCTGCTGCGCTTCGCAGCCGACGAGCTCGGCGTCGACCACGACGAGCTCGCCCGGCGCGCGCGGGCAGGGTAGCGTCTCCATTCCCGTGGCACGCGACCCCAGGCACGACGTCCTCTTCGAGCCGCTCCAGATCGGCCCGAAGACGCTCCGCAACCGCTTCTACCAGGTGCCGCACTGCACCGGCTTCGGCGTCCAGAAGCCCGGTGCGCAGGCCCGCTATCGGGCGACGAAGGCCGAGGGCGGCTGGGCGGCCGTCTGCACCGAGTACTGCGCCGTCAGCCCCGACTCCGACGAGACGCCCTTCATCTCGGCCCGCCTGTGGGACGACGACGACCTGCGGGCGCTCTCGCTCATGTGCGAGGAGGTGCACGAGCGCGGGGGCCTCGCCGGCGTGGAGCTCCACCACTCCGGCGTGCACTGCCCGCGGCGCGAGTACCGTCTCCCCGCGATCGCGCCCTCCCAGCTGGCGAGCGAGTACCTGCTCGTGACGCCGAAGGCGATGGAGCGGGAGGACATCCGGCGCGTGCAGGCGGACTGGGCCGCGGCGGCGCGGCGTGCGCGCGAGGCCGGCTTCGACATCGTCTACGTCTACGGCGCGCACAGCTACCTCCCCATGCAGTTCCTGTCCTCGTTCTACAACCACCGCGCCGACGAGTACGGCGGGTCGTTCGAGAACCGCTGCCGCTTCTGGATCGAGCTGCTCGAGGTGACGCGGGAGGCCGTCGAGGGCGAGTGCGCGGTCGTCTCGCGGATCGCCGTCGACGCCCTCGCGCCCTACGGGATCGAGATCGACGAGGGACTCGAGTTCATCCGGGCGGCCGACCACCTCGTCGACCTCTGGGACGTGAACGTCGGCTCGGCGGAGGAGTGGTCGAAGGACTCGGGCCCGTCGAAGTTCTTCCCGCAGGGCTTCCAGCTGGAATGGACCGGCCGAGTGCGCTCCGCGACCGCGAAGCCGATCGTCGGCGTCTCGCGGCTGACCGACCCCGACCGCATGGCCGAGATCGTACGCAGCGGCGTCTGGGACGTCATCGGCGCGGCGCGGCCGTCGATCGCCGACCCGTTCCTCCCCCAGAAGATCGACGAGGGGCGGCTCGACGAGATCCGCGAGTGCATCGGCTGCAACATCTGCATCCCCAAGTCCGACCCGGGCGGGAACATCGGCTGCACGCAGAACGCGACGGCGGGCGAGGAGTTCAGGCGCGGCTGGCACCCGGAACGCTTCGAGCCGGCCGAGAACCGCGACCGCGACGTGCTCGTCGTCGGCGCGGGGCCGGCCGGGATGGAGTGCGCGATCGTCCTCGGCAAGCGCGGCTTCCGCCGCGTGCACCTCGTCGACGCGGAGGCCGAGATCGGCGGGATCATGCGCTGGATCCCCCAGCTTCCGGGCCGGGGAGAGTGGGGCCGCGTCCTCAACTGGCGGCGGATCCAGCTGGACAAGCTCGAGAACGTCGAGGCCCTCACCGGCCTGCGCCTCGACGCCGACGGCGTGCGCGAGTACGGCGCCGAGCTGGTCGTCGTCGCAACGGGCGCCCACTGGTCGCCGACGGGCCTCCACCGCGAGACGCACGCGCCGCTCGCCGGCGCCGACGCGTCGCTCCGGCACGTCCTCACCCCCGAGCAGATCATGGTCGTGGGCAAGACGCCGCCGGGCGAGCGGGTGGTCGTCTACGACGGCGACGGCTACTTCATGGGCCCCGACCTGGCCGAGAAGCTCGCCCTCGACGGCTTCTCCGTCGACTTCGTGACGTCGTTCCACGACGTCGCGCCCTTCGCCTACGAGACGCTCGAGGACGCTCTCCTCCGCAGGCGGCTCCACGAGGTTGGCGTCCGGCTCCACCGAAGCGTCCTCCTCGAGCGCGTGGAGCCCGGCCTCGCCGCCGGGCACGACGAGTTCGGGGAGCCGTTCGAGCTCGAGGCCGACGCCGTCGTCCTCGTCACCCAGCGGCTCTCCGACGACGCGCTCTACCACGAGCTGCGCGCGGACGGGGAGCGGCTCGAGGCCGAGGGGATCGAGGCCGTCTACCGGATCGGCGACTGCGTCGCGCCCCAGCTCATCGCCGACGCGATCTTCGACGGCCACCGGCTGGCGCGCGAGATCGACGCCGAGAACCCGGCGGTGCCGCTTCCGTACCTGCGCGAGCGCCCGGTGACCGCACTTGCCTGAGGGCCTGCTCGACGTTCGCCGCGAGGGTGCCGTCTGCGTCCTCACGCTCCAGCGCGAGGAGAGGCTGAACGCGATCTCGACCGCCGTCGAGCGCGAGCTCCTCGCCGCGTTCGAGGGCGACGACGTGAGGGGAAGCCGGTCCGTCGTCTTCGCCGGAGGCGAGCGCGCGTTCTCGGCCGGGGCCGACCTCAAGGAATCGCGCGACGAGAGCCCGGGCGGCATCGATGCGTACTACCGGGACACCGGCGACGTCTACGAGGGGATCGCGTCGCTGCCGCAGCCGACCTTCAGCGCGATCTCCGGCTGGTGCCTCGGCGCCGGCTTCGAGCTCGCGATGGCGACGGACTTCAGGGTCGCCGACGAGACCGCGGTCTTCGGGCTCCCCGAGGTCGAGCTCGGCATCCTCCCGAGCTCGGGCGGGACGTACCGGCTCGTGCGGGCCCTCGGCCCCGCGCGCGCGAAGGAGCTGATGATCCTGCGGCCGCGCGTGGACGCGGCCGAGGCTTTCCGCCTCGGCGTCGTGACCGACCTCGTTCCGGCAGGGCAGGCCCGCGCGCGCGCACTCGAGCTCGCGGAGCAGGTCGCAGGGCTTCCGCCCCTGGCAGTCGCGGCGGCGAAGCAGGCCGCGAACGCGATCGCCGACTCGAGCCGGGAGGCGGGCATCATGCTGGAGCGGCTCGCGTACGCCGCGCTCGCCCAGACCGACGAGGCGCGCGAGGCGGGCGAGGCCTTCGCCAACCGAAAGAAGGGGTAGGGAACGTGGCCGACGCGCTGGTCGTCATCGACATCCAGAACGAGTACTTCCCCGGCGGCGCCAACCCGCTTCCGGACTCCGCCGGGGCGGCCGAACGGGCCGCGGAGGCGATCGGAGCCGCGCGGGCCGCGGGCTTGCCGGTCATCCACGTCCGCCACGAGGAGCTCGAGAGCGAGGAGTGGGGATTCGTCCCGGGGACGCCCACGGCCGAGACGCACCCCTCGGTCGCGCCCGCGCCGGGCGAGAGCGTGATCGTCAAGCACCATGCGAACGCCCTCCTCGAGACCGACCTCGCCGACCGGCTCGAGGCAGCCGGCGCGAGCCGCGTCGCCTTCTGCGGGATGATGACCTCGATGTGCGTGGACGCGACCGTCCGCGCCGCCGCCGACCACGGCCTGGACGCGCTCCTCATCGAGGACGCCTGCGCCGCGCCCGACCTCGTCCAAGGCGGACGAACGCTGCCCGCCGCGGACGTGCACGCGGCGTTCTGCGCGGCCCTCGGCGACGGCATCGCGACGCTCATCGACGTCGAGGCGTTCGCGGCCGATCCCGCGAAGAGCTAGAGAAGCTCGACGGCGTCGCCGAGGCGGACGCGCCCCGGCGCGAGCGCCTTCGCATAGACCCCGAAGTCGATCTTCTTCCCCTCGCGCAGGCCGCGGTAGTCCTTGATCGCGCGCAGCGTGTCGAAGTCGCGGATCCCGGTGGACGGGTCGCGGGTCGTCGTCGCGCAGCGGGCAACCGGGCCGCCGAGCTCGACGAGCGCCGCGCCGAGACGTGCCCTCCTGCCCGCCCACGAGTCCTCCTCGTGCGGCTCGCAGCCGCTGATCTCGAGGAGCATCCGGAACCGCCGCGAGTCGACGGTCTCTCTCCCCGACCGGCGGGCGAGCTCCTCGACGGACTCCGTCGAGACGAGAGTGATCGGCTCGATGTCCACGCCGCCGCCGGGCTCGTCCGCCTTCACCAACCGGACGGACTTGGCGGAGAACTCCGACAGCGCCGCGGCCCACGGGCCCTCGACGACGCGCCCGGACACGCGGTGGCCCCAGAAGTCGGTAAGGACGGACTCGCCCGTGCGGACCTCGCCGGCGACCACGGCTCCGTCGGGGAAGGTGAGCGTCAGGACGTCGGGCTCCTCGTCCCAGTCGGCGCACACGGTGGCGAGCGGGCCGTGGTGGAGGCCGGCGAGAAGCCGGCCGTCGTCGCGGACGAGATAGAAGCGCCGGTTCGTCGCCACGCCGCATTCCTCCAGGAGGACCTCGTCGGGGAAGTGGAGGGTGAGGCTCTTGACGGGCGTGATCGCGAGCCGCGAGACGGTCGGCATCGGCCGAACACTACTCCCGGCGCGGCGGCGGCTCGGCGAGGCCCCAGGCGTCGGCGCCGCCGTCGACGACGACCGTCGTGCCCGTGACGTAGGAGGCCGCCGGCGAGGCGAGGAACGAAATCACCGACGCCGCCTCCTCGGGCGTGCCGAGACGGCCGAGCGGGACGGTCCTCTCCCACTCCGCGATCTGCTCCGCGCCGTAGCCCTCGAGCCCCTCCGTCAGGATCGTCCCGAGCGAGACGCAGACGGTGCGGATGCCGTAGCGGCTCCACTCGTTCGCGAGCGAGCCGGCCATGTTCTCGACGGCCGCCCGGGCCGCCGAGGCGTGCGTGAAGCCCGGGATGCCGCGACGGGGGCTGAAGCCGACGAAGACGACCACGCCGCTCCGGTTGGGGATGAGCGAGCGCGTCGCGACCTCGTGCGTCAGATTCCACACGGCGTCGACCGCGAGCCGGTGCACCGCGCGCCAGCCCCTGAGCGAGATCTCCTCGGCGGGAGCGATGAACTGCCCGCCGGCGTTGTTGACGAGGACGTCGATCCGCCCGAAGCGGGCGAGCACCGCGTCCACCAGCGCTTCCACCTGGTCGGGCTCGCGCACGTCGGCCTGGTGGACGAGGCACTCGGCGCCCGCGGCCTCGAGCTCGGCGCGCGCCTCCTCGAGGGGCTCGGGGCGTCGCCCGCAGATGGCAACGGCGGCTCCGTCGCGGGCGAGCGCGAGCGCCGTCGCGCGCCCGATGCCGGTCCCTCCGCCGGTGACGAGGGCGACCGTCACGGCCGGTTCACCGCCCCGTCCGGCTCGCGGCCCTCGAGCACCGCGCGCACGGAGAGGACGGGCCGCGTGTAGACGGCCTCCTCCGCCTCGACGCTGTACCAGGCCGCGTGCGGGTTGACGACGAGGCGGGGCCAGGCCGGCGCGGGATCCTCGCGGCTCGGCGGCTCGACCGGCAGCACGTCGAGCGCGGCTCCGCCGAGCCGTCCGCTCTCGAGCGCGGCGCGGAGCGCGTCCAGGTCGACGAGCTGGGCGCGGGCGGTGTCCACGAGGACCGCCCCCTGCGGCATGAGCCCGAGCTCGCGCTCGCCGATGAGCCCCTCCGACTCCGGTGTGAGCGACACGTGCAGCGAGACCGCGTGGCAGGCCTCCAGGAGCTCGTCGAGCGACGCCGGCCGGACGCCCGTCGCGGCGATCTCCTCCCGCGAGCGGGCCGGGTCCGTCCCCCAGACCTCGAAGCCGAGTGCCGCGGCGCGCTCGGCCAGCGCGCTCCCGGTGCGACCGAGCCCCACGACGCCGAGCCGCGTGCCCCGATTCCGCCGGAGCGGGCCGGCCGCGGCCGAGTCCCAGCCCCCCGCGCGCACATGCCGGTCGAGCTCGACGACCCCGCGGAGCAGCGCGAGGACGAGGGCGAGCGAGTGGTCGGCGACCTCCTCGATGCAGTAGTCGGGCACGTTGCAGACCCAGATGCCGCGGCGCTCCGCCTCCTGCCATGCGACGTGGTCGAAGCCGACGCTGCACGAGGCCACGACCAGGAGCGCGGGCATCCGGTCGAGGTCGGCCTCGTCGACCCGCGTCTCGGTCCCGATCAGCAGCCCGACGACGTCGTCCCCCTCCCACGGCTCGTCGCCGGCGACGACCTCGACGCCCGCGCCGTCCAGGAGCTCGGTGACGCGGTCCAGCGAGTAGCCCCGGTCGCCGACGACCACCCTCACTCCGGCACCCACACGTTCAGGTGGCCCGGCCGGCCGCCGGCGTCCACCTCGAGCCCCCAGCAGCCCGGGTGGGAGAAGAAGACTCGCGTGCCCCACTCGCGTCCCCGGCGTGGCCACACAAGGCCGCCGCCGCGCAGCTGCGGCAGGACGGGCGACGGGCCGAACTCCACCGCCAGCCGGTGCCCCGCGGCGTCGGCCCCCGACACGCGAAGGTCGCCGGGGACGAACCCCTCGGCGCGCCAGAGGACGGTGATCGTCTCGCCGGAGACGGGCGGGTACGTGATCCAGGCCGACCAGACCCGGTCGCCCGCGGCCAGCTCGACGGCCTCGCCGGGCAGGTCGCGCGGCTCGGGGCCGCGGCAGGGCGCGGTCGGGCCGGAGCGGTCCCCCGCGCCCAGCGCCAGCCCGGCGATCCCGAGGGCCACGACCGCGAGCCCGATCGCGAGCAGGCCCGTGGTGCTCAGCTCAGCGTCTCCCCGTAGCGCTCGTCCCGCCACGCCAGGGCCGCCTTCAGGCCCTCGGCGGCGACGATCCGGTCGAACTCGCGCTGCTCGGGCGTGTCGGCGGCGTTGAGCACGGCCGAGAGGTCGAGGTTCGCGTTCACGGCCTCGCGCAGCCCCATGGCCTCGTAGGCGCGCGTGAGCGCGATCTTCGTCAGCCGCAGGACGGGCAGGGGCGTCGGCGCGATCGTGCGCACGAGGGATTCGACCGCGGCGTCGAGCTCGTCCCCGGGGACGACCCGGTTGACGAGCCCGAGCCGCTCGGCCCGGGCCGCGTCGATCGCCTCGCCGGTGAAGAGGAGCTCGTTCGTCACCTTCTGGCCGAGGACGAACGGCATGAGCAGCGTCACGGGCCCCGAGCCGTACCGGATCTCCGGCTCCCCGAAGCGCGCGTCATCGGTCGCCACGATCAGGTCGCAGGCCATCGCAACCTCGCACGCGCCGGCGAGGCACCAGCCGCGCACCGCGGCGATGGTCGGCTTCGGCAGCGACCAGATCTGCATCGTCATGGCGACGTCGCGCTCGAGCACCTCGTGCCAGCGTTCCGCCGTCTCGATCTTCGACTCGACCTCCTGCGCGAGGTCGTAGCCGGCCGAGAAGGCACGGCCGGCGCCGGTGAGCACGACGACCTTCACGTCGTCGTCGGCCGCGGCGCGCGACAGAGCGGCGCGGAGCGCGTCGACCATCTCGGCGTTGATCGCGTTGAGCTTGTCGGGCCGGTTCAGCGTGATCCAGGCGGCCGGACCGCGCCGCTCCTCGGTCACGACGCTCATTCGGAACCTCCTCGGTCGACGACGACGAGGCCGTCCACGGCCACCGCGCCGTCCTCGCCCAGGATGAGCGGGTTGACGTCCACGGCGGCCACGTCGGGATGCTCGCCCGCGAGCCGGCCGAGCGCCACGAGCGTCCGCGCCAGCGTCTCCCGAGCGGACTGCGTCGCGTCGGCGAGTACGCCGACGCCCTCGACGAGCGCGAGCGCGGCGTCGAGCCCGACCGGGGCGAGCGTCACGGCGGCGAGCGAGAGCGCCTCGACGTTCCGCCCTCCGGGCCCGACCGCGAGGACGGGCCCATAGAGCTCGTCGCGGGTCATCCCGCAGAACGCCTCGGGGCCCCGCTCGGCCTGGCGCGCGACGAGGACCGGGCCGCCCAGGCGCTCGGCGGCCGCGATGACCGCCTCCTCGTCCTCCAGCCCGAGGACGACCCCGCCGGCAGCTTCCTTGTGGGCCGGGCCATCGACCTTGACCACGACCGGGAAGCCGAGCTCGGCGGCCGCGGCCGCGGCGTCGCCGGGAGTCGCGGCGCGCCGGCGCGGGGCGACCGCGACCCCGTAGCGCTCGAGGACGAGCGCCGACTCGAACTCGGCGAGCGCCCCCTCGGCGAGGAGGTCGTAGAGGTCGACGGGCTCGGCGTCCTCCTCGGACGGCGCGCCGCGCACGACCGGGCGCCAGCGCGCGACGTTCGCGAGCGCGCGCATCGCGTTGCCAGAGCCGCGGAGGAGAGGGATGTCGTGCGCGCGGGCCACGTCGGCGGGCCCGGGCGGCGGGTCCGACGTCTGGACGGAGGCCACGGCCGGGAAGACGCCGGTGCCCTCGACCGCCGCGGCGAGCGAGCGGACGATCATCGCGCACCACGTCGCCTCGCCCGCGCCCCTGAACTGCGAGAGGTCGACCTGGGCGACGATGACGTCGTAGGCGCCCGAGCCGGCCATGAGCTCGAGCGAGCGCGGGTAGACCTTGTCCGCGTCGTCGATCGCCCAGGCGTCGAGCGGGTTGCCGGGAGCCAGGTAGTTGGGGAACTCGGCGCTGAGGCTCCGCGCCAGCACGTCGGGAAGCGGCTCGAACGGCATCCCCGCGGCCTCGCCGTGGTCGGCGAGCAGCGCTCCCTCCCCGCCCGACTCGGAGATGGCTGCGACGCGGAGCCCGCGCGGTCGGCGCCTGCGGCCGAGCACCTCGAGCGTCTCGACGAGCTCCGGGTAGTCGCCCACCTGGATGACGCCGTGGGCGCGCAGGTACGCGGAGAACGCCCGCTCGGAACCGACGAGCGCTCCCGTGTGCGTGAGCGCCGCGGCTGCCCCCGCGCGAGAGCGGCCGACCTTGAGGCACACGACCGCCTTGCCGGCCTCGGCGAGGAGGTCGAACGCGGCCGCGAGCGCCTCCGGACGGCGCACCGCCTCGAGGAAGAGCCCGACGGCGCGCGTCTCGTCGTCGGCGGCGAGGAACGCGCACAGGTCGGCCGCGTCGCGTGCGATCTCGGCGCCGGCGGACACGACGCACCGGAAGCCGACGCGGGGCCCGAGCGAGACGAGGGCCTCGGCGATCGAGCCCGAGTGCGAGACGACGGCCACCCCGCCCGGGAGGAACGTGCCCGGCAGCGTCCCGATCCACGGCGAGGTCCCGCGGGGAACGGCCACGCCCATGCAGTTCGGGCCGATGACGGAGGCGTCCAGCTCCGCGGCGCGCGCCGCGATGCGCTCGGCCGCCGGACGTGCCTCGGCCCCGGCCTCGCTGCCGAGCCCGGGGAGGACGAACGCGCGCACGCCCGCGTCGGCCGCCTCGTCGAACGCCGCCTCGACCCGGGCATGGCCGACGACGAGGAGGGCGAGCTCGGGAACCTCGGGCAGGTCGGCGACGCTCGGCGCGCAGGGCATGCCGGCGACGTCGGCCCGGCCCGGGTTGACCCCCCAGGCGGGAATCCCGCCGCGGAGGACGTTCTGCACCGCCTCGACCTGGCCGTACGTCCGGTCGGAAGCGCCCACGATCGCGAGCGAGCGGGGAAAGAGAAGGGGGCGGATGCCCCCTCGCAGGTGCGGGTGCGCTTGCAGACTCGCCACGCGCGAGGGGTACTATCACCGCCCCCACTCCGCGAGCAAGCCCGAACGTGCACGAAAAAGA
>DATBJE010000025.1:0-3343 GCA_036556565.1 Gaiellaceae bacterium
ACAGTCCTCCGTCGATGATCCTCTTCGGCCCGCCGGGCACCGGGAAGACGACGATCGCCCGCATCGTGGCCGAGAGCACCGGAGCCGTCTTCGAGGAGCTGTCGGCCGTCTCCGCCCGTGTGGACGACGTCCGGGCGGTGATCACCCGCGCGCGGGACCGGCTCGGCGGCAACGGCCTGCGGACGATCCTCTTCATCGACGAGATCCATCGCTTCAACAAAGCCCAGCAGGACTCGGTGCTGCACGCGGTCGAGGACGGTCTCGTGACGCTCATCGGTGCCACCACGGAGAATCCGTACTTCGAGGTCAACTCCGCCCTGCTCTCGCGCTGCACCGTGATCGAGCTCGCGACGCTGAGCGAGGCGGAGCTGGCGGTCATCGTGCGGCGGGGCGCGGCAGCGCTGGAGACCGAGGTCGAAGACGAGGTCGTCGAGCTCGTCGCGAAGCGCGCCGGCGGCGACGCGCGCGGAGCGCTCCAGATCCTCGAGCTGGCACATGACACCGCCCGGGCAGAAGGCGCTCCCATGGGAGAGCGCCACGTCCTCGACGCTGCCCGGAAGCGCCCGCTTCTCTACGACCGCAAGGGCGACCAGCACTACGACTTCGCCTCCGCGTTCATCAAGTCGATGCGGGGCGGGGACGCGGATGCCGCCGTCTACTACCTGGCCGCCATGCTCGAGGCGGGCGAGGATCCCCGCTTCATCGCCCGGCGCATGGTGATCCTCGCCTCGGAGGACATCGGCAACGCCGACCCGCAGGCCCTGGTCGTCGCGGTCGCGGCGGCGCAGGCGGTCGAGCACGTCGGCCTTCCCGAGGCGCAGCTCAACCTGGCGCAGGCGGCCACCTATCTCGCGAGCGCGCCGAAGTCGAACGCGGTGACCGTCGCGCTCGGCGAGGCGAAGAGGGACGTCCGCGACCAGGGGAACGCCAGACCGCCGAAGGAGCTCCGCGACGCGCACTATCCCGGCGCGAAGAAGCTCGGCCACGGGAAGGGCTACGTCTACCCGCACGACGACCCCGCCGGCTTCGCGGTCGACCATCTCCCCGACGAGCTGAAGGGGCGCAAGTACTACCGCCCGTGACGCTGCACGCCTACACCTGGGGCGATCCGGACGCGCCGCCGATCGTCTGTCTCCACGGCGTCACGTCGTACGGCGGGCGCTTCGACGGCCTGGCGGAGCCGCTCGCCGCCCGGTACCGCGTGATCGCCCTCGACCTCCTCGGTCACGGCCACTCTCCGTGGGAGCCGCCGTGGGACGTCGACGCCCACGTCGAGGCGATCCTGGCGAGCGTGCCTGCAGGACCGGCGGTCTGGATCGGCCACAGCTTCGGCGGCAGGCTCGCCGCCGAGGTCGGGGCGCGCGAGCCCGGGCGCGTCGAGCGGATCGTCCTGCTCGATCCCGCGCTGCGCGTGCTGCCGCACGTCGGGCTCGACATGGCGGAGCTCGAACGCCTCGACACCTCGTATTCGACGGTCGAGGACGCCGTCCAGGCCCGCTACGACACGGGGCGGGTCCTGCTCGCCCCGCGGGAGCTCGTGATCGAGTCCGACCGCGGCCACATGGAGCCCGGCACCGACGGCCGGCTGCGCTACCGCTACTGCAAGAGCGCGGTGGTTGCGGCCTGGAGCATCATGGCGAGCGCGCCGCCCGCCCCGCTCGAGGTGCCCACGCTGTTCGTGCTCGGCGCCGACTCGTGGCTCACGGTCCCCGAGGAGGTCGACGCGTACCGGCGGGCGCTCGGCAACCTGGTCGAGGTCGTCAACGTCCCTGGCGGCCACACGGTGTACTGGGACGCGCTCGCGGAGACGAGCGCCGCGATCGAGGCGTTCCTGGAGGGCTAGAGAATCGTGGCGCCCAGCGCCGATGCGACCAGCTCGACTGCGAGCTTCGCCGTCTCGTTCTGGCGATCGAGGATCGGATTGACCTCCACGACCTCGAGCGAGCCCATCAGGCCGGACTCCGCAACCAGCTCCATCGCCAGGTGAGCCTCGCGGTACGAGAGGCCGCCGCGGACCGGCGTGCCGACGCCCGGCGCGACGTCCGGGTCGAGCGCGTCCATGTCGAGGCTGACGTGCACGAACCCCGGGCCGTCGATCTTCGCCAGCGACTCCGTGATCGTGTGCTCGATCCCGAGCCGGTCGACGTCGCTCATCGTGAACACGCTCGCCTTCACGTCGCGAAGCAGCGCGCGCTCGCCCTCGTCCAGGGAACGGACGCCGACGAGCGCGACGCGGCTCGGATCGACCGAGGGCAGGGCGACGCCGGAGCCCTGGAACGCCGGGCCGCCGAGCCCCATCGCCGCCGCCAGCACCATCCCGTGGACGTTCCCGCTCGGGCTCGTCTCCGGCCTGTTCAGATCGCCGTGCGCGTCGATCCAGAGCACGCCGCCCGGCCCCGAGCCGTCGACCAGGCCGCCGAGCGTCCCGAGCGCAACCGAGTGGTCGCCGCCGAGGACGAGCGGCATCCGGCCGTCGGCCTTCGCGGCCACGACCCGCTCGGCGACCCGCTCGCAGGCGCTGAGGATCTCGCGGAGGTAACGCGTCCGCGTGTCGCCGACCGGCGCCGCCTCCGCGACGGCCGTCTGGACGTTCCCGAGGTCGACGCACTCGCGGCCCAGCCGGCGAATCCGTGCGGCCAGCTCGGCATACCGAATCGCGGACGGCCCCATGTCCACCCCACGTCGCCCGGCGCCGAGATCGAGGGCGGCGCCGATGACCGCAACGGGGGTAGGCGTTTCTGCTGTTTCCACGTAGGGCAAACTACTACCGAGTGACCCCGCCCTCGGACTTCGGAACGATCCGCGTCCTGCTCGCGGACGACGACAAGCGGTACGCCGCGGCGCTCCGCGTCCTGATCGAGGAGCAGCCCGAGCTGACCGTCGTCGCGCTGGCCTACGACGGCCTGGAGACGCTCAGCCTGGCCGACGAGCTGAGCCCGGACGCGGTCGTCGTCGACCTGCACATGCCGAACATGGACGGGGTGACGGCGATCCGCAAGCTCCGGGAGGCCCACCCGCTCGTCTGCCTGATCGCGCTCACCGGAGACGAGAGCACGGAGATCCACGAGGAGGCGACGAAGGCGGGCGCCGACGGCGTCCTCGTGAAGGGCCAGATGCTCGAAACCCTGGTCGAGCGCCTCCGAACAGCCCGCGAGCGCTGATCCTTGTCCATGCTCGCCGGCTCGGTCGCCGGCGAGCCCGAGGGGAGGCTTCGTCGCGTGGCTAGACTGGCCGCCGCTAGGCGAGGTAGCTCAGTCGGTAGAGCACACGGCTGAAAACCGTGGTGTCGCCGGTTCGATTCCGGCCCTCGCCATGACGCTCGGAGCGCGGCCGCGGGGCGGCG
>DATBJE010000026.1:0-4699 GCA_036556565.1 Gaiellaceae bacterium
GCGCGCGTGCGAGCGCGCCTGCGCGCGGGAGGTGCCGCTCGTCTGCGTCACCGCCTCGGGCGGTGCCCGCATGCAGGAGGGCATCCTCTCGCTCATGCAGCTCCCGAAGACCGTGTGCGCGGTCGACGAGCTGCACGAGGCTCGTTGCGCCTTCATCTCGATCATGACCCACCCGACGACCGCCGGCGTCCTCGCGAGCTTCGCCAGCCTCGGAGACGTGGTCGTCGCCGAGCCGGGCGCGCTGCTCGCGTTCACGGGCCCGCGGGTCGTCCAGCAGACGACCCGCGAGAAGCTGCCGGACGACTTCGGGCTGGCCGAGTCGAACGCGCGCTTCGGCCACGTCGACGCGATCGTCCCGCGGGCCGAGCTGCGCCCGTACGTCGGCCGCGTCCTCGCGATGTTCGCGAAGAGCTAGTGGGCGGCGCATGAGCGAGTCTCCCGCGAGCCAGGCCGAGCAGCTGCGCCTGAAGGAGCGCCTGGCGAAGCTGCGCGACCTCCCGCTCCTCCGCGGCGTCGGCGTCTCGGGCGAGATGTCCCGCCTCAAGCGGCAGCTCGAGCGCGTGACCGCGGAGGCGAGCGAGGACGACGTCTGGCGCGCCGTCGAGCTCGCGCGGCATCAGGACCGGCCGTACACGCTCGACTACATCGAGCGGATCTGCGAGGACTTCGTCGAGCTCCACGGCGACCGTGCGCTCGCCGACGACCCGGCGATCATCGCCGGCCTCGCCAAGCTCGACGGCCGCACCGTCGTGATCGTCGGCCACCAGAAGGGCCGGGACATCCGCGAGCGGACGCACCGGAACTTCGGCATGACCTACCCGGAGGGCTATCGCAAGGCCATGCGCGCGATGGAGCTGGCCGACCGGCACCGCTTCCCGGTCCTGACGCTCGTCGACACGCCGGGCGCCTACCCGGGCGTCGCGGCGGAGCAGCACGGCCAGGGCGGGTGGATCGCGCGCTGCCAGCTCCTGATGGTCCGCCTGAGCGTCCCCACCGTCGCCTGCGTCATCGGCGAGGGCGGCTCGGGGGGCGCCGTGGCGATCGCGCTCGCCGACCGGGTCCTCATGCAGGCGAACGCGGTCTACTCGGTGATCTCGCCCGAGGGCTGCGCGGCGATCCTCTGGCGCGACGCCGGCGAGGCGAAGAAGGCGGCGGCCGCGTTCAAGCCGGACGCCGTCCACTGCCTCGAGCTCGGGGTCGTCGACGGGATCGTGCCGGAGCCGTCGGGAGGGGCGCATGCCGACCACGACGAGGCCGCTCGCCTCCTTGCGGAGTCTGTCCAGGCCGCTCTCGCCGAGGTCGATGCTCTCGATCCCGGAGAGCGGCGAGCCCTGCGCCGACGCAAGTTTCGGGCGATGGGCATCTACCTCGAGTAGAGGTCGAGACTCGAAGAATCCACAGCGTCCACAGGGTTATCCCCGCGCGCCGGAGGGCATTCTTCAGGCGTGAGCCGGCTCCGCGAATACGAGAAAAAGCGGGCGAAGGGCAAGACGCCCGAGCCCTTCGGCGGCGCCCGGAAGCGGGGAAAGAGGCCCCTCTTCGTCGTCCAGCGCCACGACGCCCGGCGCCTCCACTACGACTTCCGGCTCGAGCGTGCCGGCGCCCTCGCGAGCTGGGCCGTCCCCAAGGGCATCCCCCTCGAGCCGGGCGACCGCCGGCTCGCCGTGCACGTCGAGGACCACCCGCTCGACTACGCGACCTTCGAGGGCGAGATCCCGGCGGGCCAGTACGGCGCGGGGACCGTCGAGATCTGGGACCGGGGGACGTACGAGCTGCTGGAGGAGAAGCCCGACGGCGGGCTCACGGTCCGGCTCGCGGGGGAGAGGCTCCAGGGGACCTGGACGCTCGTCCCGGCCCACATGGACGGCGACGAGAAGAACTGGCTGATCCTGCGCAAGCAGGACGACGGGTCGCCGGCGCGGGGGGAGCGGCGTGCATACGAGCCGATGCTCGCGACCCTGGCCGACGCCGTCCCCCGCGGCGACGGCTGGCTCTTCGAGGTCAAGTGGGACGGCTACCGGGCGATCGCGCGCGTCTCCGGCGGCGACGCGACGCTCGTGAGTCGCCGCGGCAACGACCTCACCGAGCGCTTCGCGCCGGTCGCGCGCGCGCTCGAACGGGCCGTGCGAACGTCCGACTGCGTCCTCGACGGGGAGGTCTGCGCGCTCGACGACCGGGGCCGCTCGAGCTTCTCGGTGATGCAGCAGGGCTCCGGGCCGCTCGTCTATTACGTCTTCGACGTGCTCGAGGTGGAGGGGGCGCCGCTCCTCGACCTCCCCCTCGCCGAGCGCCACGAGCGCCTGGCATCCCTGCTTCCCTCCACGCCGGACACCATCCGGCTGTCGGAGGTCTTCGACGACGGCGAGGCCCTGTACGCGGCCGCGAAGAAGCAGGGGCTCGAGGGCGTCGTCGCCAAGAAGGCCGACTCCCGCTACCTTCCGGGGCGGCGTACACGGGACTGGCTCAAGGTGAAGACGCACCAGGAGCAGGAGTTCGTCGTCGCCGGGTACACGAAGGGCCGCGGGAAGCGGTCCGGCCGGCTCGGCTCACTCGTGCTCGGCGTCAACGAGGGCGGCGAGCTCCGCTACGTCGGTAACTGCGGCACGGGCTTCTCCGAGGACGAGATCGACAGGCTCATGGCGGCGCTCCGGCCCCTCGAGCGCGCGGCCGCCCCCTTTCCCGACGTCCCGAGGATGCCGAAGGTCCGTCGGGACGAGATCGTGTGGGTCGAGCCGGCGCTCGTCTGCGAGGTCGAGTTCGCGGAGTGGACGCACGACGGCCACCTCCGTGCTCCCGTCTACAAGGGCCTGCGCGAGGACAAGCCCGCTGCGGACGTCGAACGCGAGCGGCCGCTTCCTACCGAGATCCGGCAGGGGCGACGCGTGCTCCGCCTCTCGAACCTCGACAAGCCCTTCTGGCCGGACGAGGGGATCACGAAGGGCGACCTGATCTCCTACTACCGCGAGATCGCGCCCGTCGTCCTCCCGCACCTCCGCGACCGGCCGTTCACGATGAAGCGCTTTCCCGACGGCTGGCAGGGCAAGCACTTCTTCCAGAAGGACGCGCCCTCGCACATGCCCAGGTGGATCCCGACGCGCGCGTACCGCTCGACCTCGCGCGAGACGCGGCAGAAACGGACGATTCGCTACCCGCTCGTGAACGACGAGCTCGCCCTCCTCTGGATGGCGAACATGGGCTGCATCGACCTGAACACGTGGTACTCGCGCGTCGACCGGCCCGAGCGGCCCGACTGGGTCCTCTTCGATCTCGACCCCTCTCCCGACGTCGGGTTCGCGGAGGTCGTGCAGGTCGCGCTCCTCATCAAGGACGTGCTGGACGCCCTCGACCTCGTGGGCTTCCCGAAGACGAGCGGCGCCGACGGCATCCACGTGCTGGTGCCGGTCGCCCGGCGGTACACGTACGCCCAGACGCGCGAGCTCGCCGAGATCGTGGCCGGGACGCTGGCGCGGCTCCACCACGGGCTCGTGACGACGGAGTGGGCGCGCGCGAAGCGCCGCGGGGTGCTCATCGACGCGAACCAGAACGGCGAGGGGAAGACGATCGCGAGCGTCTACTCCGTGCGCCCGCAGGCCGGCGCCCCGGTGTCGACGCCCCTTCGCTGGGAGGAGGTCGTGGAGGGCCTCGATCCCGGCCGCTTCACGATGGACGTCGTTCTCGGGCGGGTCGCCCGCGACGGCGACCTCTTCGCCGGCGTCCTCGAGACGCGGCAGTCCCTGGGGCGCGCGCTGCGCGAGCTCCGGTGAGGCTCGACGAGGTCGTCGCCGCACTCGACGCGTACTTCCGCGTCCCCGACGTGCGCGGCGACGACTGGAGCGGGAACTACGAGATCCTCTACCCCGACCCTTACTGGCGCGAGTTCGCCGAGCCGGGGTACGAGGGTCGCTGGAACGGCCTCGTCGTCCGCGGCGACGCCGAGGTCGAGCGGGCGGTGACCTGCGTCTTCCCGAGCGATCGGATCGTCGCGTCGCTCGAGCCCCGGACGCTCCTCTTCTCGGCGCACCCGATCGCGTTCGCGGACGACGCGGAGGGGTTCGCGCCGCTCGCGCGCGCGACGTTCGAGCGCCTGCGGGAGCAGGGAAGCAGCTTCTACCACGTCCACGCGCCGCTCGACCACCACCCGGTCGTCTCGCCGTCGCGCCTCGTGGCCGGCGGCATCGGGCTGTCGGAGCTCGAGGAGTACTTCCCGATCGCCGAGGGGATCCCCGGCGGCGCGGCGATCGTCGGCGAGAGCCACCTCACCCGCGACGGGCGGGCGGTCGCGCTGCGGGCCTTCCTCGGGCCGGAGATCCCCGTCCAGGTGCTCACGCGCCCGCGGGAGCGAGCCGGGCGCGTCGCCGTCGTCGCGGGCGGCGGCGCCGAGCGCGACGTTCTCGAGGCGTCGCTCGAGCGCGGCTGCGAGACGTACGTGACCGGCAACGCGGCGTCCCGGTGCCGGCTCGATTTCGTGCGGGAGGCGGTGCGGGGCTTCCGCTCGCTTGCGGACGAGGAGGACGTCGCGATCGTGGACGCGACGCACTACGGCCTCGAGAAGCCGCCCCAGCTCGCGATGGTGCGGTGGTTCGAGGAGCTCGGCCTGCCCGCGGCCTTCAGCCCGGACCGGCCGGAGCGGGCTTCCTGAGGAACGACCACCCGTCGCCGATCGGCTCGAACCCGAGCCGTCCGTAGAGCTCCTTCGGCC
>DATBJE010000027.1:0-8581 GCA_036556565.1 Gaiellaceae bacterium
TCGAGAAGGAGGTCCAGGTCCCGAAGGAGCGTTCGCTCGTCTCCGCGGTCATCTACAACCGGCTGAAGGCGCGGATGCCGCTCGGGATCGACGCGACCATCCGGTACGGGTTCGACATCCCGCCGACGAAGGCGATCACCCGGAGCCAGCTCGAGTCGAACAACCCGTACAACACGCGCACGCGGGCCGGGCTCCCGCCGACGCCGATCTCGAACCCCGGGCTCGCGGCCATGCAGGCGGCCGCGCATCCCGCCAAGGTCGACTACCTCTACTTCGTCCGCAAGGCGGACTGCAAGAGCCACTTCTTCACGCGGAGCGAGCGGGAGTTCCTGAACTACCCGAGGGCCGGGCTGCAGTGCGGATAGGCGGCACGACGACGCTCGTCGGGCTGCTGCGCCATCCCCTCCGCGACTCGCTCTCGCCGCCGATGCAGAACGCCGCCTTCGAGGCGGCGGGCCTCGACTGGGCCTACGTGCCGCTGCCCGTCGAGCCGGGGCGCCTCGAGGCGGCGGTCGGAGGGCTCGTCGCGCTCGGCTTCGCCGGTGCCAACGTCACCATCCCGCACAAGACCGGGGTGATCGCCTTCTGCGACGAGCTGGACGCGGTCGCCGAGCGCTGCGGCTCGGTGAACACGCTCGTCGTCCGTGACGGGCGCGTGCTCGCGTCGAGCACCGACGGCGAGGCGGTCGTCACCGCGGTCGACGCGCAGGGCGCCCGCGTGCTCCTCCTCGGCGCGGGCGGGGCCGCGCAGGCGGTCGCGACCGCGCTGGGGGACGCAGGGTGCGCGTCGATCTGCGTCGCCGCGCGCTCGGCGGAGCGTGCGCACGCGCTGGCGCTCCGGCTGCGGGCCCTCTTCCCGGACCGCGAGGTGGGCGCTGCCGCGAGCTGGCCTCCGGAGACGGACGGCGCCGACCTCGTCCTCAACGCAACGCCGGTGCGCGACGAGCTGCTGGTCGACCTCGGGGGCGTCCGGCAGGTCGTCGACCTCGCGTACAGGCCCGACGGCGTGGAGACGGCGCTCGTCCGGGGCGCCCGCGCGGCGGGCTGCGAGCGCGTCGTCGACGGGCTCGACGTCCTCGTCGCGCAGGGCGCGGCCTCGTTCTCCCGCTGGACGGGCGTCGACGCGCCGGTCGAGGTCATGCGCGCGGCAGTCCGTCCGGGCAAGTAACAGTCTGTTACTTCCTGGCGATCGAAGGGCCCGCCGTCCGGGCTGAAGCCAAGCCAATCGGACCGCGAACACCCAAGTAACAGTCTGTTACTTGGGTGCGGGAGGGCGCCGCCGGGTCGTAGGCTTCCGCCATGACGCTGACGCTCACCACCGCCGGCGAGTCGCACGGGCCCGCGCTCGTCGCGATCGTGAGCGGGCTCCCGGCGGGGCTCGTGCTCGAGCGGTCGGCGATCGAGGAGGATCTGCGCCGCCGCCAGCAGGGCTACGGGCGGAGCCCTCGCCAGCAGATCGAGACGGACGAGGTCGAGGTGCTCGCGGGACTGCGGCACGGACGCACGCTCGGGACGCCGCTCGCGCTCGTCGTCAGGAACCGCGACCACAAGAACTGGACGTGGGGGATGAGCCCGTGGCCGCCCGAGGGCGAGCCGGAGGGCAAGGGCAAGGAGCCGGTGACGCTCCCGCGCCCCGGCCACGCCGACCTCGCCGGCGTCATGAAGTTCGGGCTCGCCGACGCCCGCAACGCCCTCGAGCGGGCGAGCGCGCGGCACACGGCCGCGATCGTCGCCGCCGGCGGCGTGGCGAAGGCCCTTCTGCGGGAGATCGGGATCGAGGTCGAGAGCGGTGTCGCCACACTCGATCTCGAGACGCGGATCGACGAGGCGCGCGCGGACCGCGACACGGTCGGCGGCACCGTCGAGGTGCTCGCCCGCGGCGTCCCGCCGGGGCTGGGGTCGTACGCGACGAAGGAGGAGCGGCTCGACGCGCGCCTTGCCTGGACGCTCATGGGCACGCAGGCGGTGAAGGGCGTCGAGATCGGCGAGGGCTTCGGGCTCGCCGACCTCCGCGGCTCGGCCGCCCACGACGAGATCCTGCGCGACGAGCGCGGCTACCACCGCGAGACGAACCGCGCCGGCGGCATCGAGGCGGGGGTGTCGAACGGCGAGGACGTCGTCGTCCGCGCCGCGATGAAGCCGCTGCCGACGCTCATGAAGCCGCTGCGCTCCGCGGACCTCGTCTCGGGCGAGCCCGCGCAGGCTCTCGTGGAGCGCTCCGACGTCGCGGCCGTCGAGGCGCTCGCCGTCGTCGCGGAGGCATGCGTCGCCTTCGAGCTCGCGCGCGCGGCGCGCGAGAAGTTCGGCGGCGACGCGGTCGCGGACTTCGTCGGCGCCTGGCGCGCGTACGTCGAGCGGATCCCGTGGTCTCCCAGGTAGGAGCGGTCGGGAAGCACCTCGCGCTCATCGGCTTCATGGGCGCTGGGAAGACGACGGTCGGGTCCCGCGTCGCCGAGCTCACGAGTCGGCCGTTCATCGACCTGGACGCCGTCATCGAGCAGCGGCACGGGCCGATCCCAGAGCTCTTCGAGCGCGGCGAGGCGGAGTTCCGCGGGCTCGAGGAGGACGCGCTCGCGGGGGTCCTCTCCTTCCCCGACGCGGTCATCGCGCTCGGGGGCGGCGCCGTGCTCTCGCCCGTCAACCGGGCGCGGCTTCGCAACCGCGCCTTCACAGTCCATCTGCAGGTCGAGGTGGCGACGGCCTGGGAGCGCGTCCGCGGCTCAGACCGCCCGCTCGCCCGCGACGAGGAGGACTTCGGGGCGCTCTTCGAGTCGCGCGGGCCCGTCTACGCCGAGGCCGCCGATGCGGTCGGGGCGACCGCCGACGACGTGCTCCTCGCCGCCCTCGGCGTCCGGATGGTCGCCGGGGACCCCGGCGTCCCCGTCCCGGCCGACGCCGTCATCGGGGACGAGCGCGTGCTGTCGCTCCGTCCACTCGAGACGGGAGGAACCACGCACGCCGTTCCCGCGGGAGAGGCTGCCAAGACCCTCGCGGTCGTCGAGCGGCTCTGGAGCGAGCTCACGCTCGACCGCCGGGGGATCATCGCGGGCTACGGCGGCGGCTCGACGACGGACGTCGCCGGCTTCGTCGCGGCCACGTATCTGCGCGGCGTCCGCTGGATCGCCGTGCCGACGACGCTCACCGGCCAGGTGGACGCTGCCATCGGCGGCAAGACGGGGATCAACACCGCCGACGGCAAGAACCTCGCCGGAGCGTTTCACTTTCCCTGGCAGGTCTTCCTCGACCCCACGTACCTCGCCACCCTCCCGGAGCGGGAGCGCCGCGCCGGCATGGCCGAGGTCGTGAAGACGGGACTCCTCGCCGGCCGCGAGGTCTGGGAGCTCCCCGAGGAGGAGATGATCCGTGCATGCGCCGCCTACAAGGCGGGCGTCGTCCTCTCCGACCCCTACGAGACCGAGGACAGGCGGACCGTGCTGAACCTCGGGCACACGTTCGCGCACGCGCTGGAGGCGGGCTCCGGCTACCGCGTGGGCCACGGCGAGGCGGTCGCGCTCGGGCTCCTCGCGGCGCTCCGGCTCTCGGGGCTCCCCACGGACCCGGTCGAGGAGGTCCTGGCCCCCGAGCCTGTCCATGCCGACCCCGACGTCGCCTGGGCCGCGCTGAAGCGCGACAAGAAGGGCGAGGGCGTCTTCGTCCTCCTCGAGGAGCCGGGGAAGCCGGTCGTGACGACGGTGTCCGACGAGGACGCCCGCACAGCGCTGGGGGCGCTCATCCACCAGTAGACTCGCCGCGTGCAGGTCGGCGTCCTGAACGGGGTGAACCTCGACGTGATCGGCGAGCGGGACCCCGCGCTCTACGGCGGCGTCAGCATCGGGGAGCTCGAGACGAAGATCTACGCATGGGCGCGCGAGCTCGGCTTCACCGCCCGGTGCTTCCAGACGAACCACGAGGGGCAGTACGTCGACTGGTGCCACGACGCGCGCCGCTGGGCCAACGGCCTGATCGTGAACCCGGGCGCGTGGACGCACTACAGCTACGCGATCCGCGACGCGCTCGAGCTCTGCGGCGTCCCGGTGGTCGAGGTCCACCTCTCGAACATCGAGGAGCGGGAGGAGTGGCGGCGTCACTCGGTCCTCGCCGACGTCGTCGCGCACCGGGTCCTCGGGAAGGGGCCCGAGGGGTATCGCGAGGCGCTCGCCTACCTAAAAGAGCAGGGATGAATGCGCGGGTCGAGCGGCTGCGCGCCGAGCTGGACGCTCTCGGTGCCGAGACCTTCCTCGCGACGAACTCGTGCAATGTCCGGTACCTGACGGGGCTCGACAGCTCCAACGCCGCGGTCCTCGTCGGCCGCGGCAGCGTCGTCGTCCTGACCGACGGCCGCTACCTCGACGCGGCGCGGGCGCTCGACGGGGTCGAGGTGCTCCCGATCGACCGCGATCTCCTCTCCGACCTCGGCGGGCGCCTCGGCACCGTGGCCGAGCAGCCGGTCGCCTTCGAGTCGGACACGGTCACCGTCGCCGGGCTCGAGTTGCTCTCGGCCAACGGCACGACGCTCGTGCCCGCGAAGGGCGTGGTCCTGCGGCTACGGGCCGTGAAGGACGACGGCGAGCTCGACGCGATCCGCCGGGCCGCGGCCGTGACGAACGCCGTCTACGAGCGGCTCGCCGGCGACGCGCTGGTCGGACGGACCGAGGCCGACGTCGCCTGGTGGGTCGAGCAGGCCTTCCACGACGAGGGAGCGGACGGGGCCGCCTTCGACACCATCGTCGCCTCGGGCCCGAACGCCGCGCTTCCGCACCATCACCCCGGCTCGCGGGTCATCGGCCCGGGCGAGACCGTGATCGTCGACGCCGGCGCCCTCGTGGACGGCTACTGCGCCGACTGCACGCGGACGTTCGCCACGGGCGGGCTCCCCGACGACCTGCAGCGGGCCTACGACCTCTGCCGAGAGGCGCAGGAGGCCGCGCTCGCGGCCGTCCGCCCCGGTGCCACGGGGCCGGGCCTCGACGCGATCGCGCGCTCGGCGATCGAGGCGTCGGGCATCGCGCCCGTCCTCCACGGGCTGGGTCACGGCGTCGGCATCGAGGTGCACGAGCTGCCCGTTCTGCGGCCGACCTCCTCCGACGTGCTCGCCCCCGGGAACGTCGTCACGATCGAGCCGGGCGTCTACCTCGCGGGACGCGGGGGCGTCCGCATCGAGGATCTCGTCGTCGTCACCGACGACGGCTGCGACGTCCTGACGACGTTCACGAAGGACCTGGTGTCCCTGGGGTAAGGACTACACTCCGGCCGTGGCCGAGACGGTCTCCACGAACCAGTTCAAGAACGGGATGCACGTCGAGATCGACGGCCAGGTCTGGCGCATCGTCGAGTTCCAGCACGTCAAGCCGGGCAAGGGCGGCGCCTTCGTGCGCACCAGGTTGAAGGCGCTCGAGTCCGGCGCCGTCGTCGACCGGACCTTCCGGGCCGGCGAGAAGATGCCGCGCGTCCGCACCGAGACGAAGAACGTCCAGTACCTCTACGACGCCGGTGACGAGGTCGTCTTCATGGACGAGCAGTCGTTCGAGCAGATCTCGCTCCGGCGGGCCGAGGTCGCCGAGGACCTCGACTTCCTCCAGCCGTCCGCGACCGTCCAGCTCCTCACGGTCGACGGCCGCCCGGCCGGCATCCAGCTTCCGACATCCGTCGAGCTGGGCGTGGCCGAGACCGAGCCGGGCGTCCGCGGCGACACCGTGTCGAACGTGACCAAGCCGGCGACGCTCGAGACGGGCGCCGTCGTCCAGGTCCCGCTCTTCGTCAACACCGGCGATCGCATCAAGGTCGACACGCGCGATCGCCGCTACATCTCACGGGCCTAGGAGGGTAGGCGCCCCGCGATGCCGCAGCTCGTCGACACGACGATCCGGCTCCTCTCGCAGGAGCCGCTCGCGGAAGGGGTCGGGGCCGCGGCGCTCTACAACCTCGCAGCCGAGCTGGACACCGCCGGCTTCGCATGCCTCGAGATCTCGGGCGGCGGGTGCTTCGACTCCGCCGTCAGGCGCGGCGTCGAGAGCCCGTGGGAACGCATCCGGGCGATCCGCGCGCGCTGCTCCACGCCGCTGGGGATGGCGCTTCGTGGGCGGTTCCTGGTCGGCTCGCGCCCCGTCCCGCCCGATCTCGTGCGCCGCTTCGTGGCCAGCGCCGCGACAAGCGGCATCGACGTCTTCCGGCTGCACGACCCGCTCAACGACCTCGGCAACCTGCGCGCCGCGGCCGAGGCGATCCGCGATGCGGGCAAGGAGCTTTCCGTCGGCCTCGTCCACAGCCCAGGGCCGACCGGGGAGACCGACGTGCTCCTCGAGCGCGCGCACCACCTCGCGGAGCTCGACGCCGCCCGGGTGCTCATCCACGATCCCGCCAGCTCGCTCGACCCGGCGAAGGCGCGGGAGCTCGTCGAGCGGATCGGCGAGGCGAGCGGCCTCCCGGTCGGGCTCCACTGCCAGGGGGCGAGCGGCGCGGCGCTCGCGTCGGCGCTGGAGGCCGTCCGCGCGGGAGCGGCGCAGATCGCGTGCGCCCTCTATCCGGTGGCGCTGTCACTCCATCGCGTCTCGGCGGAGGCTCTCACCCAGTCGCTCGCGGGGATCGGGATGGACACGGGCGTCGACCTGCAGACGCTCTGGCGCAGCTCGGAGCTCGTCGACCAGGCGCTGGGGGACGAGCCGGTGCCGTCGCTCTCCCCGCGCGTCGCCGTGCGGGCCGCCGAGCACAGCCTGCCCGCCGGCCTCGTCGCCGAGCTCGACCAGAGCCTGCGCGCGAACGCGTCCGCCGACCGCCTCGACGAGGTCCTCGACGAGCTCACGCGGATCCGCGAGGAGTGCGGGTGGCCGCCGCTCGCGTCCCCGATCGGCCAGGTCCTCGGGTCGCAGGCGCTGCTCCACGTTCTCTCGGCCCAGCGCTGGCGCTTCGTCGTGGACGAGCTGCGCGACCTCGTCGAGGGGCGCTACGGCTCCCCGCCGAGGGAGATCGAGTCGACCGTGCGCCGTGCGGTCGAGCTGCTCGGCGACGGGGTCGACGAGCCCGAGGAGGTCCCCGAGGCGCTCGACGAGCTGCGGGACGACGCGAAGGGCCTCGCCTCGAGCGAGGAGGAGCTCCTGCTCCTCGCGCTCTACGGCGAGGACGCCGAGCCGCTGCTTCGCTCAGTGCGCGGCCGCGGACGTCGTGAGGACTCCGAGCCGACGGGCCTGACGCCCGGCGAGGCCGAGCGGCTGCGCGAGATCATCCGCGTCGTCCAGGAGTCCGGGATCGCCGAGGTGACGATCGAGGAGGGCGAGATGCGCGTCACCGTGCGGCGGAGCGACGAGGCCGCCGGCAGGCCCGTGACGCCCGTCGTGGTGCCGACGGCGCCGGTGCACGAGGAGCCCGGCACGGTGGTCGAGCCGCTCGGGGACGATGTCATCCGGGTCGAGGCGCCGATGGTGGGGACCTTCTACCGAGCGCCGCAACCCGACGCCGAGCCGTTCGTCGAGGAGGGGGACGCGGTCGGCCCCGGGCAGACGCTCTGCATCCTCGAGGCGATGAAGCTCATGAACGAGGTCAAGGCCGACGCCGAGGCGCTCGTGCGGCGGATCTGCGTCGAGAACGCCGAGCCGGTCGAGTACGGGCAGCTCCTCTTCGAGCTCGAGCCGCTGAACGGGCGGCCGCTCGACGCCCTCTAGTGGCGCCACGCAGGCCGATCTCGCCGGGGCCGCCGCGGGCCTCGCTCCGCTTCGAGCGTATCGAGGGAAAGCGCGCGAGTGGCGCGCAGATCGTGCCGGAAGCGACACGATCCGAGACAGAGAACGGCTGAGGTGTTCCGTCGCGTCCTGATCGCCAACCGCGGCGAGGTCGCCGTCCGGATCATCCGTGCCTGCCACGAGCTCGGGGTCGAGGCCGTCGCCGTCTACTCGACGGCCGACCGCGACTCGCTCCACGTCCGACTCGCCGACCAGGCGGTCCACATCGGCCCGCCGCCGCCGGCGGCCAGCTATCTCAACATCCCCTCGCTCGTCGCGGCCGGGACGACGACCGGCTGCGACGCCGTCCACCCCGGCTGGGGCTTCCTCGCGGAGCGCGCCGAGTTCGCCGCCGCGTGCGAGGACAACGACCTCGTCTTCGTCGGCCCCGGGCCCGAGTCGATCGAGGTCATGGGCGACAAGGTCAGGGCGAAGGAGGCCGCGGCCGCCGCGGGCCTGCCTCTCGTGCCCGGCTCGGACGGCGCGGTCACGCTCGAGGAGGCGGGCGCGCTCGCCCGGGAGATCGGCTTCCCGCTCGTTCTCAAGGCCTCCGCCGGCGGGGGCGGGCGGGGGATGCGGTTCGTCGCGACGCCGGAGGAGCTCGAGTCGGTCTTCCGCACCGCCGAGGCGGAGGCCCAGGCCGCCTTCTCGGACGGGTCGCTCTACGTCGAGCACGCGGTGGTCGGCGCCCGGCACGTGGAGATCCAGGTCCTGGGCGACGGCGACGGCGAGGTCCTGACGCTGGGCGAGCGCGACTGCTCGATCCAGCGCCGGCACCAGAAGCTCGTCGAGGAAGGGCCCTCGCCGGCCGTCTCGGACGGCCTCCGCGCCGAGATGGAGGGCGCGGCGAGGCTGGCGACGGAGTCGCT
>DATBJE010000028.1:0-37855 GCA_036556565.1 Gaiellaceae bacterium
GGCACGCGAGCTCCCGCTCGAGGTCGGGGCAGCGCTGCTCGCCTCCGCGGAGGGCTACACGCCGCGCGCGACCCGGCTGATCGAGTCGGCCCGCGAGAGCCTCGGCACGGTCGAGGAGGTCGCGGCCGCCCTCGCCGAGAACCTGCCGCAGCCGAAGCTCCAGGGCCGGTCCCGGCGCCGGCGCCGCCGCCGCAAGAAGGGCGCGAAGGCACAGCAGCAGCCGGAGCAGACCCAGAACGGCACGCAGCCGGAGCCGGAGCCGGCTGAGACGGCCGAGGAGCCGACCGCCGCCGAGGCCTGAGTCTCAGAGCGCCTGAGGAAGTTCCCAGCGCTCCAACTCCTCACCCTCTCCGTCCCGCGGGACAACGCTGTTCACCAGCTGGTCGAGCCGTAGCACTGCTACCCAGATCCGCCCTCGGAAGGGTGCATCGGGCGGGCCCGCGAAGGTCGGAACGCTGACGACGGTGTCGGCCACCTCGTCCACGAGGTCGACCCGGGCAACTCGGGGATTCGCAATTCCGAAGATCCATTTCGGCCCGGTCCCGCCACCGGACGGCTCGAACCCCTGCGGAATCCCGAGCGTCACGCTCACCCAATGCAGGTCTTCCGGGTCAGGGGTCTCGAACGCTGCGGGCACGGGGAGGCCGCGGACCGCAGCGAACCCGCCGCCTCCTACTGCGGGCACGTTGGTCCCGTGGAAGGGCTCGGCGGGCCCTCCAGCGCTGAAGCCGAGCACCGAGTAGCTGTGGTGGGTGATCGGACCCATCGCCATCTCGAAGCGATGACCGGCCACGGTCCCACTCAGCACGGGCACCACCTTGACGAGCGCGCCACCTTGGGGCGAGGGGCCGTCGAACGTCCCCCTCTTCCGATTTGTCCAGCGGCCGAGTGCGGGCGTCTGTTGCATCGGATAGACCTCGTCTGAACGATCGAAGAGCCAGTACACAGGGCCGACGCGCGGCCTGCCCGCCGCCAGCGCCGCCATCGCGTAGATGACGGCCAGCGCGATGACCACGAAAGCAACGACGCGGCGCGGCGGCACCGGCTCACGCCCGCCCGGAAGGTGACGACCGCGGTAGCCCGCTCGACCGAGCGCGCCGTGCCAGTCCGGCTCGATGCCGTCCGCCGCCTCGACCAGCTGCAGCAACATCGTCCGCTCGCTCATCCCGGCACCCCCGTCAGTAGGCTGCGCAAGGTCTTCCGCGCGGCGTTCAGCGACGCGCCGACCGTGCCTTCGCTGATCTCGAGCAGGTCGGCGATCGTCGCGTAGTCCATGTCGGCGTAGAAGCGCAAGAACAGCACGAGCCGCTGGCGCTCCGGAAGACGCCGTACCGCCACCCGCACTGCGTCATCAGGAGACGTGTCCGGAGCAACCGTGTCGGGGATCTCCGCCAGCATGCGGCTGTGCGCGCGCTCCCGGTGCGCGCTCCGGATCGCGTTCAGGACGATCCGCCACAGCCACGCCTCCAGCGTCCCCTCGCCGCGGTAGCCGCGCCTGTTCCGAATCGCGTTAGCAACGCCCTCCTGGACTGCTTCGCTCGCCAGCTCCACGTCTCCGAGGTACGCCGTGCCCGTGCGTAGGAAGGCTCGGAACTCGGAGCGATAGACGCGCTCGAGATCAGCCAAGCCGCTGTCGGTTCTGCGCCTCACTCGTTCACTACGACGCAGGACCTCCCAGAAAGCTTTAGGCCACCTACTGATCCGTCGCGGCCGGCGGCTCGCCGTTCTTGCGGTCCCGTTCGCGCAGGAACCGCGTCAGCTCCGCCGCGAGCGCCTCGCCCGACGGGATGTCCTCCTCGTCGAACTCGTCCGCGCGCCGCTCGAGGTCCTCGACGTACGCCTGCGTGTCCGCGTCGGCCGCGACCGCGCGGCTGACCTGATCCGCGTACCCCTCGGCCGCCTCCTGCAGCTCGTCGACGTCGATGCCGACCCCGAGCATGTCGCCGAGCCGCTCGCAGAGCGCCAGCGCCGCGCGCGGGCTCGGCGTGAGCGAGACGTAGTGCGGGACGGCTGCCCAGAGGCTCGCCGAAGGCAGGCCGTGGTTCTTGCAGGCGTCGTGGAGGACGCCGACGATGCCGGTCGGGCCCTCGTAGCGGGAGGCCTGGAGCCCGAGACGCTCGACGAGCTCCTCGTCGCTCGCGCTGCCGGTGACCGGGCTCGGACGGGTGTGCGGGATGTCCGCGAGCAGCGACCCGAGGGTGACGACGAGCTCGACGCCCAGCTCTTGCGCGAAGCCGGTGATCATCTGCGTGAACGCGCGCCAGCGGAGGTTCGGCTCGATGCCGAGGAGCAGGACCACGTCGCGGTCGAGGCCTTCCGGACGAGCCTGGTAGAAGATCGTCTCCGGCCAGTCGATCTGCCGGGTGATCCCGTCGACGAGCTTCACGTGCGGGCGGGTCGCCTGGAAGTCGAAGAAGCCCTCCGGATCGACGTCCGCGATCTGCTCCGCGTCCCAGAGCCGCGCCAGGTAGCCGGCGGCGAGCGAGGCGCCCTGCCCGCCGTCGTTCCAGCCGCGGAACGCCGCGATCAGCACGGGCCGTTCGAGGCTCGGACGCTCGGTGATGTGGAGCTCGTCTGCCATCCGGTCCACCTTACCCCTGTCCGGCTCCGAGCCAACGGGGCGGGATCCAGAGCATCGCGGCGAGCGCGACGGTCAGCGTCCAGACGGCCGCAGCGAGCGCCACGTGCAGGGCGACGATCCCCCACGGGAGCTCGAGCCGCCACTGCAGCTCGCCGACCGACATCTGCACCACGAGCACCGCCAGGAGCAGCAGCGAGAAGCGGAAGAGCCGCGGCGCAAGCGTCCGGCGGGCCACGACATAGCCGAGCACGAAGAGGAACACGCACCCGAACACGGCCGTGATCCGGACGTGGAGGTAGAGCGCGTCAGGGAGGTTCCAGAGCCGGTGGATCACGTCCGGGTCCCCCGAGTGCGGGCCTGCACCGGTCACGAGCGTCCCGGTCAGGACGAGCGCGAGGCAGGCCACCGAGAGCACGATCCCGCCGATCCGCAGCTCCCGCGGGAACTCGACCGCACCGGCGCCACGCTCGACGCGGAGCGCCTCGACCAGGACGACGATTGCGCCGGCGAGGGCGAGCAGGGCGACGAGGAAGTGCACCATGACCATCTCGGGCGGGAGGTCGTACCGGATCGTCGCCAGCCCGAGCGGCGCCTCCGCGAGGGTCAGCGCCGCGACGGCGACCGCCGTCCAGAACGTCCAGCGGGGGAGCCCGCGGGCGGCCCACGCCGTCAGGATCGAGAGCGTGATCGGGAAGATCCCGAAGACACGGTTCCCGAACTCGATGAACGCGTGCGAGTCGGCCTCAGGAAAGAACGCGCCCTCCTCGCAGCCCGGCCAGCCCTCGCAGCCGAGCCCGGAGCCGGTCAGCCGGACGAGCGAGCCGGTGATGACGATGACGTACAGCGAGGCCACGGTGGCCGTCGCCAGCCACCGGACCCGCGTCGGCGTCACGCAGCCTCCGCCCGGGCCAGGAAGTCCGAGAGGACGGCCCGGAAGCGCTCCGGCTCCTCGGCGTAGGCGGAGTGGGAGCTCTCCTCGAAGAGGACGCGCTCGGCGCCCGGGATGCCCCGTTGGGCGTCCTCGGCCAGCTTCGGCGTGCACTCGTCGTGCCTGCCCGAGGTGACGAGCGTCGGGACGCGGATCTCGCCGAGCCGATCGCGGACGTCCCAGTCGTGCAGCTTCCCGGTCGCGTTCCACTCGCTGATGCCCCACAGCGACCGGTAGACCGGCGTCCCCTTCTCGGCCCGCCCGCGGAGGACGAACTCCGGCGGGTCGATGAGCAGGACATGGCGGCGCCAGAACACGTCCTCGGCGGCCAGGTAGTCCGGATGGTCGAGGGTCCCTGCCGCCTCGTGCTCGTCGATCGCGCGCCGGTGCTCGTCCGGCAGCGCGTCCTTCAGCCGGCGAGCCTCTGCCGTCCAGGTCTCCGTGGCCGTCGGCGGCGAGTTCAGCGTGAGGCTGACGACCCCCGTCGGCTGCGTGAGCATGTACTCGATCGCGAGCATCGAGCCCCACGAGGAGCCGAGCAGGTGGATCTGCTCGAGCCCGAGCGCCTCGCGGACCGTCCGGACCTCGTCGACGAAGAGCTCGACCGTCCAGAGGTCGGGATCGTCCGGCCGGTCCGAGCTCCCGCAGCCCAGCTGGTCGTACACGACGAGGCGTCGCCCCTCCTCGGCGAGCTTCTCCAGCGGCTGGAAGTACCAGTGGGTCGAGCCGGGCCCGCCGTGGAGGCAGAGGAGCGGGATCCCGCCCTCCGGACCGACGTCCCGGTACCAGGTGCGGAACCCGCGAAACGGGATGTGCCCCTCGACGACCCTCACCGGCGCAGGGGCTCCAGGATCGACGGGTAGCCGTCTGCGCCCGCGAAGGGCGTCGGCCTCGACCCGAGGAACAGCGGCCGGTCGGCCGCGTTGAGCAGCACCGGCATCAGGTCCGGCCCTCGGAGGTGGCCGAGGATCCCGCCGGCGCACGGGAGCTCGCCGAACTCGGTCACCGCGTCGGCGCGGACGCCGGGGCCTGCGACCACGAGCGGGACCGGATCGCCCGAGTGGATCACCTCGGGGTACGCAGGCGTCGCGTGGTCTCCGGTGACGCAGACGATCGCGCTTTCGGTCGGCGGGTCTCCAAGGGCCGCATCGAGTGCCTCGATCGTACGTTGCTTGATCGCCGGGTCCTTGGTGTGCCCCGCCTCGTCCGTCGCCTTGAGATGCGAGAAGACGAACGTCTCGCCGGCGTCGAGGCGCTCGCGGATGAGCGCGAGCCGGCGCTCGAGGTCGGCAGTCGGGTCGTCGGTCTCCTTCGCCTCGAGCGGGTCGAGCCCCACGGCACGCGCAAGCCCGTGCATGAACCGCGACGCCGCGACGAAGCTCCCGGACACGCCGTGGCGCTGCTCGAACGTCGGTGCCCCGCGCGCCCGGCCCCACCACTTCAGCGTGACGACGTTGAAGCGCTCACCCTCGAGTCGGCTCAGCACCTCTCGCGTCCATCCATCGACGGCCCGGGCGGTGCGCTCCGCCTCCGGCGCGGCAGCCTGCGGCCGCAGGACCGGGTAGCGGTCGCGGAAGAACGCGTCCGTGTCGGTCACGCGTTCGTCGGCGCCGCCGGAGATGCGCAGGACCGCCTCGCCACGGCCCAGGTGCGAGAGGGTGAAGCGCAGCCCGTCCACCTCGATGCCGCCGCAGCGCTCGAGCAGCGCGCCGGCCTCCTCGTCGTCCTCGCCGCGGCGCGGGCGGCCGGTCAGCCAGAGCGCGCCGTCCCGTTCCTCGGCCGGCCGCAGAGCCGCGAAGGCGAGGACGTCCGCCGGATCGACCTCCTCGCCGGCGCCCAGCGCCTCGAGCACCGCTCGGCCGGGGAACTCCTCGGGCCGGTAGCCGAACATCGACCAGTGCGCGACCTCGCTCGACGGCGCCCGGCCGGGGCCGATCGCGTAGAGGACGCCGGTCGATCCACGGGCAGCCAGCACGTCGAGGTTCGGCGTGGCAGCCGCCTCGTTCGCGGTACGGCCGCCGAGGCTCGCGTGCGCGCGGTCCCCCAGCCCGTCCAGCAGGACGACGACGATCGGATACATGGCCGGTAGAGGCTAGACCGGTACGGCTTGGAGGCCGCGGATGACCTGCGCGACGCCCGGCGGCACGAGCGACTCCCAGTCGCCGCCCGCCCGCAGCGCCTCGCGCACGTCGGCGCCCGACACCTGCTTCTCGGCGCCCTGGTCGAGCACGACCACCTCGTAGCCTGCGGTCTGCATCCGGTCGAGCTTCGTCCCGCCCCACTCGGAGAACAGGCGGATGTACTGCGTCACGCCGTCAGGCACGTAGGCCGGCCAGAGGTCGGGCTCGTTGACCGGGAACGGGATCACGTGGACGCGCGCCAGGTCGAGCCCCAGGTCGACCGTCGCGGCCTTCACCATCAGCAGCCGCTCCGCGTAGCTCCACGGGTTCGACTCGGGCAGGTGGCGAAGCGGGTCGCTGTCCTCCGGGAGGATCCGCTGCGGGTCCGGGTTCGTGATCCCGACGAAGACCTCGTCCGAGCGGTCGGCGGCCCCGCCCAGGTACTCGAGATGACCGTTATGGAAGGGCTGAAACCGCCCGTGGATCATCCCACGGGTCATTCCACGACGACTCCTGCGCCCTCCTCAACCCGGCCGACGCGCCGCAAGAACAGCTTCCGGGACTGGAACTCCGCCTCGAGGACCGGCCCGCGGTCGGCCGGGACCGAGACGAGCAGCCCCCCCGCCGTCTGCGGGTCGTAGCCGAGCGCCACGAGCGTCTCCGGTGCGCCGTTGACGGTCAGGTGCGACCCGGCGAAGTCGCGGTTTCGTGGATCGCCCGTGGTTCGGACGCCCTTGCGGGCGAGGTCGAGGGCTCCGTCGATCGCCGGGAAGCGCTCGGACTCGAGCCGGATGCAGACGCCGCTCCGGTCGGCGACCTCGTGGGCGTGCCCGAACAGCCCGAAGCCCGTCACGTCCGTCACGGCGTGGGGCTCGAACTGCCGGAGGACGGACGCGGCCTCCATGTTCAGCGTCCGCATCCACCGGACCGCGCGCTCGAGCGGCTGCGTGCCGGCCTCGCCGCGCTTGAACCCGGTCATGATCAGCCCGGTTCCCAGCGGCTTGGTCAGGAAGACCGAATCGCCCGGCCGCGCGCCGTTCTTCGGCCAGATGCCGTCCGGCCGGACGGTGCCCACCACGGCGAGCCCGTACTTGGGCTCCTCGTCGCGGATCGTGTGCCCGCCGGCGAGGATGCCGCCCGCCGCCCTGACCTGCTCGTCGGCCGCGGCGAACACGGCCGCGAGCATCTCGCTCGGAAGGGACTCCGGAAAGGCGGCGATCGACAGCGCGAGCAGCGGCGTCCCGCCCATCGCGAAGACATCGTTCAACGCGTTCGTCGCTGCGATCGCGCCGTAGTCGGCGGGGTCGTCGACGACCGGCGGGAAGAAGTCGAGCGTGAAGATGAGCGCACGGTCGTCGTCCAGGCGGTAGACCGCAGCGTCGTCCGCGGGCGCAAGGCCCACGAGCAGGTCCTCCGACTCCACGGGCACGAAGCCGCGCAGCAGCTCCTCGAGGCGCGCGGCGGAGTACTTCGCCGCGCAGCCGCCGCACGAAGCCAGATCGGTCAGTTTGACGTGAGCGGTTTCCAGGGCGGGGAGCTCCTGCTCGTCGAAATGCTGCCGACGCTGCTTGCTCCGGTCAACGAGTGCCCGCATCGACCTATTCCAGAACGTCAAAGCGGCGGCCGAAGCCGCCGCTGTCAGGGGAGAGGAGGAGCTTGGTTACCGAACCGCACATTCGACAACCAAGCCCCCTCTCCTCCACAGAGACTCCCGGCCGGGAGGAATTCTTCCACGGACCATGCGAAAACCGCCGCGAGGTCCTCTCCCTGCGAGGCTGCCGGCTCCCCCCACGGAATCCGGTTTCCTCGTTCGCGCGTCGAAAGGTCTTCCTTGGCCCCGTCCGCGAATCAAACCCCTGGCGGACAGCGCCTCCCTCGGACTGCCCTACGGCAGCTGGAACTCGTCGATTACCACCAGTACCAGTTGTCGCAGAAGCCACCACCGCTCAGAGCGGCGAGAGACGTCAGGGCGACGAGGAGCACGACTTTGAACTGAAGCTTCAGAGCGATCACCTCCTTCCTTAGAACCTGAAGTCCTGGAGCGCTTCGGCAGCGCGCCGGTAGAGATGCGCGGCCACCTGGTCTTGGCCGCGCCGTGCCGCGAGGTCGCCCTTGGCGATCCATGCGGCCGCACGATGACTGACGGAGGAAAGCTGTTGGAGGCTGCGCTCGGCCTCGTCGAAGGCCTGCTCGGCCTCGTCGAGGCGCCCCTGCTCGAGGAGCGAGCGCCCGAGCACGAGCTGTGCGTTGCCGATCTCGTCGATCGCGTCCTCGCGGTCACCGAGGAGCGTCAGCGCCTGGCGGGCCTGCTCCTCGGCCGGCTCGATCTGGCCGGTCCGAAGGCTCACCTGCGCGAGGGACGAGACTGCGTGCGCGGCGTCCTTGTCGCTGCCGTACTCGAGCAGGACGCGGAAGGACTCGTTGAGCTGCTCGACGGCTTCCTCGGGCTTCCCGAGCAGGAAGCTGAGGCCGCCGAGGTTGTTCAGGAGCTTGCCGACGCCGATCCGGTCGGCGATCTCCTCGAACTGCGCCTTGGCCTGCTCCGCGTACTTGCGCGCGAGCACCCACTGGCCCTGCCGCTCGGCGACGAGGGACGCGTGGAAGTAGACGCGCGCGACGGAGCGCGGATCCTCGAGGGCCTCGGCGAGCTCGAGGGCCCGCTCGAGATCCTCGCGCGCCGCCTCGTAGTCGCGCTGCCGCCGGTAGCACCGGGAGCGCGCGCCGAAGATCTCGGCGCGGAGGCGGTCACAGGGAAGCTCGGAGTTCTCGGCCAGCGCCAGCGCCTCGTTGAAGAGGCTGATCGCCGTCTGGATGCTCGACAGCTCGACGCGGCAGGCGCCCAGGCGGTACAGGATCTCCGCGCGGTCGACGTCCGAGAACATCGTGTCCTCGGCCATCGCGCGGGCGCGGGTCAGAAGCTCGATCGCCTCCTTGACCTCGCCCATCCGCATGCGCACCCAGGCCTCGCCGGAGAGCGACCGCACCTGCAGCTCGACCGCGGCGATGCCGGCGATCGTCGGGTAGATGCGCGTGAACTCGTCGAGGGCCTCGGGGTACTCGTGGTTCTCGCTGAGCGCTTCGGCGCGCGAGAGCGACGCTTCGATGCGGCCCCGCTCGTCCGCGGCGACGCCGCTGGCGAGGAAGCCGGGATCGACGTTGAGCCGATCGGCGAGCCACTCGATCGTCTCCTGCGTCGGACGCGTCTTCCCGCGCTCGATCTGCGAGACGTATTCCTTGGAGAAGCGGTCGCCCGCGAGGTCCGTCTGCGTGAGGCCCGCGTTGACCCTGAGCGTCCGAAGGCGCTCGCCCAACCCTCCGCTCGGGAGGCGGCCGAGACGCTGCGGCTTGCTCTGGATCATGCGGTTCACTGGGGGGTCAACTCCTGGGCGGCTGAGTGCGACTACTTGACATTACGGCAACTCCTCGGCGTTTTCGATCCCCCGAAAGGGTCATGGCTATGGGGGAAAATCAGTCAACCAAGCCTATCTGAAAATCACTTGACCGAGGTACTTGACTCGTCGGGAATGTGGCCGTATAGTCAGTCCACCGAGCAGCAAGATCCACAGAGATCGAGGTGTTCGGGAGGCGCGCCAGATATGGCGACGGTGGCTCGGAGGATTTGGCTGGGCCGCAGAGTCAGGGCCTCCGGGCCGTCGCCAGCGAGGTGGGCTCGCCGCTAGAGATACGAACCCCCGGGGGCCGCAGCCCGGGGGTTCATCTTTTTCGTGGCCCTGTCGGGCCCCTCATCTGGCTCGAAGTCTCACGACTTCGAGCCACCCGATGAAGCCGGGCTCGGGCTTCGCCCGGGCGCGGCGGTGAAGCGCTGCGGCGCTTCCTTGACGCTGTCTCGTCAGTGAACGAACCGGCAAAGCCGGTTCATCGGCGAATTCGCCGGCGGCCGGGCTTCGCACGGCCGCTACCAGTCCACCTCGGGCGGGTGATTCACCTGCGCGCGTGTGGGCCGCGTCTCCGCGCCGGCGGAGACCCGGCTTCAGAGGGTGGCGCAAAGCCGTGAGACTTTGCGCCAGAGGGGCGCCGGCTAGTCCTCGCGTCCCGACACCCATCGCCGCCGGCTGGCGACGATTCCCGGGAAGTCCTCGTCGAGCATGCCTCCGAGGCGTTTGCTCACCGTTGCGAGGAGGCCGAGTGAGATGAAGATCCAGGCCTCGGCGTCGGGGTCACGGTCCGCCGGGATCCCCCGCTCCGCCTGGGAGCGCCGGACGACGTCTGCGACGAATGCGTGGACCTCGCGCAGGTGCCGCTTGAGGTAGCGCCGGATCTCCGCGTCGTCGCTCGCCTCCGTGAGCGCCTGGATCCAGAGGTTCGCCACGAGGCCGTGCCGCTGCCTGGCCGCCTGCAGGTACGCAGCGCCCATGGCGCTCATCCAGAGCGCAGGATCGGACTCCTCGGCGACCGCCTGCTCCCACATCGCCTTCGTCTCGCCCCAGGCGGACTCGAGGCAGGAGAGGTAGAGGTCGCGCTTCGAGCGGAAGTGGCGGTAGAGGATCGGCTCGGTCACGCCCGCACGGCGCGCGATCTCCGCGGTCGTCGTCCCGCGATAGCTGCCGTTCGCGAAGATGCCGCGCGCGCACTCGAGGACGGCCGCACGCCGCTCCTCCGCGGAGAGCCTCGGCTTCGTGGAGCTCATCCGACCTCGGCGACGGGATGGGACGGGCGGTCCGGCTCGTCGAGCTCGTGCGGCCGGACGAGCGCGAAGGAGACGACAGCGCCCGCGAAGGCGATCGCCGCGGCGACGGTGAGGCTCGTCGAGAACCCGTCGACGAAGCGCCCCGGGTCGCCGAAGACCTCGGGGCCTCTCAGGCCGCCGACCTCGTGCGCCATGATCGCGCCCATCAGGGCGATGCCGATGGAGCCGCCGACCTGCCGGCACGCGTTCAGCACGGCCGAGCCGACACCCGACTTGTCGACCGGCAGCGCGCGGACGGCGGCTGCGGCGCTGGGCGTCATCACCAGCGCCATCCCCACGCCGCCGAGCAGCAGCCCCGGCAGCAGGTCGACGTACCTCGAGTGCTCGTCGAGGCGCGAGAAGTAGAGGAGCTGCGCGGAGACGAGGATCATCCCCGTCGTCATCAGCCAGCGCGAGCCGATCCGATCCGACGTCCGTCCGGCGATTGGCGCGGCCAGGATGATCAGGATCGTCATCGGCAGGAAGGCCGCGCCCGCCTCCACGGCCGAGTAGCCGAGGATCCCCTGCATGTAGAGCGAGACGAAGAAGAGCACGCCGAACATGGCGAGGGCGACGAGCAGCACCGCGAGGTTGGCGCCGGCGAACGTCCCGTTCCGGAAGAGCGAGAGGTCGAGCATCGGCAGCCGCTGGTGCGTCTCGAGCAGCACGAAGGCCACGAGCATCACGGCGGCGACGGCAAACGCGCCGAGGATCCGGCCCGACGTCCAGCCGTAGGTGTTCGCCTCGATCAGGCCGTAGGTGAGCGCGAAGAGACCGACGCCCGAGGTGAGGAGACCCGGGAAGTCGAGCCGCTGCTCCGCCGACTCGTCCTTGGACTCACGGATGAGGACGAAGCTGGCGGCGATGCCGACGATCCCGATCGGGACGTTGACGAAGAAGATCCAGCTCCAGTCGAGATGCTCGGTCAGCAGCCCGCCGACGAGCGGCCCGATTGCGAGCGCAAGGGCCGAGGTGCCCGCCCAGATGCCGATCGCCATCCCCCGCTGGCGCGGCGGGAACGTCGCGGCGATGATCGAGAGCGTCGCCGGGTTCATGAGCGCCGCGCCGGCCCCCTGGACGACCCGCGCGCCGATCAGGAACTCCTCGCTCTCGGCCAGTCCGCACGCCAGCGACGCGCCGGTGAAGATCACGAGCCCGGTGACGAAGATCAGCCGCCTGCCCATGAGGTCGGCGAGCTTGCCGCCGGTGAGCATCAGCGACGCGAAGGTCAGCGCGTAGCCGGTGACGATCCACTCGAGCGCCGCCAGGTCGGCGCCGAGGTCGCGCGCCATCGACGGCAGCGCGACGTTGACCACCGTGTTGTCCAGCATGATCATGAAGAGCCCGAACGCGACGGCGGCGAGCGTCCACCACTTGCGCGCTTCCTCGCTGAAGAGATCCAGGGCCACGGTTAGTGACGACTATGTTAGCGTCCACTAAGTTCCGACGTCAATGACAGGGAAGCTCGCAACCTGGTCGGCGAATCACCCGGGTCGCACGGTGACGATCTGGATCGTCGCGGTCCTCGTCTCGATCTTCCTCATCGTGCTCCTGCTCGGCGACGCGCTCTCCGGCGAGGCGGAGCAGCTCAACAACCCGGAGTCGGAGCAGGCGTACGAGCTGATGGGCGAGCGGCTCCCGCCCGACCCGGAGTTCACCACCGATCTCATCGTCGTCAGAGCGACGGGCGATCCGTCCGTCCTCGAGGACGCTGCCGGCAGCCTCGCCGACGACGTGCGCGGCGTGCCGGGCGTCGCGTCCGTAGGCGACGAGCCCGTCGCCCGCTCCGACCGTGCGGTCGTGCTCGCCGTCGGGCTGGAGGACGAGGAGGTGGCAGGCGAGGTCGTCCAGCTGCTCGAGGAGTCGGACACCGACGAGGTCGACCTCTTCATCACCGGCGAGTGGTCCGTCGAGCGCGATTTCCTGACGCTCTCCGAGGAGGATCTCCAGAAGGGCGAGCTGCAGTTCGGCCTCCCGGTCGCGCTGATCGTCCTGCTGCTCGTCTTCGGCGCCGTCGTCGCGGGGCTCGTGCCGCTGGCGCTCGCGATGGTCGCGATCATCACCGCCCTCGGGCTCACCTCGCTCGTCGGGATCCCGTTCGACCTCTCGGTCTTCACGATCAACATGCTCACCGGCATGGGCCTCGCGCTCGGGATCGACTACTCGCTCTTCGTCGTCTCCCGGTTCCGGGAGGAGCGGTCCGGCGGCCGCGACGTGCTCGACGCGATCGGCGCGACGGGCCGGACGGCGAGCAGGGCCGTGGTCTTCAGCGGGCTGGCCTTCGTCGTCGCGATGTTCGGGCTGCTGCTGATCCCGAACACGATCTTCCGCAGCCTCGCGACCGGCGCGATCCTGGTCGGCATCACGTCGGTTGCGGCGGCCCTGACGCTGCTGCCGGCCGTGCTGAGCCTGCTCGGGGACCGCGTCAACGCGCTCCGGATCCCGCTGATCGGACGAGGCGCGGAGCGCGGCACCGGTGCCGAGGGCCGCTTCTGGGGCAGGATCGTCCGGGCGGTCATGGCCCGGCCGGTCATCAGCCTCGTGCTGAGCGCCGGCCTGCTCGTCGCGCTCGCGCTCCCGGTGCTCGAGTACCGGACCGGCGAGGCCGGGATCAGGACGCTGCCCGATCGCTTCGATTCGAAGCAGGGCTTCAGCGCGCTGGAGGAGGACTTCGGCATCGGGACGACCGACTCGATCGAGGTCGTCGTGGACGGCGACGTCGGGGCGGCCGCGACGCGCGACGGGATCCAGCAGCTCGCCTCGGAGATGCGCAGCGACCGACGGCTGCGCCAGGTGGAGGTCGAGCTCCATCCAGAGGCGCGTCTCGCCGTCATCGAGGCGCTGCCGGTCGGTGACAGCCGCGACGACACGGCGCTGGCGACGGTCCGGGAGCTGCGCGACCAGGAGGTCGACGGCGCGCGCGTGCTGGTCACGGGCGAGACCGCAGAGAGCATCGACTACTACGCGCTGACGGACCGCTGGCTGCCGATCCTGATCGCCTTCGTGCTCGGCCTCAGCTTCGTCCTTCTCACCGTCGCCTTCCGCTCGATCGTCGTCGCCGCGACCGCGATCGTCCTCAACCTGCTCTCGGTCGGCGCCGCGTACGGGGTCCTGATCCTCGTGTTCCAGGAGGGAGTCGGAAACGAGCTGTTCGGCTTCCAGCAGGTGGACTTCATCGAGGCCTGGGTGCCCCTCTTCCTGTTCGCCGTGCTGTTCGGATTGTCGATGGACTACAACGTCTTCCTGCTCAGCCGGATCCGCGAGCGCTACGTTCAGACGGGCGACAGCGACCGGGCCGTCGCACACGGCATCGGCTCGACGGCTCGCATCATCACCGGCGCGGCACTGATCATCATCGCCGTCTTCGGCGGGTTCGCAGTCGGCGACCTCGTCGCGTTCCAGCAAATGGGGTTCGGCGTCGCGATCTCGCTCCTCATCGATGCGACGATCATCCGGTCCGTGCTGCTGCCGGCGATCATGAAGCTCCTCGGTGAGTGGAACTGGTACCTCCCGAGCTGGCTGGGCTGGCTGCCCGACTTCCACGTCGAGGGGACTCGTTGACCGAGGTCGTCTGGCGCCCCTCGGAGGAGGTGCTGGAGCGGGCGAACGTGGTGCGGCTGATGCGTCGGCACGGCATCGACGACTACTGGGAGCTCATCCGCCGCTCGCAGGAGGATCCCAACTGGTTCTGGCCGGCGGTCGTCGAGGACATGGGCCTCGAGTTCGCGGAGCCGTGGGACCGGGTCGTCGACCTCTCGCGCGGGCCGGAGTGGGCGACGTGGTTCGTCGGCGGCCGCGTGAACATCGCCTCGAACTGCGCCCACCGGTGGGCCCGGCGGCGACCCGAGGGCATCGCCGCCGTCTCGCTCGGCGAGGACGGCTCGCGGCGCGAGCTGACCTGGGCGGCGATGTCGGACCAGGTGACCCGGCTCGCCGAGGCGCTCGTCCGGCTCGGCGTCGAGCAGGGCGACCGTGTCGCGATCTTCCTCCCGATGGTGCAGGAGGTAGCTGTCGCGTCGCATGCGTGCGCCCACATCGGCGCGATCCAGGTGCCCATCTTCTCGGGCTTCGCGGCTCCGGCCGTGGCGCAGCGGCTTCAGGCGTCGGAGGCGAAGGTCGCGATCACCACCACGAGCTCGTCGCGCCGCGGACGCGAAGTGCCGATGCTCGAGATCCTCGAGGAGGCGAGAGCCGTGGCGCCGTCGGTCGAGCACATGGTCCTGGCGCCCTGGGACGACTTGCTCGCCGACTCGCCGGGGGAGCTCCCGCCGGCCGAGCTCGACTCGGAGACGCCTTACCTCCTGACCTACACCTCGGGGACGACGGGCACCCCCAAGGGCGTCGTCCACGTGCAGGGCGGCTTCCTGGTCTCGATCGCCCGGGAGGTCTGCTACCAGGCGGACGCCGGGCCGGACGACGTCATCCACTTCGCCACGGACATGGGCTGGATCATGGGCCCGTGGACGGTGGTCGGCGGCCACGCGCTGGGATCCACGCTCGTGTTCGCGGAGGGTGCGCCGGACTGGCCGCCGGACCGGATCTGGCGGCTGATCGAGCAGGAGCGCGTGTCGATCCTCGGTCTCTCACCGACCCTCGTGCGGGCGCTGATCCCCCACGGCGTGCCCGAGGCGGATCTCACCGCGCTTCGGACGATCGTGACGACCGGTGAGCCGTGGAATCCCGAGCCGTATCGCTGGCTCTTCGAGGAGGTCGGCGGGAGCCGTGTGCCGATCATCAACTGCTCGGGCGGGACCGAGGTCGGCGCCTGCTTCCTCTCACCCACCCCGGCGATCCCGATCAAGGCCTGCTCGCTGGGCGGGCCGGCGCTCGGGATGGCGATGGACGTCGTCGACGGCGAGGGCCGCTCGCTCGTGGGGAGCGGGGAGGTCGGCGAGCTCGTCTGCCGCAGGCCCTTCCCCGGGATGACGCGCGGGTTCTGGCGCGACCCCGAGCGGTACCTCGACTCTTACTGGCGCCGGTTCCCCGGAGTCTGGACGCACGGCGACTGGGCGTCCGTGGACGAGGACGGCTACTGGTTCCTCCACGGCCGCTCGGACGACACGCTCAACATCGCCGGCAAGCGGATCGGCCCGGCGGAGCTCGAGTCCGCGGCGGTCGAGCATCCGTCAGTCCTCGAGGCGGCGGCGGTCGGAATCCCGCACGAGGTCAAGGGCGAGGTCGCGTGGATCTTCTGCATCGCGGCCCCGGGCGTCGACACCGACGGCCTGGACGACGAGGTTCGCGAGCTCGTCTCGCGCGACCTCGGCAAGGCGTTCCGGCCCGACCGCGTCGTCTTCGTCTCGGCGCTGCCGAAGACGCGCAGCGCGAAGATCATGCGGCGCGCCGTGCGGGCGAAGGCGCTCGGGGACGATCCGGGCGACCTCTCGTCGCTCGAGAATCCCGAGGCGCTCGAAGAGATCGAGTCAGTCCTGCAACGCTGAGTCGCCCTGCGCGAGCAGGCGCTGGAACGCCGGGTACGACCCCGCCTTCCCGACCGTGACCAGCGTGTCTCCCTGCTGGACGACGTCGGTCGGCAGCGCCCCGGTGACGGGCTCGGGCTCGCGGAGGATCGCGATCACCGTGATCCCGACCTTCGCGCGGAAGCCGGCCTCGGACAACGCCCTGCCGATCCACGGGCTCGAGTCGGGGACCGGGATCCATTCGATCAGGAGCTCACCGAGCGCCATCTCGAGCTCCTCGACGATCTTCGGCCGCTCGTAGGCGCCCCCGAGGACGGCGCCGAGCTGGCGCGCCTCGTCGTCGTCGAGCGTGATCACCGAGCGGGGCTCGTCGTCGCTTCCGCGCCGGAAGTAGTAGAGCTCGCGCTTCCCGTCGTTGTGCTGGATCACGGTCAGGCGGCAACCCTCGCCGGTGCGAATCGTGTACTTCGTCCCGATGCCGGGAAGTCGGGTCTCCTCGAGCTCGGTCGGCACTGATCAGCCTCCTTCGGCCAGTCTAGGGACAGGAAACAGGCGCCGGCCAAGCGCCTTCGACTCCTTCATGAGCACCACGCCGATCGTTGCCGTCAGCAGGACGTAGAGACCCGCGAAGGCGATCAGCGTCTCCTGCTCGCTCCGGAGCAGCTCGTCGTTGGTCGACGCGATCTGCGCGAGGATGATCGTGAACTCGCCGTGCGCGATGAGCGCGACGCCGGCGTTGAGGCTCTGTCGTGGGTTGAGCCCGCCGAAGCGGCCGGCGAAGTGCCCGGCCGTGATCTTTCCGATCACGGCAGCCGGGACCGCCAGTGCGAGGATCCAGCCGACGTCGCCGAGCGCCGAGACGTCGATCGAGAGCCCGAAGACGAAGAAGAACAGGGCGGCGAACACGTCGCGGAAGGAGAAGAAGCGCTCCTCGATCTCCTCGCGGATCTCCGTCTCGGAGAGCACGATGCCGGCGAGCAGCGCGCCGATCGCGACCGAAAGCCCGAGCTCGTCGGCGATCGCGCCCATCCCCACGAGGAAGCCGAAGACGGCGAGGAGGAAGGTCTCGCGGGGAAGCCAGTCGAGCACGCGGTCGACGACGCGCGAGCCCCGGAAGGACACGACGAGGGAGATCGCGATGAAGCCGATCGCCTTCGCCAGGATCGCCAGCGTCGCTGCGACTTCGCCGCCGCCTCCTGCCGCAAAGCCGAGGGCGAGGGCGATCACGAGGTCCTCGGCGACGAGGATCGCCAGCACGAGATCCGTCTCGTCGTCGGCCAGCCTCCGGAAGTCGATCAACGCCTTGACCGTGATCGCGCTCGAGGACACGTAGATCGCCGCCGCGAGGATCAGGGCCGCGAAGCTCCACCCGAACGCGGCGACGCCGATCAGGAGGCCGAGGCCGGCATTGGCGACGAAGTCGAGCACGCCACCGATCAGCACGTGCCGGCTCGTCCGCGAGATCCTCGTGAACGTGAACTCGAGGCCGAGGAAGAAGAGCAGGAAGATGATCCCGATCTCGGCGACGAAGTCGGTCACCTCCGACGGGCTGATCAGGGTGATGACCTTCGGCTCGTTCGGGCCGAGGAGCAGGCCGGCGAGCAGATAAGCGGGAATCGCGGAGAGGCCGAAGCGGCTGGCGATCAACCCGAGTACGCCGAGCATCGAGATGGTGACGGCGAGCTCGGCGAGGGTCACGTTCGGACCCTACCCCGGCGTGGAAGACTCCAGTGATGGCCGACCGGATGGACGGACAGGTTGCGCTCGTCACGGGCGGCGGGCGCGGGATCGGCGCCGACATCGCGCGCGAGCTCGCCGACGCGGGCATGAAGGTGGCCGTCTCCGCGCGGTCCGCCGACCAGGTTCAGGCGGTCTCGGACGAGATCGGCGGCCTTGCCGTGGTGGCGGACGTCTCCCGCCCCGAGGACGTGGCGCGCATGGTGCAGGAGGTCGAGCGCGAGCTCGGGCCGATCGACGTGCTCGTCGCGAACGCCGGTATCTCCGGCCCGCGCGCGAAGGCCTGGGAGGTCGAGCCTTCGGACTGGTGGCGCACGCACGAGGTCAACGTCCTGGGCGTGTTCCTGTGCTGCCGTGCCGTCCTTCCAGGGATGATCGAGCGGGACAGCGGGCGGATCGTCATCACGGCGAGCGGCGCCGCGTACCTGCCCGGCTTGACCGGGACGGCCTACAGCTCCAGCAAGGCGGCGGTGAACCGATTCGGCGAGACGCTTGCGAACGAGCTTGCCGAGCACAGGATCCCGGTGTTCCCGATCAGCCCGGGCCTCGTGCGCTCGGAGATGACGAAAGACGTGTTCCCCGACGACGCGCCGTGGACGCCGCCCGAGCTCGCGCCGCAGCTCGTGCGCGTGCTCGCCTCGGGCCGTGCCGATGCGCTCGCCGGCCGGTACATCCACGCGGAGCACGACGACATCGAGGACCTGATCCGTCGCGCCGGCGAGATCGTCGAGAGCGACCGGAACGCGATCCGGCTTCAGCGCTGAGGCGTGATCCAGGTGGCGCGCGCGGCGCCGAGGAGCCTGCCGTCCTCGCCGTGGAGCGCCGTCCCGGCGTAAAGCTTCCGCCCTTCCTCGCCGAGGCTCCACGCGGTCACCACGCAACGCTCGCCTGCATGCGGAAGGTGATCCACGTGCGCGGCGAGCCGCCCGAGCACCGGCATCCCCCGCTCGCCTTCGCCGTGCACGGCGTACGCGCCGGGGCAATCGAGCGCCGCCCAGACGAACTCCGGGGCGACGTGCTCGGCGCGGGGGGTCCAGGTCGCGGCGAAGAGCTCGGTACCCGTGACCGGCCCGGCGTAGATCCGCAGCCCGTCCTCCCGCGACCAGCCGCACACGAAGCACTCCGGGAACGCGCTCTCGGTGTCTCCCTGCGGCAGCTGCGCCTCCGTCGCCGCCTCGAACGACACCGTCGCCGGCACGTCCAGCTCGGAGTCCGCCACAGCCGCCTCGGCCACGACGGCTTCCCCGTCGCGCAGCTCGACCCGGCGGCGGTCGTCGTCCCAGGCGACCTCGAGCGGGCGCTCCAGCGGAGGCGGGAGCCTCAGCGTGACCTCGGCCGGCCCGTGCAGCAGCGAGGCGAGCAGGCCGGACGCGTACCCGCCGTTCGCAGACTCCGTCGGGCCGCGAAAATGCCGGTCGATGACGAGCTCCACACCAGATAGACTATGTTTTCGACTGTGAGGCGAAAACTATGAGGCTGGCGCTCGCCCAGATCAACACCGTCGTCGGGGATTTGGACGGAAACGTCGCGCGGATCGTCGGCCGTCTCCGCGAGGCGAGAGACGCCGGCGCCGACCTCGTCCTCTTCCCTGAGCTCGCCGTCACCGGGTACCCGCCCGAGGATCTCCTCTTCCGCCCCGGCTTCCTCCGCGAGGCGCGCCGCGCCGCCGAGCAGGTCGCCGCCGAGGCGACCGACATCGCCGCGCTCGTCGGCGTCCCGTGGCTCGACCGCGACCTCTACAACGGCTGCGCGATCTGCGCGGGCGGCGAGATCAAGGCGGTCTACCCGAAGCGCTTCCTCCCCAACTACGGGGTCTTCGACGAGGTTCGCTACTTCCAGCCCGGGCGCGAGATGTTCCTGCTGCGCGTGGGCGAGGCGCTCGTCGGCCCGACGGTCTGCGAGGACATCTGGCAGCCGGGGCCTCCCGCGACCGACCTCGCGCTCGCCGGCGCACACGTGATCGCGAACATCTCGGCCTCCCCGTTCCACGTGGGCAAGGGGCTCGAGCGCGAGGAGATGCTGATCACGCGCGCCCGGGACAACGCGTGCTGGGTCGCGCTCGTCAACGCGGTCGGCGGGCAGGACGAGCTGATCTTCGACGGCCACAGCGTGGTGATCGACGAGGAGGGCGACGTCGTCGCCCGGGCGCCGTCCTTCGAGGAGGCGCTGCTCGTCGTCGACATCGACGCGTCGACCGCGATCGCGCGACGGCTCGTCGACGCCCGCCGCCGGGCGCTCGCCAGCGAACGCGACATCCCGAACCCGCCCGTCGTCGACCTCGGCGAGCCGCGAGCTCAGGCGGCAGCGGTCGCACCGACCCTCGCCGACCCGATCGACGAGCTGGAGCAGATGCGGCTTGCGCTCGGGCTCGGCCTCTCCGACTACGTCGAGAAGAACGGCTTCGGCGACGTCGTCCTCGGCGTCTCCGGCGGGATCGACTCGGCCCTGACCGCCGCGCTCGCGGTCGAGGCGCTCGGCCCCGAGCGCGTCCACTGCGTCTCGATGCCGTCGCGCTACTCCTCGGAGGACACGAAGCGCGACGCGGAGCGCCTCGCCGAGACGCTCGGAACCGACTTCCTCGAGCTCCCGATCGACCCGATCTACGACGGGTACGCCAAGGCGCTCGCGGACGTCTTCGAGGGCCGGGACGCCGACATCACGGAGGAGAACCTCCAGGCGCGGATCCGCGGGACGCTCCTCATGGCCCTGTCGAACAAGTTCGGCTGGCTCGTCGTGGCGACCGGCAACAAGTCGGAGCTCTCGGTGGGCTATGCGACGCTGTACGGCGACATGGCCGGGGGGTTCGCGCTCCTCAAGGACGTGTTCAAGACGGATGTGTTCCGGCTGGCGCGCTATCTCAACGAACGCGCGGGACGCGAGCTGATTCCGCAGTCGATCGTCGATCGGGCGCCGAGCGCCGAGCTACGCGCGAACCAGCTCGACGAGGACTCGCTTCCTCCCTACTCGGAGCTCGATCGCGTGCTCGAGGCCTACGTCGAGCTCGACCAGTCGCGGGAGGACATGACGAGCGACGGCTTCGACCCGGAGGTTGTCGACCGGGCGCTCGCGATGATCGACCGCGCGGAGTACAAGCGCCGTCAGGCGCCGCCGGGGGTGAAGCTGCGGCCGAAGGCGTTCGGCCGAGACTGGCGGTTGCCGATCACGAATCGCTGGCGCGGCTAGACGCCGACGTCGAACGGCCGCGTCGGGGGGCCGTCCGCCCGTAGCTCTTTCAGCAACTCCGGTAGACGGGCAGGCACGAGCTTCTCATTCGTTGCCTCGAGCTCGGCCGGTGCCCACCAGCGGACATCCGCGACGAGCTCGGCCGCGAGATCGACGCGGGGCGCCGGCTCGTGGTGCAGGATCTCGACGAGCCAGATCCGCTCGCGCTGCCGGTAGATGTCGCCTCTCCACGCGAAGGTGTGCTCGCGCGTCCAGATCTCAGGCCCGAGCCGGAACTCGTCCAGCCCGAGCTCTTCGGCCAGCTCCCTGCGGAGCGCGACTTCGACGTCCTCGCCCGCGTCGATACCGCCGCCGGGCGTCGTCCACCACTCCTGGCCGTTGTCGTCGCGAAACTGGACGAGCAGGGTGCGCCCATCCTCGTCGAGCACCAGCGCGCGGGCGGCCAGGCGCTCGACGGGCTCGAGCCAGGCTCGCAACGCGGTGAACCAGCCCAGGCGCTCGGAGTACGGCACGGCCGCGTTCGCGGGTGAGGTCGAGGGCAGGACGAAGAGCCCCACGTCCTCGATCGTCCGGGATTGCGGGCCCAGCTCGGGTCGCTCTCCGAAGGTGCCGCGGTAGGCCTCCTTCCCGACGAACGCGATCGCTCGTGGATGGAGCTCGGCCGAGATCCGCGCCAGCCGCTTGCGCGAATCGGCGAAGTCGCCACGCCGGAGGTCCCCTGAGCCCCTGGTCGTGCGGTGGGCGGCATTCGTCACGCCGATCCCCAGCTCGAGGAGGTCGAACTGTTCGCCTGGGTGGTAGAGGCGAGGCGTGAAACCGGCCTCGTGCAGGAGCCGCCAGAAGTCGTTGCGCGGGTTCGCGAAGTGCGCCGCCGCAGCCGCGGAGACGCGACCGGGATTGATGCCGCAGAAGATCACGTGGAGACCGGGCCCGAGGACGTCGGGAACCGCGCTCGGCGCGGCCTGACTCTTGGCGCTCTTCTGTGACCCACGCGCACGCATTTCCGCACTAGGATCGCAGTGGGAAGGAGGCCGGGCGAACCTTCTTTCGGCTGGTACTGGGGCCGTTAGGCAGCGGCCGCCGGCTCGTGGCCGTCGCTCGCTCCGGCCACAGGCTCGACCAGGGTGTCGACGATCGGCTCTCGGTGATCGAGGCGAGTCTCGAACGCCTGCCGGAGCTCCTCCCCGGAGACGCCGATGTCGTACCGAGGCCGTCGCGGCTCGAGCTTGACGAAGCGCACGCTGTCGTCACCGTCGCCGTAGCACCGCGCATAGCACTCGGCCTCGGTCAGCGGGCGCAACCTCACGGAGGCACCGTACTCCCTTCCGAGCGCCCCGGTCAAAAATCCACAGCCCTGTGGGTAGTTTTCCACTGTGAAGCTTCTCGTCCTTGGGGGAACGAAGTTCCTCGGCCGCGCTGCCGTCGAGACCGCACTCTCGAAAGGTCATGAGGTCACGCTCTTCAACCGGGGCCAGACGAACCCGGACCTCTTCCCCGAGGTCGAGAAGCTTCGCGGCGACCGAACCGGCGACCTGTCCGCTCTCTCGAATGGAACCTGGGACGCGGTTGTCGACACTTCCGCGTACGTGCCCCAGCAGGCTCGATCCGCCGGCGAGGCTCTCGCCGACGCCGCCGGCTACTACCTCTTTGTCTCGAGCCTCTCCGCCTACGCCGACCCGTCGGGACCGCTGGACGAGACAAGCCCGCTCGCCGAGCTCGAGAAGGGCCATCCGGACGACCGGCTACTCGAAGACTTCGGCAACTACGGGGCGCTCAAGGTCCTCTGCGAGCGCGCCGCGGTCGACGGGTTCGGCGGGCCGGCCGCCGTGGTTCGTCCCGGCCTCATCGTTGGCCCGCACGACCCCACCGGCCGTTTCACGTACTGGCCCCACCGCGTCGCGCGCGGAGGGGAGGTGCTCGCTCCCGGCCTTGCCGACGACCAGGTTCAGTTCATCGACGTCCGCGACCTGGGCGACTGGATCGTCCACCTCTGCGAGCAGCGCGTCGAAGGCCCGTTCAACGCGGCGAATCGGGGCGTGACCTGGAGGGCGCTGCTCGATACCTGTCGCGAGGTGACGGGGAGCGATGCCGATTTCGTCTGGGTCGATCCAGAGTTCCTCGTCGAGAAAGAGGTCGGAGAGTGGATGGAGGTCCCGATGTGGCTTCACGAAGAAGTGGGACTGCATTCGACCGACGTCTCGCGTGCGGTCGACTCGGGACTGACGTTCCGGCCGCTGGACGAGACGATCCGGGGAGCGCTCGACCAAGCCGAGACGACGAAGCAAGCAGGCCTCGACGCGGCACGCGAAGCCGAGCTGATCGCCGCCTGGAAGGCTCGGTAGCATCTCGGCGGTGGAGGGGTTCGACTTCGTGCACCGTGAGCGAGTCCGATTTCGAGACGTCGACGCGATGGGCCACGTCAACAACGCCGTCTTCCTCACGTACCTCGAGGAGGCACGCATCGCCTATCTGCTCCGGTTCGAGGCCACCGTCCAGGAGATGATCCTCGCGCGCGCCGAGATCGACTTCCGCGCGCCGCTCCGCTCGGGCGCCGACATCGAGATCGGTGTGCGCCCAGCCTCAGTGGGGACGAAGAGCTTCCAGCTCGAGTATGTGATCCGCTCGGGCAACACGGTCGCGGCCGAGGCGAAGACGGTGATCGTCTCGTACGACTACGAAAGCGGCCGCGCCGTCGAGCTGCCCGAGGCCTGGCGGGAGGCACTGGCCGCCTGATGGGCGTCTTCGAGCGACACCCCCTGGCGAACGGGCTGCGAGTCCTGACCGCGCCGATGGATCACGCGCAGTCGGTCTCGTGCTTCATCATGCTCGCCGCCGGTTCGCGCTACGAGACGCCGGACACGAGCGGCATCGCCCATTTCTCGGAGCACATGTTCTTCAAGGGCACCGACCGCCGCCCGACGGCGCGCGACATCGGGAACGAGATCGACGGCATCGGCGGCGAGTTCAACGCCTTCACGGGCAAGGAGTACACGGGGTACTACGTCCGCTGCGCCGGCGAGCACCGCTCGATCGCGCTCGACGTGCTCGTCGACATGCTCCGCCACTCGAAGTTCGATCCCGACGAGATCGAGCGCGAGAAGGGCGTGATCGTCGAGGAGATGAACATGTACTTCGACACGCCGCGCGACTACATCAGCGGCGTCTACGACTCGCTCCTCTACGGAGACCAGCCGATCGGCTGGGACATCATCGGAACCAAGGAGACGGTCCGCGCAGCTACCCGCGAGACGTTCCTCGGCTATATCGACCGCTGGTACAAGCCCGAGCGGATGGTCGTCGGAGTCGCCGGCAAGATCGACGGCGACCTCCAGAGCGAGCTCGAACGGCTTCTCGGCGACATCGAGCCCGAGGAGACCGGCGCGCCCGATGCGGCGAAGATCGAGAAGAACGGCGAGGCCCGCGTGAAGATCTACACGAAGACCTCCGACCAAGCGCACCTCTGCCTCGGTGTTCCCAGCTACCCGCTCGTCCACCCGGACCGGTACCCGCTCCAGGTGCTCGCGACCGTGCTCGGGACCGGCATGTCGTCACGGCTCTTCACCGAGGTTCGCGAGCGGCGTGGGCTCGCGTACTACATCTACGCCATCAACCACAGCTACACGGACGCGGGCTCGCTCTTCTCCCAGGCCGGCGTCGACATCGAGCGGATCGACGAGGCGATCACGACCATTCGCGACGAGTTGCGCAAGATCACCGACGAGGTCGTGCCCGCGGACGAGCTCGAGAAAGCCCGCAACGTCGCAAAGGGCCGCTTCGTGCTCCAGACCGAGAGCCCGCACGGGCTCGTCATGTTCGGGCTCCGGCGGGAGGTGCTCGAGGGCGGCGCGACGGAGCCGGAAGAGGTTCTGGACGGGCTCGACGCAGTCACTGCCGAGGACGTGCAGCGAGTGGCGCAGGACGTGATCGGCGGCAGCGGCCTGAACCTCGCCCTGATCGGGCCTTTCGAGCAGGACCAGCAAGAGCGGTTCGAGAAGCTCTTGGCATAACAGGGGAAAACCGTCACGCATCCGGCACGATTCGCCCTTGACACGACACGGAGTCTGACTCCGGTACGCGCCGTCGGTGGGCGCCGGCTCGGGGCGCAATGGCGCCTAGCTAGGCACAATTCAAGTCGTGCATACCGCACTCGTCGCCTGGTTGAAGCGCCTTTGGGGCCGGCGCGGTGGAAGCTTGGAGCGCGGCGACCACCTAGCCGAGCCGCAGTGGAGGGATCACGTCGAGAACCCAGATGCATGGGCGCAGATGACCAGTAGCTACGAGTTTCCTCCCAACTACGTTCCGCCGACCGACGACGGCCGGCCGCGGCACTAGCAGCTAGGGCTCACTCGTCCGGCGCTTCCGCGACTGAGCGGTCGCGGATCTCTTCGACGACGGTCGGGTCGGCCAGCGTCGTCGTGTCGCCGAGCGGCCGGTTCTCCGCCACGTCGCGGAGGAGCCGACGCATGATCTTCCCGCTCCGGGTCTTCGGCAGCTCCGGGGTGAAGACGATGTTCGCGGGCTTCGCGATCGGCCCGATCTTCGTCGCGACGTGGTTCCGAAGCTCCTCGAGCTTCTCGACCGAGCCTTCCTCCCCGCCCTTGAGCGTCACGAACGCGACGATCGCCTGCCCGGTCCGGTCGTCGCCCCGGGCGCAGACCGCCGCCTCGGCCACCTCCTGGTGATCGACCAGCGCGCTCTCCACCTCGATCGTCGAGATCCGGTGCCCGGAGACGTTCATCACGTCGTCGACGCGCCCGAGCAGCCAGAAGTCGCCGTCCTCGTCGATCCGCGCCCCGTCGCCGGCGAAGTACGTGTCCGAGTACTTCGACCAGTACGTCTCGACGTAGCGGTCGTGATCCTTGTAGATCCCCCGAAGCATCGCGGGCCAGGGACGGCGCAGTACGAGGTACCCCCCTCCCCCTGGCCCGACTTCTTCGCCCTGCTCATCGTAGACGGCCGCGTCGACGCCTGGGAACGGCCTTGTCGCCGAGCCAGGCTTCAGCGTTGTCACGCCGGGCAACGGCGTGATGAGGATCATGCCGGTCTCGGTCTGCCACCAGGTGTCGACGACCGGCACCTTGCCGCCGCCGATCACGTCGCGATACCAGATCCACGCCTCGGGATTGATCGGCTCGCCCACCGATCCCAGCAGCCGAATCGTCGACAGGTCGTGCTTGTCCGCGTGCTCGCGACCCCACTTCATGTGCGAGCGAATCGCCGTCGGCGCCGTGTAGAGGATGTCGACGCCGTACCGCTCGATGATCGCCCACCAGCGGTCGCGATCCGGGTAGTCGGGCACGCCCTCGTACATGACGCCGGTCGTCCCGTTGCACAGCGGCCCATAGACGATGTAGCTGTGCCCGGTCACCCAGCCGACGTCGGCCGCGCACCAGTACACCGAGTCGGGCTTGACGTCGAAGATGTAGTGGTGCGTCGTCGAGACGCCGACGAGGTAGCCGGCGGTCGTGTGCGCGATCCCCTTCGGCTTGGCTGTCGTGCCGCTCGTGTAGAGCAGGTAGAGCAGATCTTCCGAGTCCATCGGCTCGCACGGGCACGAAGCCGCGTCCTCGCTCTCTCCGGCGACGAGGTCGTGCCACCACGCGTCGCGGCCCTCCTGCATCGGCACCTGGTTGCCGGTGCGGCGGAGGACGATGGCGCGCGTCACGCTCGGCGACTCGGCGAGCGCCTCGTCCGCGTTCCGCTTCAGCGGCACGGGTGAGCCTTTCCGCCACGCCTCGTCCTGTGTGATCAGGACCTCGCAGCCCATGTCGTTCAGCCGGCCCGCGAGCGACTCGGCGGAGAAGCCGCCGAACACCACCGTGTGCGGCGCCCCGATCCGCGCGCAGGCGAGCATCGCGACCGGCAGCTCCGGAACCATGCCCATGTAGATCCCGACGGGGGTCCCCTTCTCGACGCCGATCGACTTCAATGCGTTCGCGAGCCGCACGACCTCGCGCTGGAGGTCGGAGAACGTGATCGTCCGCCGGTCGCCCTCGGGCTCGCCCTCCCAGTGGTAGGCGACCTTCGAGCCGTTCCCGGCCTCGACGTGCCGGTCGACGCAGTTGAAGCAAACGTTGAGCTTTCCGCCGAGGTACCACTTCGCGTACGGCGGCTGCCAGTCGAGGAGCTCCGTGAACGGCTCGAACCACGTGACCCGCTCTCGAGCCTCGGTCTCCCAGAACTCCTCGAAGTCGCGCTCGTAGATTCCCGGCTGCGCGTTCGCCTCCGCAACGAAGTCCTCGGGCGGCGGATAACGCCGTTCCTCGAGGAACATGGTTTCTATGGCGGCTCCGGAAGGAGCGTCGCTCACGGCGTCAGGTCGTACGGAAAGTCCGTGAGGTTCTCGGCGCCGTCCTCGGTGACGAGCACGAGATCCTCGAGCCGGCAGCCGCCGAAGCCCTGGCGGTAGAGCCCGGGCTCGAGCGTGACGACATCACCCGGGATCAGCTCCGCGGTGCCGCCGCGGCCGAGGTTCGGCGCCTCGTGCACCTCGAGCCCCACCCCGTGGCCGAGCCCGTGGAAGAAGCCGTTCTCGAGCACCTCGCCCGGCTTCTTCGAGAGCGCCGTCGGCTGGCCGGCTGCCTCGAAGTGCTCGCAGACGAGCATGTAGATGTCGACGCCCGGGACGCCCGCCTTCGTCGCCTCGAGCGATCTGTCGAGCGCCTCCTTCACGAGCCGGTGGTACTCGACGAGCTCGTCCGGCGGCGTGCCGACGACGAACGTCCGCGTCATGTCCGCGTAGCACGCGGACTCGGGGTCCTTGGGCCAGAGGTCGATCACGACCGGCTCGTCGGGAGCGATCTCGCCGTAACCGAGCTCGTGGCCGATCGCGGTCTGCGCCCCGTGCGACACGATGAAGTCGTCGCTCGCGACGTTGTGCTCGGTGAACGTCCTGCGGATCGCGGCCTTCAGGAGCTCGACGGTGAGCGGCTCGCCGTCCACGGTCAGCGACCCATTCGACTGCGTGGCGCGTGCGAGGACGTCACGGGCGGCGCCCATTGCCGCGTCGGCCGCGGCCTGCGCCTTGCGGATTCCCTCGAGCTCGGCCTCGTTCTTGACGCGTCGGCGATCAGAGAAGAACTGGTGGTCAGCGGTCACCGTGATCCCGTTTTCGCGAAGGTGATCCGCGACGTAGACCGGGAACCACGTGGGCACCACGACGTCCTCGATGCCCCACGCGCGGCATGCCTTCAGTGGGAGATCGTGCGCGATGATCTCGTACCGGGTGCGCTTGCCCTCCGCGAGCAGCTCGTCGTAGCCGAACTCCTCGTAGGGGTGCGCCTCGATGCCTGCCTCGGCGATCCGGTCGACCTCGAAAGCGGTCGACATCGTGATCTTCTTGCCGTCCTTCTCCGCGTACAAGAACGGATCCGGTACGAGCACCGGCACCTCGTGGCGCATCTCGGCCGAGGTCACCGAGTCGGCGAAGATGAGGACGTCTGGCACCGCGCGGCATCCTATCGGGCGCAAATAGACTGGCGGCTGGTGGAGCAGGAGTTTCAGCGGGCCCAGGAGCTGATTGCGAGCTACGACGAGGAGCTTCGCAGGCAGCTGCCGGAAGGCGCCGAAATCTTCGACGCACACGTCCACCTCGGGCACGACATCGACGGCCAGCGTGGCGTCTACGAGGAGCTCGAGCGCATCAACGACGCCGCCGGGATCTCGCGCTGCTTCATGTTCTGCATGGACGAGCCCGACCGGCACCCCGGGTTCCGGGCGCCCAACGACCGGACGCTCGAGTACGCCGAGCGCTCAGAGGGCCGGCTGATCCCGTTCGTCCGCCTGGACCTCACCGAGAGCCCGATCGAAGAGGCGGAACGCTGCCTCGACCTAGGCGCGCGCGGCATCAAGCTCCATCCGCGCGCCCAGCGCTTCATGCTCAACGACGAGCGGCTCGCGCCGGTCTTCGCGACCGCCAACGAGCGACGCGTCCCGATCCTGATCCACGGTGGCCGCGGGCTGCCGCCGATCGCCGACCACCTCGCAAGGCTCGTCGACCAGTACCCGGAGGTGCAGCTGATCATCGCGCACGCCGGCATCGCCGACCTCGCCGGGCTGGCCGGACGCTTCGCAGGCAAGGCCGGCGTCTTCTTCGACACCTCGGTCTGGAGCCCGGTCGACCTGCTCAGCTTCTTCCACCTCGTGGCGCCGGAGCAGGTGCTGTACGCCTCGGACTATCCGTATGCGCGCCCGCCGAGCTCGCTCTTCAACGCCATCCGCACCGCGCGGGTGGCTGGATTCGACGACGACCAGCTGCGGGGGATGCTCTCTGAGAACGCGAACCGGATCGCAAACGGGGAGCCGCCGCTCGAGCCCTCGAAGCCCACCGGCGACGGCACGTTCACCCAGCCGATGACGCTCGCGCGGATCCACCAGTACCTCTCGATGGCGACACCGCTTCTCTGGATGAGCCAGGCCGACTCGATCGGGATCATCGGTCTCGCGCTGAACGCCTGCGACGAGCGCGACGGCTACCCGGAGGACCTCGACCGGATCCGTCAGCTGCTGACGACGGCTCGCGACCTGTGGCGCGTTTTCCCGGAGGTCGAGGAGGAAGACCTCAAGGACGTGGCGCGCACGACTCGCGCGCTGATTCATATCGCGGACATCTTTGCGGTGACGCCCGGTGCCTGACCTCACGATCAACGGCCAGACACACTCGGTCGCCGCGCCGGTCGGGCAGACGCTCGCCGAGACCTTGCGGGACGACCTGGGCCTGACCGGGACGAAGATCGCCTGCGCGGAGGGTCACTGCGGCGCCTGCACGGTGCTTCTCGACGGCGTGCCCGTCTACTCGTGCATCACGCTCGTGCACATGGTCGGCGACCGCGAAGTGACGACGATCGAGGCCCTTCGGGAGCATCCGCTCGTCGAGGCGTTCGTTCGGACCGACGCGCTCCAGTGCGGCTTCTGCACGCCCGGCCAGATCGTGTCTGCGTCGGCGCTCGTCGAGGCCAACCCGAGCCCGAGCTCAGAGGAGATCCGGCACGCGATGGCCGGAAATCTCTGCCGCTGCGGCACGTATCCGAAAATCGAGGAGGCGATCTCGTCTTGGCAAGGCTGATCCGTACGGAGAAAGAGGTCGAGGGACGCTACGAGGACGTCTGGCTCGTCGTCGAGGAGGACGCGCTCGAGCAGTGGCCGGCCGGCCCGCGCGAGATCGTCGGCCGCGAAGCCCCGCGCAAGACCGGCCCGCTTCGGGCACGCGGCGAGGCGCGCTACACGGCCGACATCCGCCTGCCCGGAATGCTTCACGCGGCGGTTCTCCGTTCGCCTCACGCGCATGCGCGCGTGCAGAAGATCTCCTTCGAGAAAGCGCTCGCAGCGGCAGGCGTGCGCGCAGCGGTCGGCCCCGGCGACGTCGACGCGCTGACCGACGAGCCCGGCTACCAGGGCCAGGCCGTGGCCGCGATCGCGGCGGACACCTTCCGCCAGGCCGTCGCCGCGCTCGAGCTCGTCGAGGTCGAGTGGGACGTCCGCGAGCCGCTGCTCGACCCCGAAGAAGCGGTGCGCCGAGGGCAGCTCGTCGGGGAGACGAGCCACTACGAGCGAGGCGACGTCGAGCGGGCCCTTGCTGAGGCCGACGTCGTCGTCGAGGCGGAGTACCGCACCCAGACCGTCCTCCACAGCTCGATGGAGACCCACCAGTCCATCTGCGAGTGGCGTGACGACACGCTGGACGTCTACATCTCGACGCAGTTCATCTGGGGTATCCGGGACGAGGTCGCGCGGAAGCTCGGAGTGGCGCCCGACAAGGTCCGCGTCGTCTGCGAGTTCATGGGCGGCGGCTTCGGCTCGAAGAACGGCGCCGGCGACCACACGTACATCGCTGCCGAGCTCGCGAAACGGACCGGGCGGCCGGTGCGCTGTGCGCTCACCCGCCGTGAGGAAAATCTCGCCGCAGGCAACCGAAACGCGACCATCCAGCGGCTGACGGCCGCGGCACGGTCTGACGGAACGCTCGTCGCCCTGACCGGAGACTTCGTCAACGCGACGGGCTGGGACGGCTGGGCAGCGTCAACCGACGGCCCGATGCGGATGCTCTACGACTGCGAGAACATCCGCACGACGCTCTCGCCCGCGAAGCTCAACACGCCGCCGATGAAGGCCTTCCGCGCCCCGGGCTTCGTCGAGGGCACCTTCGGGCTCGAGTGCCTCCTCGACGAGCTCGCGGCCAAGCTCGACATCGACCCCCTCGAGCTGCGACGGCTCAACTACGCGAATTCGACCGACGATCGCCCCTACTCGTCGAAGAACCTCATGGAGTGCTACAAGCGGGCCGAGCCTCACTGGCAGCGCAGGAACGACGTGCGCGCCAGGAGCGAGGGCCCGTGGAAACGCGGCGTCGGGCTCGCGAGCCAGGTTTGGTACGGCGGCGGCGGCCCCCCATCGTACGCCTGGGTGCGCGTGGGCTCGGACGGCCGCGCGACGGTGATCACCGCGATGCAGGACATTGGAACCGGGACCGCGACCGCGATGGCGCAGATCGCCGCCGAGGAGCTCGGACTGCCGCTCGACCGCGTCGACATCGTGCTCGGCGACTCAGCGCGCGGGCCGTATGCGTCGATCTCCGCCGGCTCGTCGACGACGCCGTCGATGGGCCCGGCGGTTCGCGCCGCCGCGGCCGACGCCGCGCGCCAGATCGTCGAGATCGCTGCTCAGCGCCACGACAAAGAGGAGCGCGTGCTCTCGCTCGCAGGCGGCAAGGTCGTCTCCTCGGACGGCGGCTCGTGGGCGATCGAGGAAGTCGTGGACCTGCTCGACGACGCGCAGATCCTGGGCAAGGGCGCGCGCGGCCCGAATCCGACCGGGATGCAGGTGCTGACCTTCGGCGTGCAGGTCGCCGAGGTCGCGGTCGACGTCGAGACCGGCGAGATCAGGGTCGAGCGCGTCGCGGCGATCCATGACGTCGGCCGCGTGATCAATCCGCTCGGAGCCTCGAGCCAGGTCGAGGGCGGGATCATCCAGGGCATCGGGCACACGCTCTCCGAGGACCGGCTCCTCGACCCGGCCAGCGGGCTCACGCTCAACCAGACGCTCGACGCCTACAAGCTGCCCACGATCGCCGACGTGCCCGAGATCGTCACGGAGCTCCTCGACATCCCTGACGAGCACCTGACGAACCTCGGCTCGAAGGGCCTGGGCGAGCCCCCCATCGTGCCGACCGCGGCGGCAATCGCGAACGCGATCCGGGACGCCACCGGCGCCGACGTGCGCTCGCTGCCGATCACCCGCGAGGAGATGCTGCGGGCCCTCGACGAGGCCCGCAAGAAGGAGAAGCGTGGAGCTCCTGCGGCCGTCTGACGTCGCTGAGCTCGACGGCGGTGTCTTCCTGCACGGCGGGACCGAGGTCGTGCCGCTCATCCGGGACGGGCTGATCGAGACGGAGACGCTCGTCGACGTGCGCGGGATTGTCCCGCGCGGCATCGACGGGACGACGATCGGGGCCGGGACGACGCTCGGCGAGCTCGAAGTCGATCCCGAGCTGCCCGATGCGTTGCGCGAGGCTTGCCGGCTCGCCGCGAGCCCGCAGCTCAGGAACATGGGCTCGGTCGGCGGGAACCTGCTTCAGGCGACCCGGTGCTGGTACTGGCGCCTCAAGTTCCCGTGCCGCCTGCACGGGGGCGACCGCTGCCACGCGCGCGAGGGCGAGCATCGAGAGCACGCGATCTTCGGCAACGGCTTCTGCGCCTCCGCGCACCCGTCGGATCTGGCGGCTGCCTTGATCGCGCTCCGCGCGACGATGCGGACGAACCGGCGCGAGCTCCCCGTCGAGGAGCTCTACCGCCTCCCGACTCAGGACGACCGCGAGGTGACGACGCTCCAGCCCGGCGAGCTGATCCTCGAGCTCGACGTGCCGCGCCCCGAGGCGAGCACCTACCTCAAGGCGATGGACCGGCAGCGCTGGTCCTTCCCGCTCGTCGGGGTCGCAGCGGCTCGAACCGGCGGCGAGCGCAGGATCGTTCTCGCCGGGGTGGCTCCGGTCCCCTGGGTCCTCGACTCGCCGGAGGCGCTCGACGCCGCAACGCCCCTGCCGGGAACGGCCTACAAGGTCGAGATCGCACGGGCCCTCGTCCGGCGCGCCCTGGAGGCGGTCGCGTGATTCGGGTCGCGGTCCTCCTTGCACTCGCGTTCCTGCTTGTAGGGTGCGGCGGCCAAGAAAGCGAAAGCTCCGGGGGTGGAAACAACATGGACTGCGAAATCGGAGGAGACGCGTCGAAGGCAGAGCTGGCCGACCTCGAGGACGGCAAGACGCATTCGGTCGTCGTCGACACGAGCAAGGGCTCGTTCACGTTCGAGCTGGCGACCGACATCTCGCCCTGCACCACGGCCGCATTCGCCGGCCTCGTGGAGAAGGGGTTCTTCGACGGGCTGAACTTCCACCGGATCGTCCCGGGCTTCGTGATCCAGGGCGGTGATCCGCAAGGTAATGGAATGGGCGGGCCTGGGTATACGACCGTGGATGCCCCGCCGCAGGACACGACGTACGACAAGGGACTCGTCGCGATGGCCAAGGCCGCGAACGAGCCTTCGGGCACGTCCGGAAGCCAGTTCTTCGTCGTCAGCGCGGACGGAGTTCAGCTCACGCCCGACTACGCCGTCCTCGGCCGTGTCACGGACGGGATCGGCGTCGTCGAGAAGATCGGCGAGCTCGGGAACCCGAGCGACCCGTCGGGACGGCCGACGGAGAAGGTCGAGATCGAGAAGATGGAGCTCAAGACGGGCTAGGATCCCCGGCCGTATGCGGCGGAGAGTTGCGGGACTCCTTGCAGTGGCGCTCGTCGCCGGGCTACTCGCCGGAGCGGTTGCAAACGCTCAGAGCGCGCGGAAGCCGACTCGAAAAGCGGGCCAGGCATCTCCGGCCGCGCTGTATCCGTGCCCGCTGCCCGCGCGATATCGCGACGCGTTCGAGGCGGCCGCAAAGGACACGAACCTCCCGATTGCGCTCCTCGTCTCCGTCGCCCACGTCGAGTCGCAGTTCAACCATCGCGCGCGGTCAGAGGCGGGCGCGAGGGGCCTGCTCCAGGTGATGCCGCCGACGGCCGCGGAGCTGAGGCTCGATCCCGACCGGCCGGAGACCAACGTTCTCGCGGGGGCGCGGTACCTGAAGACGATGATGAGGCAGTTCGAGACGGCCGACCTCGCGCTCGCGGCCTACAACGCCGGCCCGAGCGCCGTCGAGCAGGCCGGCGGAGCGCCGGGCTCGGAGACGATCACCTACGTCGCGAACGTGAACCGCCTGTGGCAACGTCTCCAGGGCTGTAGCTGAGCTAGTCGTCATCGTTCTCGCCGCCGGGGCGTCGACGCGCTTCGGCAGCCCCAAGCAGCGCGTTTTCCTCGAGCCCGTGCTCGAACGCGTGCGGCAGAGCTCCGTCCCGAATCCGGTGGTCGTCCTCGGCGCCCACGAGGTGTCTTCCTCGGCGCCGACCGTGCACTGCCCGGACTGGGAGCGCGGTCGCGGTGCGTCGCTTCGGTGCGGACTCCGGTCTCTGGGCCCGGAGGTCGCCGCGGCGATCGTCGTCCTCGCCGACGGTCCGGATCTCGTTCCGGCCGCGATCGACCGTGTGGTCGAGGTGTGGCGCGAGAGCGGCGCCGAGGTCGTCGCGGCCACCTACGGGGGCAATCGGGGCCATCCCGTGCTGCTCACGAGAGCGGTCTGGGAGCGGATCCCCGACCAGGGTGCTCGCTCGCTCCCGGCGCTGCTGGTCCCCTGCGACGACCTTGGCTCTCCAGGAGACGTCGATTTTGCCGATGAGGTGCCTGAGAGGTTCAAGCCACCGCCCGCCGAATGATGCCGCTCATGGAAGCCGTCCCAGCCCTCCAGCCGCGAGGCGAGAAGCCACCGCTTGCCGCCGCACGCCTTCGCCGCCAGCTGACGGTGGAGCGTGCCGCGAAGCTCGCCAGGCTGACTCCGGACGAAGTCACGTGGCTCGAGGAGGGCAGGCTCTACCGTTTCCCGTCCGCGGACAGCGCGTCGCTCGCACTTCTGCTCTACGCCACCGGCCTGGGAATCAGCCGGCTCGAGGCCAGGCGCCTGGCAGGGCTTCCGATCCTGGCGCGCCCACGACGTGAGCAGGTCAGGCAGATCGCGGGCATGGCGATCGGAGCAGTGCTTCTCGTCGCCGTCGCCGGCGCGTTCTTCCTCCCCGGGCTCGTGCGCAGCGCGAAGCCCGCGGCGGCGTCGCAGGCTGCTGCTTCCGACCTACCGCCGACGTGGCGCGTCGACGTCGACGTCCTGAACGGAAGCGGCGACATGAACTACACGCGAACCGTCGCCAGCAAGATCGGCGCGCTCGCCTATCGCATCGAGCGCGTCACCAGGGCCGACCGCTTCGACTACACGCAGACGGCCGTCTACTTCCATCCGGGCGGCGAGCGTCTTGCGGAGCGGCTCGCGAACCAGCTCGGCGTTCAGGCGAGGCCGCTACCGGGCGGTGGGAACCCCAGCCGTCTCGTGGTTGTGGTCGGTCCCGCTCATCTCTAGAACGCACCCCGGAGACCCCGGCATTGGCCGCCGGGAACCAGGGGTTCCCTCGTGTTACTAGAGCTCGAGCCGCAGGTTTGCGAGCTTCGCTTTCAGTTCGGGCGCCATCGGCTCGACGACCGACTGGCGCACGAGGATCCGCAGGTCCTCCTCGAACTTGTACCGCTTCTCGCACCACGAGCAGCTCGCAAGGTGGCTCTTGACCTTCGCCTCGTCCTCGCCGTTCAGCTCGCGGTCGAGGTACGGCTGGAGCGCCTGTTCACACCACTCGCAAGGATCGATCTCGCTCATTGCGAATCCACCGCCAGCTCGGCCAGTTCCTTCTTCAGGATACGCCGTCCACGATGAAGCCGGGACATGACGGTGCCGATCGGAATGTCCAGGATCTGGGCCGCATCCGCGTAGCTGAACTCGCCGATGTCGACGAGGACGACGACGTCTCGGAAGTCGTGCGGCACCGCCGAGAGGGCCTCCGCAACGTTGTCCTGCGAGAGCCGCTCGACGACACGCTCCTCCTCGGTCTCGCCGGTCGCCGTCTCGAGGCGGTTGTAGAGGAAGTAGTCGCCCTCTTCGAGCGGCTGCGAGTCAGGCGTTCGCTGCGCCCGTCGACCGCGATCGATGTTCAGGTTCGTGAGGATGCGTAGCAGCCACGCTCGGAGGTTCGTCCCCGGCGTGTAGGACTGCCAGCTGCGAAAGGCCCGGGCATACGTCTCCTGCATCAGGTCTTCGGCTTCTTCCTTGGAGCGCGAGACCCCTCGAGCCACCCGGTACACCTGATCTGCAAGCGCAAGCGCTTCCTCCTCGAATTGGACGCGATCACGCGCGCCTTCGGCCAGTCGCCGGGCCTCGTCTGACGAGGTCTCGCTCATCCGGCGACCCTAGCAACCCCAAACGCCGGTACACGTCGCGCTATTCCCGCTTAGCGATCGGGGTTCGCGGGTACGGAACCCCTCAAGGCGAGAAAGGAGAGCAATGGAAGGCTATGACGTCGTCACGATCGACGACGAGAAGGTGGGGACCATCGCCGGCGAATCCGGCGACTTCCTGATCGTCGAGCACGGGATGCTGCGCAAGTCGAAACGCGCGCTGCCACGGCAACTCGCGCATCTCGACCCCGAGGAGCAGCAGGTGCGCATGAGCGTGGGAAAGGAGATCTTCCTCGACTCGCCGGAGCTCGCTGACGGCGACTTCGACGCACGAGCCATGAACGAGTACTACGGGCTCGCGCCGTCGGAAAGCCCCGGCACCGAAGGCTTCGGGGTGACTGATCCCGGCGACCCGGCTCGTTCGACGGAGGAGCAGGCGCTGAGGGACGAAGTGGAGCCGGCGGAGGCCGAGCGGGCGCGGATCCGCGCAGGCGAGCCTGAGATCGAGGAGTCTCCCGCGCTGCTCGGCGACCGGATGGCCGGCGTCGAGGACCGGGCGCGCGAAGAGAACTAGACCGGTTCGACGGGACGAAAGCCGCCGCGGGCCATTGCCGCGAGCAACTCGTCGCGTGACGTCCGCTCGTCGTCCCAGGAGAGCGTGACCTGCCCCATCAGGCTCGCGTTCGCCTGCTCGAGGCCGGGCTCGTCCTTGAGCGTGGCGGCGAGGCGGCCGACGCAGCGCTCGCACCGGATGCCGGTCACCTGCAGGGTCTCGGTCTGGACGGCCATGCCCCTAACCTAGCGTTCGCTCGACGAGGTCGGCGCAGACGGCGGCCAGCCCGCGCGCCCGGCCGACCTCGAGCTGCTGCTCGGCCTCCGCCATAGACGCGTCCATCGTCTCCCCTGCCAGCTCCGCTGCGAGCTCGCCCGCCTTCGCCGTGTGCTCGCCGTCCGGGTGGAAGAGCTCGGCGCCGAGACCGAAGCGGGCCGCGGCCCAGCGGTTCTGCTGGTACAGGCCGCGCGCAGCCGGATCGTGAGGACGCTCCGGCTGGTCGAGCACTGCGCGGCAGAGGTCGACGAGGATCTTGACGAGGCCTGACGTGCGCACGAGCGCCGTCGGCTGGTCCGGCATGCGGATCTCGAGCGTCCCGAAGCTGGGATGCGGGCGGATGTCCCACCAGAAGCGCGTGTATTCGGCGGCCATCTCGAGCTTCGCGAAGAGCTCCACGAACGCCTCCCAGTCGTCGTACGAGCGGAAGGCCGGCGGAGCGCCGCTTCGCGGGAGCTGGGCCAGGACCTCGGCGCGGTTGGACATCATCCCCGTCTCCTCGCCGGCCAGATAGGGCGAGTTGGCCGACAACGCGAGGACGACGGGCAGCCACGGAAGGACGCCCTCCAGCGCGTGGAAGCAGGCCTCTGCGCTTTCCATTCCGACGTGCACGTGAAGACCGCTGACCCCCTGCCGGCGCGCCGAGACACCCGCGTAGTCGACGAACTCCCGGTAGCGGTCCTCGTCGGCGATCTCCTCGTCCTCGGGCCGGCTGATGGGATGGCTCCCGGCGGCCGCAAGCGCGAGGCCGTGGTCCGCCGCGAGGCCTGCGGCTGCGCGCCGGAGCTCGCCGATCGCTTCGACAGCCTCCTCTGCCGAAGCGCAGATCTTCGTGTTCAGCTCGAGGGCGGACGCGAAGAGCTCGCTCTTCAGCGTCCCTGGAAGCTCCATTCCGGCGGAGGCCTCAATCAGCTCGGCGGCCCGCGGCGCGAGGAGCAGCGAGTCCCCGTCGAGCACCATCAGCTCCTCTTCGACGCCCACCGAGAACGGCGTCGACTCCCCGAAATGCGCCTCGATCA
>DATBJE010000029.1:0-2418 GCA_036556565.1 Gaiellaceae bacterium
CGCCGCGTCGAGGCGACGCGGCGCGTCGACCCGGACATCATCGGCGGCATCGTCATCCAGGCCGGCTCGCAGCGCCTCGACGCGAGCGTGCGCGGCCGGCTGAACCGGCTCAGGCAGGACCTGGCGGCCAGAACCTAAGGAGAGAGCGTGAAGCTACGCCCCGAAGAGATCACGTCCATCCTCAAGCAGCGCATCGAGGACTACGACGTCGAGACCGACCTCGCCGAGGTCGGCACCGTCCTCGCCATCGGCGACGGCATCGCCCGCGTCTACGGGCTCGAGAGCTGCCTCACCATGGAGATGCTCGAGCTCGAGCACGGCGTCACCGGCATCGGGCTGAACCTCGAGGAGGACAACGTCGGCGTCGCGCTCTTCGGCGACTGGCAGAAGGTCTCCGAGGGCGAGACCGTGAAGCGGACGGGCCGCGTCATCAGCGTCCCCGTCGGCGACGAGCTCGTCGGGCGCATCGTCAACCCCCTGGGCGAGCCGCTCGACGGGGCCGGCCCGATCGGTGCGAAGGAGACCCGGCCGCTCGAGTACAAGGCGCCCGGCGTCGTCAACCGCCAGCCGGTGAAGGAGCCGCTGCAGACGGGCATCAAGGCGATCGACGCGATGATCCCGATCGGGCGCGGCCAGCGGGAGCTCGTCATCGGCGACCGCTCCACGGGCAAGACGGCGATCCTCATCGACACGATCCTGAACCAGAAGGGCCAGGACATGATCTGCGTGTACGTGGCCATCGGGCAGAAGGCCTCGACGGTGGCGCAGGTCTACGAGCGCCTGAAGGAGGCCGGCGCGATGGACTACACGATCATCGTCACGGCCTCGGCGACCGAGGCGGCACCGATCAAGTGGATGGCGCCGTACGCGGGCTGCGCCATGGGCGAGTACTTCCTCTACAACGGCAAGCACGCCGTCTGCATGTACGACGACCTGTCGAAGCACGCGGACGCGTACCGGCAGATGTCGCTGCTCCTGCGGCGGCCGCCGGGCCGTGAGGCGTTCCCGGGCGACGTCTTCTACCTGCACTCGCGCCTGCTCGAGCGCGCCTGCAAGCTCTCGGACGAGCTCGGCGCCGGCTCGCTCACGGCCCTGCCCGTGATCGAGACGCAGGCGGGTGACGTCTCCGCCTACATCCCGACCAACGTCATCTCGATCACGGACGGCCAGATCTTCCTCGAGTCCGACCTCTTCTACTCGGGTGTGCGGCCGGCGATCAACGTCGGCATCTCCGTCTCCCGGGTGGGGTGCAACGCGCAGACGAAGGCGATGAAGAAGGTCGCGGGCCGGCTGCGGCTCGACCTCGCCCAGTACCGCGAGCTCGAGGCCTTCGCGCAGTTCGGCTCCGAGCTCGACGCGCAGACGCAGCGCACGCTCGCCCGCGGCGAGCGGATGGTGGCGACGCTCAACCAGCCGCAGTACGCGCCGTGGCCGCTCGAGGAGCAGGTCGTCGCCATCTTCGCCGGCATCCAGGGCTACCTCGACGACATCCCGCCGGCGCAGGTTCCGCGGTTCCAGGAGGAGCTGCGCGAGCTGCTGCGGACGGAGAGCTCCGTGTACGCGGGCATCCGCGAGTCCGGCGACCTTCCGGACGAGGCCCAGCAGGTCGCCAAGGCGGAGATCGAGAAGTTCAAGGAGACCTTCGCCGTGCACGAGGAAGCCGGGGTCGCGGGAGCCGCGTAGCGCGCGATGGCCACCGTCCAGGACATCAAGCGGCGGCTCCGCTCCGTCCGGAACACCCGCAAGATCACGAAAGCGATGGAGCTCGTCGCCGCCGCGAAGCTGCGACGCGCCGAGGCGCGGATCGCCGCGCTCCGGCCCTACGCCGAGCGCATGACCGAGCTCATGATCGGGACCGCGCGCGCCACCCCGTCGCGCGGCTTCCCGCTCCTCGAGGAGCGGGAAAGCGTGGGGGCCGTGGCGATCCTGCCGCTGACCGGCGACCGCGGCCTCGCGGGCGCCTTCAACGGCCAGATCCTGCGGCGGGCGCTCCAGCTCGAGCGGGAGGTGCGGGCCGGGGGAGCCGACGTGCGCTGGGTGGTGGTGGGGAAGAAGGGGCGGTCGACGCTGCGGTTCCGCCGCTACACGATCGAGCGGGCCTGGGTGGACTTCACCGACCGGCCGGGCTACGCCGACGCCGTCGCGATCGCGCGCACGCTCGCCGACCTCTTCGTCGAGCGCGAGGTCGACCGCGTCGTCATCGTCTACAACCACTACGTCTCGCCCCTGACGCAGACCGTCGTCGTGGAGGACGCCCTCCCGATCCCGCGCACCCTCCTCGAGGAGGAGGAGAAGAGCGCCTACGAGATCGCGCTCGAGGGGGACTTCATCTACGAGCCCGAGCCCGAGCAGATCCTCGAGCGCCTGCTGCCGACCTACCTGCAGACGACCGTGTTCCGCGCGCTGCTCGAGTCGACG
>DATBJE010000030.1:0-2009 GCA_036556565.1 Gaiellaceae bacterium
GCGCGCTCGAGGAGGTCCCGGTCGACGTCCGGGTTGTAGGCCGCCACGTCGGCGAGGAGCTTGTCGAAGAGCTCGCGATGCCGTTCGGCGGACGCGGTGAGCACCTGAGCCGCCATGGGCTCATCTTAGCCCCGACCTCCCACGGCACCGCCCCCGATCGGGGCGTTGGCCTGAGAACGCTAGGCCGCCTGGGCGATCGGGCCTTCGGCGAGGGCCGCCCGGAACGTCTGCGACTCGACGAGCGGGCGCCAGCCGTCGGGGTCCTCGGCGAGCCCGAGCTCGGCGAAGATCGCGCCCGCCCGCGGGCTCCAGCGCTCGGGGCCGGCCCTCCACTCCGCGAGCAGGGCGGTGCGGAGGTCCTCGTAGCCCTCCGGCGTGTCGAAGATCTCGCGGACGACGAGCTGCGGAGCCACGGTCCCGTTCCAGTGGTTGGCGGCGAGGCGGAACGCGACGTCGTAGCTCCCCCGGCGTCGGTAGCGGTCGAGCGACGAGCCGCGCCCGAACGCGATCGCCCCGGAGCGTGCCCCGCCGGCCGTGACGGCGAGCCTGAGGTGCTTGCCCTCCCCGACCGCGCCGAGCTCGGAGAGCTCGCACCCGACGGCCAGCAGCGTGACGTTCGGGTTTCCGAGGCCGAACGGCGCCAGCCGCTCGAGCTCCTCGCAGAGCTCCAGGGTGAGCTCTCGACCGTGCACGACGGCGTCCACGCGCGTCACCGGGCGGAGGTCGGCGTCGGACAGGACGCCGCCCGCGTGCTCGGCGAACGCGTCGGCGAACGCCTCGACGTTCTCGGGCCGGATGGACAGGCCGGCCGCGGCCCTGTGCCCTCCCCAGCGCCCGAGGAACTCGGCGCTCGCGCCCAGGCCGGCGTGGAGGTCGAAGGCCGGAATCGAGCGGCCGGAGCCGGTCCACTCGTCTTCGCCCTCGCCGCCCGCGATCAGAACGACCGGCCGATGGAAGCGCTCGACGAGGCGCGACGCGACGATGCCGATGACGCCCCGGTGCCAGTCCTCGCCCGCGATGACGTAGCCGAGATGCCGGCGTCGGGGCTCCGGCCACTCGTCGACCTGGCGGATCGCATCGCGGAGGATGCGCTCCTCGACCACCTGCCGGTCGCGGTTCAGCTCTTCGAGCTCGCCTGCGAGGCGCTCCGCCGCGTCCCTGTCGTCGGTGAGCAGGAGATCGAGCGCGATGCGCGGATGCCCCAGGCGGCCCGCGGCGTTGATGCGCGGCGCGAGGCGGAACCCGATCGCGCCCGTGTCGACGACGGCGGGGTCGACGCCCGCCCGGCGCATGAGCGCCTGGAGCCCGGGCTTGTCCGTGCGTGCGAGCCGGCGCATCCCGGCGGCCACGAGGGCGCGGTTCTCGTCGAGGAGCGGGACGACGTCGGCGACGGTGGCCAGGGCGACGAGGTCGAGCTGGCGGTCGAGGCCCTCGACGCCGAGGGCTTCCAGGAGCTTGAGCACGACGCCGGTTCCGCAGAGCTCCGGGAACGGGTACTCCGACGGCCGGGTGGCGACGATCGGGCAGTCGGGGAGCGTCTCGGCGGGCCGGTGGTGGTCGGTGACGATCACCTCGAGCCCCGCCGTCTTCGCGGCCGCCACCTCGTCGACCGCGGTGATGCCGCAGTCCACCGTGAGCACGAGCCCGTATCCCTCCTGCGCCAGCCGGGCAAGCGTCTCGTGCGAGACGCCGTAGCCCTCCTCGAAGCGGCTGGGCAAGTGCCAGTCGACCTCGGCGCCGAGCGTGCGGAGGGACGAGACGGCGAGCACCGTCGCGCAGATGCCGTCGACGTCGTAGTCCCCGTGGACGCAGATCCGGCGGCCCGTGGCGATCGCGTCGCGGATGCGCGCGCACGCCGCCTCCACGTCCCCGAGGAGGAACGGATCGTGCCCGGGCGGCTCCGCGGCGAGGAACGCTCGCGCGGTCTCCGGGTCGCCGTAGCCCCGCCGGGCGAGGACGCTCGCAGTCGTCTCGCTGAGGTCGAGCGCCTGGGCGAGCGCCCGGATCTC
>DATBJE010000031.1:0-5305 GCA_036556565.1 Gaiellaceae bacterium
GCGACGACGAAGACGAGGTCGAAGAAGAGCTCGAGCCAGGTCGCGTGCCGCTCGCTCCCGTCCTCGTCCTCCAACGAGCGCAGGCGGGGCGGGTCGTGCCAGCGGGAGGAGCCTGCCATGCTCCGGCTCCTACCGGCCGCGGAAGTCGGGCTCGCGCTTCTCCGTGAAGGCGGTGAGACCCTCGCGGGCGTCCTCGGAGGCGAAGGCGAGATAGAGCAGCCTGCGCTCGTAGTCGAGGCCCGCGTCGAGCGGCATGTCGAACGAGCGGTTGACCGCCTCCTTCGCGAGGCGCTGCGCGACCGGTCCCTTCGCCGCGATCGCGCGGGCCACCCCCTTGGCCTCCTCGAGCCAGGCCTCGCGCGCGACGACGCGCGCGACGAGACCGGCTCGCTCGGCCTCCACCGCGTCGAGAAACCGCCCGGTGAGGATGACGTCCATCGCCTTCGCCTTCCCGATCGCGCGCGTCAGGCGCTGCGTGCCACCGGCGCCGGGAATGATCCCGAGCCCGGTCTCCGGCTGGCCGAAGCGCGCCGTCTCGGAGGCGACGATGAGGTCGCACGCCATCGCCAGCTCGCACCCGCCGCCCAGGCAGTACCCGGAGACGGCGGCCACGATCGGCGTACGGACGTTGCGGACCGCCGCCCAGCTCTCGATGCGGCGTCCCGCGTACATCTCGATCGCCGTCGCGTCGGCCATCTCGCCGATGTCGGCGCCGGCGGCAAAGGCCCGTTCCGACCCGGCGACGACGATGCAGTTGACCGCGTCGTCGCGGTCGAGCTCCTCCAGGGCCCGCACGAGCTCGGCCATGAGCCCGTCGCTCAGGGCGTTCAAGACCTCGGGGCGGTTCAGGGTGACGACCGCGATCGCGCCCTCGCGCTCGACGAGGACCTCGCTCACGAGCCCACGACCGCGTACAGGTGCCACGAGCCGGGCACGCCGCGGAGCTCGACCGCGCCGCGCTCCTCGAAGTCGAGGCCCGAGCCGAACACGAGGTCCTTCACCGTGCTCGAGGCGAGCACCTCGCCCGCTCCCGCCTCCCCCGCGATGCGGGCGCCGATGTGCACCGCGATCCCCGCGACCCCGTCCGCGGTCAGCTCGAGCTCGCCCGTGTGGACGCCCGCCCGGACCTCGAGGCCGATCTCGCGGACGGCCTCGACGATCGCCAGCGCGGCCCGCACGGCGCGGGCGGGGCCGTCGAACCGCGCGAGCGTCCCGTCGCCGGCCTTGTCGACCTCGACGCCGCCGAACCGGGCCAGCTCGGCACGGACGAGCGCGTGGTAGCGCCCCAGGAGCTCCCGCCAGCGGCGGTCGCCGAGCTCGGCGGCGCGGCCCGTCGAGTCGACGACGTCGGTGAACAGCACCGTCGCGAGGACGCGGTCGGGCGCAGGCCCGGGGCGGCCTCCCGTGAGGAACTCCTCGACCTCGTCGACGATCTGGTCGGGGTCGATCCACGGGACGTGGTCGAGTCCGTCGAGCTCGACGAAGCGGGCTCCCGGAATCCGCTTCGCCAGGTAGCGGCCCTCCTCCGGGCTCGAGTCGAGATCGCCGCGCCGGTGGAGGATCAGCGTCGGGACGCGCACGGCCGGCAGCACCTCGCGCACGTCGATCTCGCTGTTCATGAGGATGAGGTCGCGGGCCGCCCCCGGGCTCGCCGACGCCCGCGCCCGCGTCGACCACCAGCGCCGGAGGGCGGCGTCGGCGCTCGGCGCCATCGTCGGGAGGTCGCTCTCCTCGCCCCACGTGCGCTCGACCTCCTCGGCGTAGGCGACGCGCGCGACGCGCTCCGGCGCCCACGGGTAGTCGGCGTCGGGGTCGACGCGCTTCGCGTAGGAGCCGTAGACCACGAGGGCCGCCGTCCGCTCCGGGTAGGTGGCGGCGAAGAGGACCGACATCGGCCCTCCCTCCGAGTAGCCGAAGAGCGCCGCCCGCTCGGAGCCAGCGGCGTCCATCACCGCGCGGACGTCGTCCATGCGGGTCTCGAGGTCGGGCAGCCCTCCGGGCCGGTCGGAGAGGCCGGTGCCGCGCTTATCGAAGCGGATGAGCCGCGAGAACGATGCGAGGCGCTCGAGAAAGTGCGCCGACCGGGGCTCGTCCCAGTCGTGCTCGAGGTGCGAGACGAAGCCGGGCACGAGCACGAGGTCGAGCGCTCCCTCCCCGGTGACCTGATAGGCGATGTTGACGTCGCCGCTCCTCGCGTACCGCGTCTCCGCCCGCACGAGGGTCACTTCCCCTCCAGGAACCGTTCGACCGCGGCGCGAGGCTCGTCGGTCGCCATCGAGAGCGCCAGCCAGTCGCGGGCGTGGTTCACGGTCCCGTGCCAGGCGAGGTCGCGCCAGAAGTTGAGCTGCTGCTTCGTGTAGCGCACCGTCTGCGGGAGCTTCTCGGCCAGCTTGACGACGAGCTCGTCGACGACGACGTCGAGCTCGGCCGCCGGCACGGCCCGGGTGACGAGCCCCCACTCCTCGGCCTTGCGGGCCGGGATCTCCTCGCAGAGGAGGAGGATCTCCCGCGCACGGCGGTCGCCGACCATGATCGGCAGCCACTGCGTCGCCCCCCCGGCGGGGACGGAGCCGTGCTCGGGCCCGACGTGACGGATGTACGCCTCCTCCGCCATGACGGCGAGGTCGCACGCCATCTGCAGCTCGTTGCCGCCGCCGACGCAGACGCCGTTGACGCGCGCGAGGGTCGGCTTGCCGATCTCGCGCAGCCGGTCGTGCGCGTCCTTGAAGGCCCCGAACCACTTCCAGTAGGCGTCCGGCTTCCCCAGGTACTCGGCGCGCCACGACTTCAGGTCGGCGCCGACGCAGAACGCCCGACCCGCGCCCGTCACGACGACGACGCGGATCTCGTCGTCCCAGGACGCGTCCTCGCACGCGCGCGCGAGCTCGCGCAGCATGCGGAAGTCGAAGGCGTTCAGGACCTCGGGCCGGTCGAGCGTGATCGTCGCCCGGGGCGGTGCCTTCTCGTAGACGATCGACTCGAACCCGAGGTCGGCCGGGTCCGAGGGCTCGGGGCGCACAGGCTCGCTCATTCGACGGTCGCGAAGTGCACCTGGAAGGGCACGCCCATGTCCATGGCGTCCTTGCCCGTGGCGAGGAACTCCTCGGTGCGCGCCGCCGCCTTGAAGACCTCGCGGTCGGGGAACTCCCACTCGGCGTAGTAGAGGTAGGTGGGCTCTCCACCCGGCGCGCCGAAGACCTTCCCGTGCCGGAAGACCCCGCCGGGGACGCGCCGGCAGAGCTCCGCGTGGCGCTCGTAGCGCTCGGCGTCGGGCTCCTGCTCGTAGACCATGAAGACCCTGACCACTGCCTCCTCCTTCCTGGCGGGATGCTACTAAGCGATCGTGGACCGAGCCGAGCTCCGACGACTCGTCGCGGCCGCACCGGTGGCGCGGCTGGCGACGATCGACCCCGAGGGGCGACCGCACCTCGTGCCGATCTGCTTCGCGCTCGCGGACGACCTCCTCTACTCGGCGGTCGATCGGAAGCCGAAGCGCTCGCCGCACCTGCAGCGGCTCGAGAACATCCGCCTGCACCCGCAGGTCGCGGTGCTCGTCGACCACTACGAGGACGACTGGACGCGGCTCTGGTGGGCCCGCCTCCGCGGCCCGGCGCGCGTGCTCGAGCCGGGGCCGGAGCGCGAGCGCCCGCTCGAGCTCCTCGCGGCGAAGTACCGGCAATACGCGGCCGACCCGCCGCGAGGCGACATGATCGAGGTCCGGATCGAGGAGTGGCGCGTGTGGTCTGCGGCCTAGCCGGCGGCGCCGGCAGCGACCAGTGACTCTTCGAGGATCTCGAGTCCCCGGTCGAGATCGTCGTCGGCGATCACGAGCGGCACGAGGACGCGCACGACGTTCCCGTAGAGACCGCACGCGAGGAGGACGAGCCCGCGCTCGAAGGCCTCGGCCGTCGTCGCCGCCGCGAGGGCGGCCGCCGGCGCTTTCGTCTCCTGGTCCTCGACGAGCTCGATCGCCTGCATCGGCCCGAGCCCGCGGACCTCGCCGACCGTGTCGACGCGCGCGGCGATCCCCTGGAGGCCTGCCCAGATGCGCTCGCCGAGCTCGCCCGCACGTGCCTGGAACGAGTCGGTGGCCACTTCGTCGAGCACGGCGACCGCGGCCGCGCAGGCGACCGGGTTGCCGCCGAACGTGCCGCCGAGCCCGCCCGGGCCGACCGCGTCGACGACCTCGCTCGAGCCGGTCACGCCGGCGAGCGGGAGGCCGCCGCCGATCGACTTGCCCGAGACGAGGAGGTCGGGCTCGACGCCGTAGTGCTCGATCGCCCACACGGGGCCCGTGCGCCCGACCCCGCTCTGGATCTCGTCGTCGACCCAGAGGATCCCGTGGCGGTCGCAGAGCTCGCGGAGGCGCGGCGCGAAGTCGTGCGGCATCGGGATGAAGCCGCCCTCGCCCTGGACCGGCTCGAGCACGACGCAGGCCACCGCCTCCGGGTCGACCTCGGCCTTGAAGAGCGTCTCGAGCCCGTGGACGGCGTCGTCGGTCGTGACGTCGCGGTACGGGTAGGGAGCGGGCGCGCGGTAGACCTCGGGCGCGAACGGTCCGAAGCCGCGCTTGTACGGCACGACCTTGCTCGTCATTGTCATCGTCAGGAGCGTCCGCCCGTGGAAGGCGCGGTCGAAGACGACGACCGCCGGCCGGCCGGTGGCCGCGCGGGCGATCTTCACGGCGTTCTCGACCCCTTCGGCGCCGGAGTTGACGAGCAGGCTCTTCTGCTCCCCGCCACGGCAGGGCGACAGCTCGGCGAGCCGACGGCAGACCTCGACGTAGGGCTCGTAGATCCCGACCATGAAGCACTGGTGGAGGTAGGCGTCGACCTGCTCGTGGATCGCGGCCACGACCGCCGGGTGGCCGTGGCCCGTGTTCTGGCAGCCGATGCCGCCTGCGAAGTCGATGTACCGCTTGCCGTCGGGGTCCTCGACGAAGGCGCCGTCGGCGCGGGCGACGACGAGCCGGGGCGTCGCGACCCCGGCGGCGACGTACCGCTCGCGGGCCTCGATCACCGCCTCGGTCGCGCTCCCCTCCCTCAGGGACATGCCGCGCAGTCTACCCCGGACTCGGGCAGCCCACGAGGGCCGCGCATCCGATCCCGGCCGTTATCCTCGCCGCCGTGTCCGCGACCTCGATCGCCGTGGCCATCGCCCTCGTCGCCGGGCTCGCCGGGTCGATCCAGGTCGCCGTCAGCGGCGCCTTCGGGAAGCGCATCGGCGTCCTCGAGGCGACGACGTTCGGCTCGATCGGCGCCGCCCTCATCGTCTGCGCCGTCCTCCTGATCGCGCGCCAGAGCTT
>DATBJE010000032.1:0-24085 GCA_036556565.1 Gaiellaceae bacterium
CTCCGTCTCGAAGCGGAGACCGAGGTCGAACCCGGGATCGTCCCCGATGACCTCGTGAACCTCGTAGCGCTGACCGGCCGCGCGGCGTGCAGTCTCGGCCATGGTGCGACTCCTTTCCGCTTCCCACCGTAGGAGTCCGCCGCCGTCCGTACAATCCCTCGAACGGGGAACGGCCGAAACGCCTGTCTTCACCCCATCCGGCGGTCGTACCCCGAATGCGGGTCGAGAGCATTCCTCCCCCAGCCGATGAGAACCACGATGAGAGGGCTGCTCGATCTCTGCCGGACCCCGCGCGGGAAGCTGATCCTGAACCTGGCGACGGGCGGTCTCGCCATCACGGTCTCCGTCCTCGCCGCCCGCCACTTCGCCGGGATGGGCTGGCCGTTCGCGAACGCCGACCTGCGCCTGGTCGCCGCGGCGAGCTTCCTCTTCCTGCTCGCGTTCGCCTTCAAGGCCTACGGGTGGCACCGCCTCTTCGCGCCCCACGAGCGCCCGCGGCCGCTCGCCCTCGCCGCGTCGTGCGGTGCGGCCTCGGTCACCGGCGCCGCCCTCCCGGGCCGGTTCGACGACGTCGTCCGCATCGCGGTCGTGCGACGCGCAACGGGCGGGCGTGCCGGCGTCGGCCCGGTGTGCATGTCCCTCTTCATGCTCGGCCTGGTCGACACGGCGGCGCTGATGCCGCTGGCCTCCACGGCGGCGGCAACCGCCGACGCCTCCGCGGCGGTTCGCGCGGCCATGGGAGTCGTCGCCTTCGCCGGGCTCGGGGCGGCCGTCGTCATCGCCGTCCTTCCGCGACTCACGGCCAGCGGCCGGCTCATCCGCTTCCGGATCGCCCGCTGGCTCGGCGAGCGCGTCGTCAACCCCCGCGACGCCTGGCAGGCCTGGGTCCTCGTGCTCGCCTCCTGGCTCGTGCGCGCCTTCGGCCTCTTCATCCTCCTCAACGCGCTCGGCTTTCACCTCTCGCTCCCGATGGCCCTCCTGTTCCTCTGCGCGGCGGCCGCCTCGGGCGCGCTTCCGATCGCTCCTGCCGGAGCCGCCACCCAGGTCGGCGCGGGCGCGGCGATCCTCATGGCGAGCGGCATCAGCGCCGGCAAGGCCGTGTCCTTCGCGGTCGGTGCCCAGGCGCTCCTGATCGTGGCCGGCGCCGCGGTGCTCGTCTTCGCGGCGGCCTGGCACGGCGGCCGCCGGCTCGTGCTCGCCCGCGCGTCCTAGAGCTCATTTCGGAATGGGGCCTCGTCGCCGGGGCGTCCTGGGCGAGTGCGAGGCAAGGACGCAGGGAGCGCCCGTGCTTCATTCCGAAAGGGGTTCTCAGCCCGGAAGCGCCGCGAGCACCTTCTCGGCGTGGCCCTCGGGACTCACGCCGATCATCGCGCTCGCGATCTTCCCGTCGGCGTCGATGACGAACGTCGAGCGCTTGATCCCCATCGACGTGCGCCCGTAGCTCGTCTTCTCGACCCACACGCCGTAGAGCTCGGCCACCTCGTGCTCCGGGTCGGCGAGGAGCGTGAAGGGCAGGCCGTACTTCGACTTGAACTTCACGTGCGAGGCCTCCGTGTCGGGGCTCACGCCGAGGACGGTCGCCCCGCGCTCCTCGATCTCGCCGTAGACATCACGGAGACCGCACGCCTGCTTGGTACAGCCGGGCGTGTCGTCCTTGGGATAGAAGTAGAGGACGACCGGGCGCCCGCGGAGCGAGGACAGGCGTACGGGCTCGCCCGCGTCGCTCGGCAGCTCGAAATCCGGCGCTTCGGTGCCTTCCTCGACCATCCGAGCCCGGATTGTAGGCTGAGAGCGTGGTCACGCTCCACGCGGTCAATGCAGTCTTCGTCATCGTCGCCAACGCGCTGGCCGCGGGGTGGGGCCTGGTCTACGTTCGGCGCAAGCGGACGCCCGGGCGTGTCTACGCGCACGTCCTCGCGCTCGGCCAGGCGCTCGTGATCGCGCAGGTGGCGGTCGGGCTCCTCCTGCTCTCGGACGGGTACGCCTCCCCGGATCGCCTGCACCCGCTCTACGGCGGCCTCGCCTTGCTCGCGGTGCTCTCGCCCTGGTTCTACGCGCCGCCGGTGCCGGCGAAGCGCCTCGCGTGGTTCTCGGCGGCCGCGCTCGTTGCCACGGCGCTCTCGATCCGCGCCTATCTCACGGGCACGTGACCAACCCGACCCTCCGGGCGTTCGGAATCCTCGTCCTCATCGCGGCGGTGATCACGGCGCTGCAGCTGGGCGCGGCGCTTGCGGTGGTGCTCCAGTTCCTCTCCGTCCTCTTCATCGTCGCGATCGCCTACGTGCTCTTCACGCTGTGGCGGCGTCGGCGCGAGGAGATCTCGATGTGGTCGCGCCGCTCGAAGCTGGTCTTCTACGGCGGCGCCGCGCTCGCGCTTGTGACGCTCGGCCTGGCGTTCTCGCCGTGGTTCCCGACGACGGGGCTCGAGACGGTCGCCGCCATCGTCGCGATTGTCGGCGGCATCTTCGCCATGTGGCGCGTCTGGCGCGACGAGCACACCTACGGCTACTGACGCTACCCGTCGTCGGCGCGGCGGGCCTCGTCGCGCAGGATCCAGAAGACGAGCGCATCGCGGTCTGCGAGGTTGCGCCAGCCCTCGACCCGGCTCGACTCGGCGATCAGAGCCTCGCCGCTCCGCAACACCGGGCGGCCGGTCGTGAGCTGCACCTGGACGAGCCCGCTCGCCACGGTGACGAGCTCGACGCCCTTGTGGACGAGCCCGGGCGTCGCCGACTCGCCCGGGCCCAGCCTGAGGACGTAGGCGCGGAGCCCGGAGTTCGGGTCGTCCAGGAGCGGATGCGGCCCCCCGCCTTTCCCGGTCCAGGGATCGTCGCGGCGGACGAGCCGGTAGCCGGGCACGACATCGCCGCGCAGGAGCTCGTCGAGGGTCGTGTTGAGCCGCGCGCTCAGGTCGAGCAACGTGTCGAGCGACAGCCCGCGCTGGCCGCGCTCGGCCTGGGACATGGCGCTCGGGGAGACCCCCGCCAGCCGCGCGAGGTCGCTTTGCGAGAGGCCGCGGGCCGTCCGGACCGCCCGCAGCGCCGTCCCCAGCCGCGCTGCGGCGGGGGCTGCGGCGAGCACGGGCCGCTCGCCCTCGATCCGGTAGCGGAAGACGCTTCCCTCGATCCCCGGAGGGCGGCCCTCGGCCTTCGCGACGCGGAGCCTCCCGTCCCGGAGGACGACGACGCACTGCGTCACGCCCTCGATCTCCCGCCGCATCGCCTGGGAATGCGCCGTCGGCGCGAGCGACCAGTACGCGATGGCGCCGAGCTCGAGCAGGAGCGGGCAGCTCAGGGTGAAGAACCGCTGCGCGATCTCCGCGCCCCACCGCTCGCTCATCGCCTCGAGCCCGTCGAAGAGGACGAGGTCGTGGAGCCTCGACGCGCAGGCCTGACGCACGGCCTGGATCAGTGCCCCGGGTTGCGCCAACGGGCTCCCGGGCCTCGCGTCGATCATCTCGAAGCCGGGGTAGGCGGCCTCGAGCTCGTCCGGCGGCCGCGCGAGCGTCACCCAGGCGGCGTAGTCGTAGCTCCCCCGGCTCGCCGCCACGGCGCGGAAGAACGGCTCGAGCGCGTCGGCCTCCTCGGCCTCCCAGACGACGTTGTCGCCCCAGAAGAGACCGCCGAGCGCCGCGTCGAGCTCCACGATCCCCGTCGTGGCGATCGGGGAGGGCTGCACCCCTGCTTCACGGCCGGACGCCGTCACGGGCGGGATTCACCTCTTCTGGAAGCACTGCTTACAGATAGTGGCGTCATCATGCCAGATTGCTTATAAGAGAGCCAGGAACGAGACCGCGATTCAGAGGAGCGCATCATGGCCAGCACCTTCTGCACCGTCGACCACACGCCTCAGTCCGGCGAGGCCGTTCGCGTCGCCGTCGAGCGCGCCGCCAGACACGGCGACGAGATCCGGTTCGTCGGCGTCGTCAAGCCCTTCACCGACGCCGCCGGCCCCGCTTACGGAGAGCGCGTCCGGCGCTTCGGGCTCGTCGAGATCAATCTCGTGCACGCCTGTCGCGCGGCCCGCGCCGCCGGTCTCGACCCGACCCTCGAGCGCCGGTTCGGCGAGCCGCTGTCGGAGTCCGTCGCGGCCGCCGACGAGATTGGCGCCGGCGAGATCGTCCTGGCCGAGCCGAAGGGCCTCTTCCAGACGCGCGCGAACGTCGTCACCGTGACGCGCCCGCAGAGGGAGCGCCGCCAGCTGGCGCTCGTCGCGTAAGAGCTAGGAAGCCACGCGCGCCGAGGCGCCGTCGAGCGAGTCGAGGATGTCCCGGATCTCCTGGGCCGTCCCGACGAAGATCGGCGTGTCGCGCTCCGTGTAGCGGCTCGCCTCCGTCTCCCGCAGCGCCTTCATGAGCTGGAGGAAGTCGGAGGGCTCCTCGCACTCGAACGCGGTCATGAACTCCTGGTCGTCGATGCCGAACGAGTAGGTCGTGTGGTTCGTGATCGTCACGAAGCGGCTGCCGACGGCCGCGTGCTCCTGCATGGCGCGGCGGCGGTCGTCCAGCGACAGCGTGTACCACTCCCGCTTCTTCACGAACGGGTAGACGACGAGGTACGGCGCGCCGCGCGGGATCACCTTCCGCGGGCGCTTGCTCTTCTGCTCGAAGTACCGGGACGGCTCGGCGGCGGCGAGGTAGGAGTAGGGCGTCGTGAGCCAGCCGGCGAGCGGCGTGCCGTTGAGCGCCGTGCCCAGCTCGCGGAGGTCGTCGTAGCGCTCGGTGAGCTTCCAGAGCATGAAGTCGGCCTCCGGGCGAACCCCGACGAGGCTGTACGAGCGCAGCCCCATGCGCTCGCTCCAGTCCTCGACCACCTCCGCGAACGCGTCCTTGGCGGCAGCGCGCTCCTCGATCGGGAGCCTCAGCCAGCCCGGATCGGCCTTGTAGAGCGAGTACGCGACATATTGCGTCGAAGTCTCCGCAGCCACGGCCCAATCGTACCCGCCCACGTGACACCTTCCCGCGTACGGTCGAAGGCGGGCAAGGGGCGTCCGCCCGCGGGCAGGCGGGCGCTCCTCTCGCCCTAGAGGTCGAATCGGAATGATGCTTCGGCACAAGGCTTCCATCCCGATTCGAGTTCTCAGAGGTCGACGACGAGGGTGGCCCAGCCGAAGCGCTCGGCGCCCACCGGCGTGCCGTCCAGCGGGTCGTAGAACTCGTTGAACCCGCCGCGCTCGACGAGCTCGCGTGAGCCCGCCGCGATCCGGTCGGCGACGTCCGCGTGGCCGTGGGCGCGAAGCCCGTGGACGAGGAACCAGTTGGTGTTCATCGAGAGCGGGCCGCGCCAGATGAAGCGGAAGCCGCGGATCCGGTGGTCGCGGACGAACGACGGCTCGTCGAGGGCGACCGACGGGACAGGGTACGGTGCCGCGAACGTGCGCGGATCGTCGAGGTGCTCGACCAGCCGGCCGGCGATCTCGCCGGGCAGGTCCGGGAGGATCAGGGGCATGAGGCCGTGGATCGTCCTCACGCGCGAGCGGCGCTCGTCGGGCCCGGCGAGGTTCGTGAAGAGCCCGAGCTGCTCGCTCCAGCAGCGGTCGAGGAGCGTCTCGGTGACGCGGTCGGCCGTCCGCTCGGCCCAGCGCGCGGTGGTCTGCCGGCCTGCCCGCTCCGCGAGGCGCGCGAGGGCGCGCAACCCCTGGCCGTAGACGGCGTTCACGAGAACGTCCTCGAGGTGGTGGCGGTAGCGGCGGAAGATCGTGTCGAGGTCGTAGTTCGCCAGCTTGTTCCGCAGCTGGGGCAGGCGCGTCCGGGCGAGGAGCCTCCCCGGCATCGGGTCGTCCACGCCCACTGCGTCGTCGTAGACCGGGCTGAAGTCGAGGCCGCTCTCGAACTGCGAGACGACGGAGATCAACGCGTCGTCGTCGGGATCGCGGAGCGCCGCGAGGTACCTGTGGTAGCGCTCGAGGTGGGGGAGGGCCTCGGCGAGGAAGGCCGCGCCGGCGCCGGCGTCGACGACGCGCTCGACCGCCTGCGCGATGACCGGCGGCTGTATCTGCGCGGTCGTCCGCGGCGCGCGGTGGAACGGGATCAGGCCGTCAGTCCGGCTCTCCAGGTGGTGCCAGCGCAGCCGCGAGACGAGGTCGCCCTTCCAGAAGACGACGTGGGGGAGGAGCCCGTCGTCGTCCTGGAACGCGAAGAGGCCGCGCAGCTCGTCGGCTGCCCGCGCCGGGTCGAAGTGGGACCAGGCGACGGCGTGGAAGCACGAGTCCCAGAACCACTGGAACGGGTAGGCGCGTACGCTCGGGACGGTGAACCGGAAGCGCCGCCCGTCGAGCTCGGCCGTCTGCGTGTTCGCCTCGAGGAGGGCGCGGGCGCGTTCCTCGAGGCTCGCCTTCGTGCGGACCGGGGCCATTCCCCCTCACCGTAGGCGAGAGGAGCGCCAGGTGTCACGCTTCCGTGTATGGCCGCCGGGGACGAGCTACGCATACGGGAGGCGATTCCGGACGATGGCGCCCGGTTGCTCGAGCTGAAGCAGGTTCTCGACCGCGAGACGAGCTTCATGCTGCAACCGGCACTGCGCCCACGTCGTCATGGGTGTCCGCAGGGCCTTCTCCGGCCGGGGAATCGGCACGGCGCTCCTGCGCGCCCTCGGCCTCTACCTCAGGAGCGGCTTCGAGATCGAGGCGACGCGAAGGCGCTCGCTCCTCGTCGACGGTCGCGACGTCGACGAGCTCGCGATGGCCAGGCTGTTCGACCCGGCTAGCCGCCGGCCGCGACCGCGAGCGTGACGCCCGCCTCGGGCACCTGGCTGACCTCCGCGGAGCGCGTGTAGAGCCGCTCGCGGGACATGAGGAAGAGCTCGGGGATGATCTCGGCGCGCAGCTCGCCGCGCGCGAAGACGCGGACGACGGAGCTCTGCGAGACGACGACGGCGATGGCGCCCGTCGTGCGCGTGATCGACGCGCCGGCGGCGTGGCGCGTCCCCAGCCCCGGCAGGAAGTTCTCGGCCGCGTTCACGTCGACGTCGACGAAGCGCCCGGCGGAGACGAACGTGCCGTCGTCGTCGAGGACGAACGCCCCGTCGAGCTGCGCGAACTCCTTTACCGTCTCGCGGAACTCCGGCAGGGTGACGTTGAGCGCGTCGCCCGGGTGGCCGTAGAGCGGGTCGAGGATGAGCGGGCGCGACTGCTCGAGGACCTCGTCGACGTCCCCGATGACGAAGAGGGTGCCGATCTTGCGGCCCTCGCGTCCCTCGCGGGCGAGTTCGACGGCGAGGTTCACGATCTCCTCGAGCGTGCGCCGGCGCGAATCACTGCACGCCGTCGTCTTGCAGACGGCGCCGAAAGTCGCGTCCAGCATCTTTCCCCGGCCGTTCTCGTCCATCGTGTGCTCAAACGAACCGGCCGCGTTGTAGATTCCGCGCGTGCCGCCTTCCATCCAGCACGTCGATCTCTGCGTCGTCGACGTCGAGCGCTCGCGCGCCTTCTACCTCGAGGTCCTCGGCCCCGTCGGGCTCCAGGAGGACGTCCTCTTCAAGAGCTACCGCGGGACGGAGGACATCGTCTACCTGCGCTACGGCGAGCAGAACCTCGGGCTGCGCCCGGCGGACGGCGGCCGCCACGAATACTACGACGTCGGCCTCGAGCACCTCGCCTTCGAGGTCGAGCGCCGCGAGCAGGTGGACGAGGCGTACGCGCGCGCCGTCGCGTTGGGCGCCGAGATCCACTTTCCGCCCGAGGAGGACGACGACATCGAGGGCTACTACGCGTTCTTCGTCTTCGATCCCGACGGCCTGCGAATCGAGGTCTTCTGGGCGCCGCCGCCGCCCGCCGAGGGCAGCCGCTGGGAGTAGCGGGCCCCCAGCGCGAGTCGGCCGAGCGGCTCGCCGCCCTGATCGCCGACAACCAACCCTGCGTCGTCCTCACAGGTGCAGGCGTGTCCACCGAGAGCGGCGTGCCCGATTTCCGCTCGCCGACCGGGATCTGGGCCGAGTTCGACCCGATGGAGTACGCGACGCTCGGCGCCTTTCGCCGCGATCCGGAGAAGGTCTGGCGGTTCCACGCGCCGCGTTTCGCCATGCTCGGGGAGGCCGAGCCGAACGCCGCGCACAGCGCGCTCGCCGAGCTCGAGCGCATCGGCCTCGTGCGCGCGATCGTGACCCAGAACATCGACCGGCTCCACGAGCGCGCCGGCTCGCGGGACGTGGTCGAGGTGCACGGCTCGATCCGGACGTCCTCGTGCCCGTCCTGCGGCGCCGTGTGGCTACTCGCCGACGTCGTCCCGCTGATCGATGCGCACGGAGCGCCGCCGTGCGCGGCCTGCGGCGCGATCCTGAAGCCGGACGTCGTGTTCTTCGACGAGCTCCTCCCGGAGGGAGCGATGGAGCGGGCGACGGCCCTGGCGCGCGAGGCGCGTCTCCTGCTCGTTGTCGGCTCGTCGCTCGAGGTCTACCCGGTGGCCGATCTGCCGCGGGCGACCCTCGCGGCCGGCGGCCGGGTCGCGGTCGTCAACCGGACGCCGACCTGGGTGGACGGCGAGGCCGAGCTCGTGCTCCGCGAGAGCGCCGGCGGAGTGCTGCGCGCGGTGGCCGAGATCCTGGTGGAGCCGCTCGAGGTCGTTTCCTACGACCCTGCCTGGCCGCGGCTCTACGAGGAGGAGGCGGTGCGGGTCGGCGACGCAATGGGTGACGACGTCGTCGCGATCGAGCACATGGGGTCGACGGCGGTGCCGGGCCTCGCGGCCAAGCCCGTGATCGACATCTCGGTGGGGCTCCGTCGGCTCGAGCTGTCCCCGGACCAGACTGCGGCGCTGGAGGCGCTCGGCTACGAGTGCCTGGGCGAGAACGGCCTGCCCGGGCGGCTGTTCTTCAGACGGAGCGAGGCGGGACGGCGTACACACCATCTCCACGTCGTCGAGAGGGGCGGCGAGCACTGGCACCGTCACCGGGCGTTTCGCGACTACCTGCGGGCGCATCCGGACGAGGTCGAGCGGTACGCCGCCGAGAAGCTCAGGCTGGCCGCGGAGGCCTCCACGCACGGCGACTACTGGGAGCGCAAGCAGCCGTACGCGGACGCCCTCTTCGACCGCGCCTGGGCGTGGTACGGCGCGCGCTTGTAACACCGCTTGTGTTCCACGGACACGACGGTTCGGCGCGGCTCGACCCGCTCGGGAAGGGGAGGAGACTTTGTGCGCGTGAAACACAAGCGATCGGGGCTGGGGCGAGTTGGCGGGGCGCGGCTAGGCTGACTCGGACATGGCGACCGCAGCCGAGAAGAGCCCCACGACGCGCGAGGAGCGCATCGAGGAGCAGCTCAAGACGGTCCCGGCGAAGCCGGGCGTCTACCTCTTCCGTGACGCGAAGGACTCGGTGCTCTACGTGGGCAAGGCGAAGTCGCTGCGTGCCCGCGTGCGCTCCTACTTCCGCGGCGGCGACGCGCGCCTCGGCCTCGACCGGCTGATCGAGCGGGTCGAGCGGATCGAGGTGATCGTCACGCAGACCGAGGTGGAGGCGTTTCACCTCGAGCAGAACCTCATCAAGCGCTACCGCCCGACGTTCAACGTCCGTCTGCGCGACGACAAGAGCTACCCGTACATCGCCGTCACCGTCGAGGACGACTTCCCGCGGGTCATGTTCACGCGGGAGCGGCACCGCCGGGGCGTCGTCTACTTCGGCCCGTACGCATCCGCGAAGAAGGTCCGCGAGACGCTGGACGTCCTGAACCGCGTCCTCCCGTACCGCCCGTGCGAAGGGCCGCAGCCCGGCCGCCACTCGGGGATCCCCTGCCTCGACTACCACATCGAGCGGTGCCTCGCTCCCTGCGTCGGGTACGTCACGAAGGACGACTACCGCGTGATCGTCGAGCGCGTGATCGAGTTCCTCTCCGGCGAGACGAGGCCGGTCCTGCGCGAGCTGGAGGAGAAGATGCGGGCCGCCTCCGAGCGGCAGGACTTCGAGGAGGCCGCGCGCTACCGCAACCGGCTGACGGCGGTGCGGCACCTCGCCGAGCGCCAGGCGGCGGACAAGCGGGCGATCGGCACGGTCGACGTCATCGGTCTCGCGGCCGCGGGAGAGACCGCGGCAGTGCAGGTCTTCCCCCTCCGCGGCGGACGGCTCGTCGATCGCCACACCTTCTACCTCGAGAACGAGGCGGCCGAGGAGATCCCGCAGCTGCTCGAGTCGTTCTGCCTCGAGTACTACGGGGGCGCGCCGAGCATCCCGCCGTTGATCGTCGTGCCGCCGGAGGCGGGCACGACCTCCGCGCTGGCCGGCTACCTCTCCGACCTTCGCGGCTCGAAGGTCGAGGTCCGCCCGGCCCGCCGCGGCGAGAAGCGGCGCCTGCAGGAGCTTGCCCAGCAGAACGCCGAGCTCGCGCTCGCGGGCGACACGGCGCAGCGGGAGCGCAAGCGCCTCCGCCGGATCGAGGCGCTCGAGGAGCTCCGCGAGCGGCTCAACCTCGAGAGTCTGCCGATCCGCATCGAGTGCTTCGACATCTCCACCATCCAGGGTGAGTCGCCGGTCGGCTCGATGGTCGTCTTCCAGGACGCCGTCCCGAAGAAGGCCCACTCCCGGAAGTTCGGCATCAAGCGCGTGGAGGGCCAGGACGACTTCGCGATGATGGCCGAGGTCGTCTCCCGCCGCTTTGCCCGCGCGAGGCAGGTGACGGAGGAGCGGTACGACGAGGGGTTCGCGGCCGTCCCCAACCTCGTCGTCGTGGACGGCGGCAAGGGCCAGCTCTCGGCTGCGCTCTCGGCCATGCAGTCGTACGACCTCCCGCGGGTCGCCGTGATCGCGCTCGCCAAGCGCGAGGAGGCCGTGTTCGTGCCCGGACGGCCCGACCCGATCGTGCTCGAGCGCGACTCGCCCGGGCTCCAGCTCCTCCAGCGGATCCGGGACGAGGCTCACCGCTTCGCGCTCGGCTTCCACCGGCACCGACGCGATGCGAAGGCGCGCGAGTCGATCCTCGACGCGCTCCCGGGCGTCGGCCCGGCGCGCAAGCGCGCGCTCATCCGGCACTTCGGCTCGACCGAGCGCCTGCTCGCCGCCGGCCCGGAGGAGCTCGAGGGCGTTCCCGGTGTCCCCGCCAAGACGGGCCGCGAGATCTACGCCGCGCTCCACCGGGCCGGCGGCGCCTGAGTCTCAGCGAGTCGAGACCGCGACCTGCTCGAGGAGGTCGAGGGCGTCCTGCATGCCGTCCTCCATCCCGGACGCGATGTGCGCGTCGCGGTGCTCCTTGCTCGCGTGCTGTACGAGGATCTCGAGGATGGTCCGCCCCTCGACCTCGGTGAGCGTGAGGGTGTCCAGCGCCTCGGCGTCCGGGAAGCCCTCGTAGACCTCGGTCGAGACGAGCCGCTCGCCGGGGACGATCTCGCGGTACTCCCCGTGGAAGGCGACCTCCATGCCGTCCGGGGTGACCATCGCGTACCGCCACCCGCCGCCGACCCGCAGGTCGATCTCCGCGACGGTCATCTCGCCGCGGTTCGCGTGCCACCAGCGCTTGACGAGCTCCGGCGTCGTCCACGCCTCGTAGACGAGGTGCCGGGGTGCGGCGAACTCCCGCGTGATCAGGATCTGCTCGTCGGTGGGAAGGGTCACCTTCGCCGTTCCGCTACTCGTTGTCGCCATCGTCTGCCTCCTTCTGTTTGAGGTCCTCCAGGACGAGATCCAGCTGGTCGAACCGCTCCGACCACGACCTCTCGTAAGTCCGTACCCAGTCGTGGATGGGCTTGAGCGCGCGGCCGTTCAGCCGGTAGAGCCGCCTGCGTCCGTCCTCGCGCACGTCGACCGCGCCCACCTCCCTGAGCACCCGCAGGTGCTTCGACACCTGAGGCTGGGCCAGCCCCAGCGCGCGCACGAGGTCGTTCACCGGGCGTTCCCCGCCGGCGAGGACGTCCAGGATCTGCCGCCGTCGGGGCTCCGCCACCGCGTTGAACGCATCTGCCGTCGTCGCTGCTCGGGCCACGACCGCAATATATACCGATATCGGAATATGTCAAGCCGAGTGGGTTCATGCCGGTAGCCTGAGGTCATGGACCGCCTGCCGGTGGCCATCTGGAGCGACTACACCTGACCGTTCTGCTACGTCGGCCTGGCCAGGGCCGAGTGGCTCGAGCGCCGGTTCGGCGCCCAGGTCGACTGGCTCCCGTTCTTCCTCCATCCCGAGTATCCGGAGGAGGGGCTGCCCCGATCCGACCTCGGTAGCCGCTACGGGCCCGGCGTGCACGGCCACACGCAGCGCATGATCGAGGCCGCCGGGCTCGAGTACGGGCCGCCCGACCGCATGCCGAACACGTTGCACGCGCTCGAGGTCACCGAGCTCGCCCGCGACCGCGAGCTGCACGACCCCGTCCACACGCGGCTCATGCACGCCTACTGGTCGGAGGCGGCCGACCTCGGTGACGACGGCGTCCTGCTCGACCTCGTCGCCGAGGAAGGGGTGGACCGGGCCGAGGCGGAGGCCGTGATCGCCGACGGTCGGTACCGGGACCGGATCGTCGCCTCGACCCGCGAGGCGAACCGGCACGGCATCAACGCCATCCCCGCCTTCGTGCTCGGCGGGAGGCTCCTCGTCCTCGGCGCCCAGCCCGAGGACTACTTCGAGCAGGCCGTGGCGCAGCTCGAGGAGGCGGACGAGAGCTAGCCCGTGTCCCCGTCGGGGGACATGTACGGGTAGCGGTAGTCCGTGGGCGGGACGAACGTCTCCTTGATCGTCCGCGGGCTCACCCACCGGATGAGGTTCCACAGCGAGCCGGCCTTGTCGTTCGTCCCCGAGGCGCGGGCGCCGCCGAAGGGCTGCTGCGCGACCACGGCGCCGGTCGGCTTGTCGTTGACGTAGAGGTTCCCGGCCGTGTACCGCAGGACGTCGGCGGCCTCGATCACCGCGTCGCGCTCGCCGGCGAAGATCGCTCCGGTCAGCGCGTACGGCGCCGTCCGGTCGATCAGCTCGAGCGTCTCCTCCCACTCGCCGTCCGGGTAGACGAACGTCGTCACCACCGGGCCGAACAGCTCGTCGCGGAGGAGGCGGAAGTCGGGATCCTCCGTCCGGATCACCGTGGGCTCGACGAAGTAGCCCTCGCTGTCGTCGTAGCCGCCGCCGACGACGACCTTGCTCTTCGCGTCGGCCTTCGCCTCCTCGATCGCCTCCTTCTGCGTGGCGAACGAGCTGGCGTCGATGACCGCCCCCATGAAGTTCGAGAAGTCGGACACGTCGCCGTAGCGGAGCTCCTTCACCTGCGCCACGAGCTGCTCCTCGATGTCGGGCCACATGCTCGCGGGCGCGTACACGCGCGAGGCCGCCGAGCACTTCTGCCCCTGATACTCGAACGAGCCGCGCAGGATCGCGGTCGCCACCGCCTCGGCGTCGGCGGTCGGATGGGCGACGATGAAGTCCTTGCCGCCGGTCTCCCCGACGATCCGCGGGTAGCTCCGGTAGCTCTCGATGTTCGCGCCGATCGTCTTCCACATGTTCTGGAAGACGGCCGTCGAGCCGGTGAAGTGGACGCCGGCGAGGTCGGGGCTCGCGAGCGCGGGATCGCCGATCTCCTTGCCGGAGCCGTACACGAGGTTGATGACCCCGGGCGGGAGGCCGGCCTCCTCGAAGATCCGCATCGTGTAGTAGGCCGAGAGCATCGCCGTCGAGGCCGGCTTCCAGAGGACGGTGTTGCCCATCAGCGCCGGCGCCCCGGTGAGGTTGCCCCCGATCGCCGTGAAGTTGAACGGCGAGACGGCGAGGACGAAGCCCTCGAGGGGCCGGTATTCCAGCCGGTTCCAGACGCCGGGGCCCGAGACCGGCTGCTCCTCGTACATCCGCGTCATGAACGCTGGGTTGAAGCGCCAGAAGTCGATGAGCTCGCACGCGGCGTCGATCTCGGCCTGGTGGGCCGTCTTCGACTGGCCGAGCATCGTGGCCGCGTTCAGCGTGTCGCGCCACGGGCCGGCGAGCAGCTCCGCGGCGCGGAGGAAGACGGCGGCCCGCTCCTCCCAGGGGACGCGGTGCCAGTCCTCCCAGGCCTCGGCGGATGCCTGGACCGCGCGCTCGACCTCCTTCGCCCCGCCCTGGTGCACGTCGGCGAGCACGTGATCCTTGTCGTGCGGCATGACCGCCTCGCGCACGTTCCCCGTCCGGACCTCCTCGCCGCCGATGATCAGGGGGATCTCGATGCGCTCGTTCCGCATCTCCTCGAGGCGGCGCTGGAGGCTCGCGCGCTCGGGCGAGCCGGGCGCGTAGTCGCGCACGGGCTCGTTCACCGGCGCCGGCACGCGGAAGATCCCGGGAGCGCTCACGGCGGGCATTCTATTGCCGTGGACGTGGTGGCGTACGAGGCTCCGGGGTGGGGCGTGGGGGAGCTCTACCTCGGCGACGGCACCCTCCTGTACCACGAGCTTCCGCGGGCCGGCGACGCTCCCGCCGACGAGGTCGCCCACGAGCTGGCCGGGCGGATTCAGGCCTACTTCCGCGGCGAGCCGGTCTCATTCGGCGACGTCGAGCTCGACCTCGATTGGGCGACCCCGTTCCAGGCGGCGGTGGCGGACGTGCTCCGGAACGTCCCCCGGGGGGACGTCGTCACCTACGGCGAGCTGGCCGCGCTGGCCGGGTACCCGAACGCGCAGCGCGCGGCGGGCACGTTCTGCGCCGGCAATCGGTTCCCCCTCGTCGTCCCGTGCCACCGGGTCGTCGGGGCCTCGGGCCTCGGCTCGTACGGCTCGCTCGGGCTCGACTACAAGCGCCGGCTGCTCGCCCTCGAGGGAGTCGAGCTCTGAGCCTCTCCGACGACGTCCGCGGCGAGCTCGCGGCGATCGAGCCGCGGAAGCGGTGCTGCCGGCTGGCCGAGCTCTCGGCGCTCGTCCGCGCCGCGGGGACCGTGCACCTGCGCGGCGGCGGCCGGATCGCGCTCCACCTCGAGGTGGCGAGCGGGCCGGTCGCGCGGCGGGCGTTCGCGCTCCTCCGCTCCTACGGCGTGCCCTGCGAGATCCGCACGTACCGCCCGCGCGCGTTCGAGCAGGCGACGCGGTACCAGATCCACCTGGAGGACGACGCCCGCGCGCTTCAGGCACTGAACGAGGCGGGGGTCCTCGACGCGAACCTCGTCCCGCTCGATCGCCCGCCGCGGCGCGTGGTGGCGCGTGCGTGCTGCCGCGCCGCCTACCTGCGGGGCGCGTTCCTCGCGGCGGGCTCGGTGAGCGGGCCGCGCGACGCGCACCTCGAGCTCCGGACCGCCGATGTCGACGCCGCCCGGTTCCTCGGCGAGCTCGCCGCCGCCGACGGGTTCGTCCTCGGCGTCTACGAGCGCAGCGGCCACGCGGTCGCCTACGCGAAGGGGATGGAGACGATCGCGGAGCTCCTCGCCTACCTCGGCGCCCAGGACGCCGCGCTTCGCTTCGGCGAGCAAGCGGTCCTCGCCGCCACCCGCGCGCGGGCAAACCGGCTCGCCAACGCCGACCACGCCAACATCGTGCGCACGAGCCGGGCGGCCGACGTCCAGCTCCGCGCCATCCGGCACCTCGACCAGGAGGGGCGCCTCGGCGAGCTCTCGCCGGAGCTTCGCGAGATCGCGCGTCTCCGCTCGCGCCACCCGACCCTCTCGCTGCGCGAGCTCGCGCGCCGGTGCCGGCCGCCGGCGACGAAGGCCGCTGCCCAGCGCCGGCTCGAGCGAATCCGCCGGCTCGCCGAGCTCTAGGGGTTCTAGATCGTCGCCGGCCTCACCGCGGGCGAGCGTGCTCCGGCGCGACCGCGAGCATCATCCTGCCGTCGCCGGCTTCCTCGTATCTCATGGGGCCCTGGGGAAGGGGGCTCTCGATCTCCAGGTAGCCGGCGTCCATGAACTCCCACATCGTCTGAAACGGAGCCTTTCCGTCGACCCACTTCTCCGCGATGAAGCAGCCGTGGCCGGGCAGCACGGTGAACGCGACAGCTCGCGGGTCGCCGGGGTCTCGCATCGCCTGGGAACGCTCGAACGCACCCTTGATGCCCTGCGCCTGCGCGTCGGTCGCGCACGACACCAGGTAGTGGTAGTACGGCTCCTCGAGCGGAACGAACTCGACGTGTCCGGGGTCGTACCCGGCGATGCCGCGATGCCCGTGGAGTTTCGACCGTACGACGGGGACGCGGGCCCCGTGGAAGTCGATCTGCGGCAGCCTGCGGTCCATGTCCATCATCTCGACGGCCTCCGACGACGGTGGGTCGTTCCGCTTGCCGTCGACCTCCCGCACCTGCGCCCCGACGCCGTCCTCGCGCACGCCGGCGATGACCGCGAGGTCGTCCTCGGTGATCTCGCCCTTGTCGACCGGGCGGGCGCTGCCGGTCACGGTCGCGACCAGCGCGCCGAGCGTCGCGTCCCAGGTCGAGAAGCATCCCTCGCTGTACTGGCTGGCCACGCCCTCGGTCACGGCCGGAACCGAGACGAGGTCGGCGATGCGCACCATCTCCGTGAAGAAGCCGCGTCGGCCGAGCTCCCGTCCGGCGGCGGCCATCGCCGTGGGCGTCTCGAGCGTCTGCCAGAGGCTGTGCGGGATCGCCTCCCCGACGACCTCGTGCGCGGTGACCTCCGTCGTGCTCACGGTCGTCGCGATCCGACGGGCGGTGTCCTCGAAGACCTCGTCGAGCGTCGCGCCCGCACTCGTGGGGTACGCGCCGACGAGATCGAAGTGATAGATGTCCTCGGCGCGCTGATCGCCGACGACGAGCAGCACGCGAATGCTCATCGCCTGGGCCTGCACGAGCCGCTCGAGCGCGAGGATGGGGCCGCCGCGCCGCCCCTGCTCGACGAGGACGTGGTAGGCGGTTGGAGACAGCCCGGGAAACTCGTAATCCCGTGGATCGGGCGGCTCCTTCTGCAGGAGCGTGCCGAAGTGCGCGAGCAACCGGTCGAACTCCTCGCGCTGAGCGTGAACGATGGTGTAGAGCGTCGGCTGGTGAACGAGGCCGTAGGTGCGGCGGAGGGAGAAGAACGTCGCCTCGCGCCATTCGAGCGGCTCGCCGAAGCGCGCCGTCGTCAGGACGACGTCGGTTTCGGGCGTCGGGGTCTCCTCGACGCCGTGACCGAGTCGCGCGAATGCCGCGAGCAGCTCGGGCACCATCGCATCGACGAGGGCGTCCCGCGGCCCGGGCACGTAGGAGACGTGAATGTGCCGCGTCCACGGATGCATCGGCTTGGTCGGCGCGGTGGTCGTCAACTGATGTCCTCGCTCGGGTCGGGCGGCAGGCCTCCGACCCACACCGTAGCCGAGTTGCTCGCCGGCACGCCTCTGGCCGACGTCCCGCCGCGGCCCGCGCCAGAATCCGCCGCGTGACGATTCTCGTGACGGGCGCAACCGGATTCCTCGGCGGCCATCTGATCCGGCTCCTCGTCGAGCGGGGCGAGGACGTGCGTGCGCTCGTCAGGCACCAGACCGGGGACGCCGGGCTCGTGAACCTCGGCGTCGAGGTCGTCCGCGGGGAAGTCGGCGACCGGGACTCGGTGCGGCGCGCCGCTGCCGACTGCGGCGTCGTCTTCCACCTCGCCGGACTCGTCTCGCACGAGCGCCCGGACGAGGACCGGCTCTGGGCGATCAACGTCGAGGGAGCGCGCGCCGTTGTCGCGGCCCTCGAGCCGGGCGCGCGCATCGTCCACGTCTCGAGCATCACCGCGCTCGGGCCGGCGCCCGCCGTGGACCGGCCGGTTGACGAGACGTCGCCGTTCCCCGCGTTCGCCGCGCGCTTCCCGTACGCCGCCAGCAAGCACGCGGGAGAGCAAGTCGTGCTCGAGGGAAGCGACGACGCCGTCATCGCCAACCCCGGCTTCCTGCTCGGGCCCGGCGACAGGTATCGAGTGTCGACCTGGCCGGTGTACCGCTACCTGAAGGGGAAGCTTCGCCTGACGACACGCGGCGGCCTGTCGTTCTGCGATGCCCGAGACGTCGCGGCCGGCCTCCTCCTGCTGGCCGAGCGCGGACGCGCGCGCGAGCGCTACGTCCTGACCGCGGAGGAAGGGAACCTGACGCATGCCCAGTTCTTCCGCCGCGTCGCCGACGTGACCGGCGTACGCCACCGAATGATCCCCGTCCCGGTCGGGCTGGCCGTGGCGACGACGTCCCTTCTCCACTGGCCCGTCAAGCCGGGCGAGGCACGGGCCGCGACCCAGTGGTGGTTCGGAACACCGGCCAAGGCGGAGCGCGAGCTCGGCTTCGTGACGCGCCCGCTCGACGCGACGATCGCCGACACGGCTGCGGACCGCACCGCCGCGGCGACGTAGTCGGCCGAGAAGGGGAGAGCGGGTCGGAGGGGAAGCTCCGAGGACGACCTCCCCCTCCGCTTGAACCACACCCGGAGCAATGGCGCCGAACGGGGTCTGAATCCGACGCCCGCCGAGGGTGGACCCGCTCGATCGGCGAGCGTAATCCGCCGCCGGGTGCCGGTGCAAGGCCAGTCTTTCGTCAGGGCGAGCACGGTTAGAATCGTCCGCGGAAGGGGGCAATCACGGAGGTGCGATGAGCGTACGCGTGGGAATCAACGGGTTCGGTCGGATCGGGCGCAACTTCTTCCGCTCCGCCCGGGCGAGGCAGGCCGACGTCGAGATCGTCGCCGTCAACGACCTCGGCGACGCGAAGACGATGGCCCACCTGCTCAAGTACGACTCGGTGCTCGGCCCGCTGGGCGCGAGCGTCGAGGCCGGCGACGGCGCCATCATCGTGGACGGGGCCGAGCTCAAGCTGCTGAACGAGCGAGATCCCGCGGCGCTCCCCTGGAAGGAGCTCGGCGTGCAGGTCGCGCTCGAGTCGACGGGGATCTTCACGAAGCGCGAGCAGGCCCAGGCGCACCTGGAGGCCGGCGCCGAGAAGGTCCTCATCTCCGCTCCGGCGACCGACCCCGACGTCACGCTCGTGCTCGGCGTCAACGACGACGCCTACGACCGCGAGCAGCACCACATCGTCTCGAACGCCTCCTGCACGACGAACTGCGTCGCGCCGCTCGCCAAGGTCGTCAACGACACGTGGGGGATCCAGTCCGGCTTCATGACGACGATCCACGCGTACACGAACGATCAGCAGATCCTCGACCTCCCGCACAAGGACCTGCGACGGGCGCGGGCGGCCGCGATCAACCTCATTCCCACCTCGACCGGCGCCGCGAAGGCGATCGGGGTCGTCATCCCCGAGCTCAAGGGCCGGGTGGACGGCGTCTCCGTCAGGGCGCCGGTGCCGGACGGCTCGCTCACCGACTTCGTCGTCCAGGTGGGAGCCGAGGTGACGGCGGACGAGGTGAACGCGCGCTTCCGCGAGGTCGCCGACACGGGCCCGTTCGAGGGGATCCTCCTCTACTCCGATGAGCCGCTCGTCTCCTCCGACATCGTCGGCAACCCCTACTCGTGCATCTTCGACAGCCAGCTGACGATGGCGCACGGCTCGAGCGTCAAGGTCTTCGGGTGGTACGACAACGAGTGGGGCTACAGCTGCCGCCTGGTCGACCTCGTTCAGCGGCTCCTGTAGGTCGTGCACCGCCCCCGCTCCGTCGAGGCCGCCGACGTCGCCGGGAAACGGGTTCTCGTCCGCGTGGACTTCAACGTCCCCCTCGAGAACGGGCGGGTGGCGGACGACACGCGCATCCGCGCCGCAGTGCCGACCATAGAGCTGCTGCTCGAGCGCGGGGCCGGCGAGATCGTGCTCATGTCCCACCTCGGCCGTCCCAAGGGCGTGGATCCCGCGCTCTCGATGGCGCCGGTCGAGGAGCGACTGCGGGAGCTTCTCCCGGACGACCGGGTTCGCCTGCTCGAGAACACGCGCTTCGACGCGCGCGAGGCGGCGAACGACCCCGGGCTCGCCGCGGAGCTGGCGGCGCACGGCGACCTCTACGTGAACGACGCGTTCGGCTCGGCGCACCGCGCGCACGCGTCGACCGAAGGTGTCGCCCGCGTGCTGCCGGCGTACGCCGGGTTGCTCCTCCTCCGCGAGCTCGCAGAGCTCGGATCGCTGCTCGAGGCTCCCGACAGGCCGTTCGTCGCCGTGCTCGGCGGCGCGAAGGTCGAGGACAAGATCGGCGTCCTCCGCTCGCTGGAGACGACCGCGGATGTCATCCTGATCGGCGGGAAGATGGCCGAGCAGGTGAACAGGGCGGCGGGCTACGAGCTGCCGGACGACGTCGTCGCGGCGGCCGCGCTCGAGCCCGACGCGGACTCGACGGTCGTCGCCTGGGACGAGGTTCCCGAGGGCTGGCTCGCGCTCGACATCGGCCCCGCGACGCGGGAGCGCTATGCAGCGAGGATCGGCGAGGCGAGGACGGTGTTCTGGAACGGACCCATGGGCGTCTTCGAGTGGCCGCGGTTCGCAGAGGGAACGCAGGCGGTGGCCGAGGCTGTTGCCCGGGCGGACGCGCGTACCGTCGTGGGGGGCGGGGACTCGGTGAGGGCGGTGGAGGAGCTCGGGCTCGCCGACCGGATCGACTGGATCTCGACGGGCGGCGGGGCGTCGCTCGAGCTGCTGGAGGGCAAGGACCTCCCGGGCGTGATCGCGATTCCCGAGGCGTGAGCATGCGGCACCGTTTCGGCACGGTCACGCGCGCCACCCGTCGGGGTTTCCGCGATACGCTCGAAGCGGAGGGAGGCCCGCGGCGGCCCCGGCGATCGACATGTTGATCGCGGGCAACTGGAAGATGTTCAAGGGCCCGGCCGAGACGATCGAGTTCTGCCACGCCTTCGCGCCGCCGGCGGGTGTCGACGTCGTCGTCTGCCCCCCGTACGCGTCGCTGCGCGAAGCGATGTCGTCCGGGCTGACGGTCTACGCCCAGAACGTCCACTGGGAGAGCGAGGGTGCGTTCACCGGCGAGGTCTCCGCCGAGATGCTCCTCGAGCTCGGCGTCGCCGGCGCCATCGTCGGGCATTCGGAGCGCCGCCAGTACTTCGGCGAGACAGACGAGACGACGGCCGCGCGGGCCGAGCGCGCGCTCGAGGCCGGCCTCGCGGTGATCGCGTGCGTGGGCGAGCTCGAGGCCGAGCGCGAGCGCGGGGAGACCGAGGACGTGCTCCGCCGGCAGGTGTCCGTCCTGCCTGCGCACGAGCGGCTCGTCGTCGCGTACGAGCCCGTCTGGGCGATCGGGACCGGCCGGACCGCGACCCCGGAGATGGCCCAGGAGGCGCACGCCTTCGTCAAGACGCTGCTCGACGCCCCCGTCCTCTACGGGGGCTCCGTCAAGCCCGGGAACGCGGAGGAGCTCCTCGCGCAGCCCGACGTGGACGGCGCTCTCGTCGGCGGTGCCTCCCTCGACGTCGACTCCTTCACGGCGATTTGCGAAACGGCAGCCGGCCTGTCCCGCTCGTAGCGCTCGTCGTCCTCGACGGGTGGGGCTGCGCCCCGCCGGGGCCGGACAACGCCGTTTCGCAGGCCCGCACGCCTGTCTTCGACGCGCTCTGGGAGCGCTATCCGCACACCACGCTCAGCGCTTCCGGAAAGGATGTCGGCCTGCCCGACGGCCAGATGGGGAACTCGGAGGTCGGCCACCTGACGATCGGCGCCGGGCGGGTCGTCCTCCAGGACCTCATGCGCGTCAACCGCGCGCTCGAGACCGGCGAGCTCTTCACGAACGAGGCGCTCGTCGGCGCGTTCGCGAGGGCACGCGAGCGCGGCGGCGACGTGCATTTGCTCGGCCTGGTCTCCTACGGCGGCGTCCACTCGCACATCGACCACCTCCGGGGGCTCATCGAGATGGCCCGGCGCGAGGGCATGGCCGAGCGGACCTTCGTCCACGCCTTCACCGACGGCCGCGACGTCTCGCCCACGTCGGCGCGGAGCGACCTCGCCGAGCTCGTCGCGGAGGGCGTCCGGATCGTCACCGTCTCGGGCCGCTACTACGCGATGGACCGGGACCAGCACTGGGAGCGGACCGACCGCGCTCTCGCCGCCATCGTGGACGGCGATGGGGACACCGCGGACGACCCGGTCGCCGCGGTCGAGGGCTCTTACGAGCGTGGGGTCACGGACGAGTTCGTGGAGCCCGTCGTCCTCCCGGGCCCGCGCCTCGGCTCCAACGACGCGGCAATCCACTTCAACTTCCGCCCCGACCGCGCGCGCCAGCTGTCCCAGAGGCTCCTCGAGGCCGGCTTCGACCTGACGACGATGACCCGCTACCGGGACGACTTCTCCTGTCCCGTCGCCTTCGCCGAGCGAGACGTGACCGGGACGATGGCCGAGGTCGTCGCCGAGCACGGGCTCCGGCAGCTCCACGTCGCCGAGACGGAGAAGTACGCGCACGTCACCTACTTCTTCAACGGCGGGGTCGAGGACGCGCACCCGGGGGAGACGCGCATCCTCGTGCCGTCGCCCCGCGACGTCGCCACCTACGACGAGAGGCCGGAGATGTCGGCGGCCGAGGTGGCCAGTCGGTTCGCCGCGGAGATCGGCGACGGCTACCGCTTCGGGATCGTCAACTTCGCCAACCCCGACATGGTGGGCCACAGCGGCGTGATCCCGGCGGTCGTGAAGGCGGTCGAGGCGACCGACGCCGCCCTCGGGGTCGTCGTCGACGCCGTCCTGGCGCTCGACGGCGTCGCACTCGTCACCGCCGACCACGGGAACGCGGAGCAGCTCCTCGAGCCGGACGGGAGCCCGCACACCGCGCACACGACGAACCGCGTGCCCCTGGTCGTCACTCTCGAGAACGGGGGACTGGAGGACGACGGCGCCCTGGCCGACCTCATCCCTACGTGTCTGCGGCTTCTCGGACTTCCACCTGCGGCGGGGATGACCGGCAGGAACCTGCTCCGCTAGAGCAAACGCCGAGGCTATACTCTTCGCACTCTGCGGGCCGGGTCACAAGCTTGCCACTACCACAGCCAGATCACCTTCTGCTCCGGAGGGCGCAAAAAGGTGACGAGCGCGCGTTCCAGACCCTCGTGGAGATGTACGAGGGTCCGGTCTTCAACTACGTCCTGCGGATGGTGGGCGACCGGGCGCTCGCCGAGGATCTCTCCCAGGAGATCTTCCTCCGCATCTACCAGGGCCTGCCCGGCTTCTCGCTTCGCTGCCGCTTCACGACCTGGCTCTTCCAGGTGGCGAAGAACCGCGTCCTCGACGAGCTCCGTGCCCGTGATCGGAAGCCGCAGGCGGTCGTGACGCTCGACGACCTCCCGCCGCTCGAGGTCGTGGACGCGCCGCCCGAGCGCGTGGAGGCCATCGACGCCGTCTGGCGGGCCGTGGCGCAGCTCAACCCCGACCTGAAGATGGCGCTGCTCCTCCGGGATGTCGTCGGGCTCCCGTACACGGAGATCGCCGACTCTCTCGAGATCACCCTCGCCACCGTGAAGTGGCGGATCTTCAAAGCGCGCGAGGAAGTGCAGCTCGCCCTCGAGCGCGAGGGCATCGAGGTCGAGGTCGCGCGGCAGCCCGCCGCTCAGCGCTAGCGCGGATCAGATCCCGTGCTCGAGCCTGGCGGCGAGCGGCTCCGGCAGCCCGCGCTCGCGGATCTCCGCCTGCGTCCGCTCCACGTCGTAGGCGACGCGCCTGAACGTGGCGCGACGCGCGTCGAGATCGAGGAGGAGCCACGCCGCCCGGGCGTCGCCGTCGCGCGGCTGGCCGACGGACCCCGGGTTCAGGAGCCACCGGTCGCCCGCGAGCCCCAGCCCGGTCTCGGCCGTCGCAGGCGCGAACGTCCCGTCCGCGAGGCGAAAGTGGAGCGCGACGTGGCTGTGTCCCACGAGCACGAGGTCCTGCGGGGCGTCGCCGAGGGCGACGTACGCGATCGCGGGGGAGAGGACGTACTCCCAGACCGGGTCGCGCGGGCTCGCGTGGAAGAGCCCGACACCCTGGCGCTCCCCCTTCGGCTCCAGCTGCTCGAGGAACGCCCGCGGGCCCTTCTCGAGCGCCTTCGCGGTCCACGCCGCGCTGGCGGCCGCGTCGGGCGAGAACTCCTCCAGGTCGAGCCGGCCGAGCGCCGCGAGGTCGTGGTTTCCTATCAGGCAGTGGTCCGCCCGCTCGGCCATGAGGGCGCAGCAGCGGTTGGGCCGTGGGCCGTAGCCGACGAGGTCGCCGAGACACCAGATCTCGTCGGGCGCGTCCTGCGAGATTGACTCGAGCACCGCCTCGAGGGCGTGGAGGTTGGCATGGATGTCAGAGACGATCGCGACGCGCACCGCCGGCTGACGTTAGCGCAGAGCCTCGTCGTCCTCGGCCTGGCCGCCGTC